>JBHHZI010000020.1:0-31011 GCA_046757965.1 Acidobacteriota bacterium | reverse complement strand
GGGTCCCCCCCCGCCCCCCGGATGCGTTCCCTGCAGCAAATAAAAGGGCCGGGATCTGTCCCGGCCCCGTCCAGTGGATGCCGTCTTCGCCCGTGCCGGAAGACGGTGGGTCAAGCTGACTTCTTGACCTCGGTGGTTGCCGCGGTCTTGCCGCCCTCGATCTGGATCGGCACCCGCCGGGTTCCCTCCAGCGCCGTGGCCTCGGGGATGGTGACGGTCAGCACGCCGTTGTCGAAGCGGGCCTGTACCGACTCGGCGGTCACCCCCTCGGGCAGAATGAACGAGCGCTCGAAGGTGCCGTGGGTGACCTCGCGGTAGAACACGTTGGCGTCCTGTTCCTCGGCGGCGGCCTTCTTCTCACCGCGCAGGACCAGGTGCCCGTCGATGACCTGGACATCCAGCTCCTCCGGCTTCACACCAGGGAGTTCGGCGCGAAAGACGAGGTCCTTGTCTCGCCGGGCGACCTCCACCGGCGGGCAGAAGCGTCCGGTGCCAGACGACAGGCGCGCCAGAGCCCGTGTCGGGGCCGGCCACAGCCGTAGGCGGTTGGCCGTGGGGTCGGCCGCGCTGAGGGCCTCGTCGAGACCCTGAAAAACCTGTGAGAGCTCATCGAAGAGAGTCGTCGTTCGATACATGGAATGTCCTTTCCGGGTCGCTCGCCGCACCATTCTCCGGACGGCCCGCGGCCCCTGTTGAATCGGTTGTTTGCCCGGTGGTCGGCCGGGCCGGCCGGGGATAATCTGTCGATCCTGGCCTGCTCTAGGTGTAAGACCGCCTCCCGCGCAGGTCAACTCGGCACCGGACCAGGCGACGGCCGAAATGGGCCCGGGGCGCCGGCCGGCGCCTGCCCGCTCGCCCCCCGGTGACAGACCGGCACGATTGACGGCTTGCGGCCGGCGGCGGTAAAATCTGCGTCCTTTCACGCATGGAGATGCTGCGGAATTTGACGACCGCTGTGAGACCACGGCACCTGAAGATCCGTCCGCTCTTTTCCCGTCCGGACCACGCCACAAGGCCCCGCCGTCACATGGCGATCTTTGTGATGCAGGAGGAAGCATGATCGAGATCACGGACCTGGAGAAGAATTACGGAGAGACCACCGCGCTGAGGCGCATCTCCGTGTCGATCCAGGCGGGTGAAGTCGTCGGTCTGCTGGGCCCCAACGGAGCCGGCAAGACCACGGCGATGAAGATCCTGGTGGGCTATCTGCTCCCCACCTCGGGGACGGCCACCGTCGCCGGGCACGACGTCATCGACGAGCCCCTCGTCGTCCAGAGCAAGATCGGGTATTTGCCTGAGAATGCACCGCTTTACGGCGACATGCTGGTGCAGGAGTACCTGCGGTTCATGGCCGACATGCGGGGGCTGGAGCCGGCGACCCGGCGGCAGCGTTTTGGTCAGGTGGTGGACGAGTGCTGCATCACGGACGTGCTGACGCGTCCCATCGGGCAACTCTCCAAGGGGTTTCGCCAGCGTGTCGGACTGGCCGGCGCCATCCTGCATGACCCGGAGATCCTCATTCTCGACGAGCCGACCACCGGGCTGGACCCGAACCAGATCGTCGAGGTGCGCGACCTCATCCGGCGGATGGGTCAGAAGAAGACCATCATCCTCTCCACGCACATCCTTCCCGAGGTCGAGGCTTCTTGCGGCCGGGCGGTGATCCTGATCGATGGCCGTGTGCGCGCCGATGGGTCGCTCGAGGACCTGACCCGCTCCAGTGTGCAGTCGGTGACCATCGCGCCGGACGACCCCGGCGCGGCCCAGGCACTGTTCTCCGGTCTCGAGGGCGTCACCGCGGTGGAGAGGCACGATGAGGAGGGCGAGTTCGTCACCTTCCACCTGCGACTGGCCGAGAACCGCGAGATGGGAGAGACGGTGTCCGAGATTGCCAGGGCCCGCGGCTGGCGACTCCGCGATCTCCACCGGAATGACAAGTCACTCGAACAGGTATTCCGTGAGCTGACGGAGACAGGCGAGGAGGTGGCGGCATGACACGCATCCGCGCGGTGGCGAGCCGGGAGCTGAGGGCGTACTTCAACTCGCCGATCGCCTACATCTTCCTTCTCGTGTTCGTCGGTGCGGCGCTGTTCACCTTCTTCAACGTGGACGCGTTCTTCGCCCGCGGCCGCGCCGACCTGCGCGGCCTGTTCGACAGCTTGCCCTTCCTCATGGTGCTGCTGGTGCCGGCGCTGACCATGCGCCTCTGGGCCGAGGAGGACAAGCAGGGCACCATGGAGGTTCTCCTGACCCTGCCGGCACGGCACACGGAGCTGGTGCTGGGCAAGTTCCTGGCGAGCTGGGCCCTGGTGGGCGCCGGGCTGGCGTTGACCCTGGCGCTGCCGATCTCGGTGAGTACCCTGGGAGATCTTGACTGGGGTCCCGTCATCGGAGGCTACGTGGGTGGTCTGCTCCTGGGTGGGGCCTACCTCGCGGCCGGACAGTTCATCTCCGCCACCACCGAGAATCAGATCCTGGCATTCATTCTGGCCCTGGTCATCTGTCTCGGCCTCTACGGCATGGGGACGGAGGCGTTCTCCGGGCTGTTCCCCGACGCCACCGCCGCACTGTTTCGCGCTCTGGGAACATCGAGCCGTTTCGAGAGCGTCGCCCGCGGCGTCATCGATGTGCGCGATCTTGTCTACTACGTCAGCCTGACCGGGTTCTTCCTGGCCGCCTCCGTGGGCGCGCTGCGAGCCCGGCGGTGGGCCTGAGGGAGCGCGAACATGAACAAGCGCATGCTGAAGAGTTCACTGGTGCTGACGCTGGTTCTGGCCGCGTTGAATCTCGTGGCCTTCAATATCCTGATCGCGGGGTTTTCCTGGATGCGTGCGGATCTCACCGAGGAGGGGATCTATTCCATCACTCCGGCCACCCGGCGCCTGCTGTCGTCGCTCGATGACAACCTGACGATCACCGGGTACTTCTCCCGGCGCACGCACCCGAAGCTGGCGCCGCTGGTGCCGGCCATCCAGGACCTCCTCGAGGAGTACCGGGCGCTGTCTCGTGATCGCGTTCACATCGAGATCGTCGACCCCGGGGAGGACGAGGTGGCCGAACAGGAGGCCAACGACCGTTTCGGGGTCGAGAGCACGCCGTTCCGGCTGGCCTCGAAGTACGAGAGCGGCATCGTCAATGCCTACTTCGCGGTGGTGGTGCGCTACGGCGACCAGTACGTCCGCTACGGCTTCCAGGATCTCATCCAGGTGGACCCGCTGCCGGATGGCGATATCGACGTGCATCTCCGCAATCTCGAGTACGACCTGACACGGGCGATCAAGAAGGTGGTCTACGGGTTCCACAGCACCGCGGACCTCTTCGACCAGATCGAAGGACCCGTGAAGTTCACGGCGGTCATGACGCCTGACGTGTTGCCGGACATCCTCAGCAAGGTGCCCGATGCCGTGCGGAAGGCTGCCCAGGAACTGGGCGAGAAGTCCGGCGGACGATTCGTCTACGAGGAGATCGATCCGACGAGCAGTGAGCAGGCACAAGCTGACGTGATGGCGCGCTTCGGCGCCCAGCCCATGAGCCTGGGTCTGTTCAGCGATCAGCAGTTCTACCTGAACGGCTACCTGCAGGTCGGCGACCGGATCGAGCAGCTCATGCTCGCCGCCGAGGGCGTCACGGCGGCGGCCGTGCGCGAGGCGGTGGACAGCTCCCTGCGTCGCGAGGCGCCGGGGTTTCTGAAGACGGTCGGCGTCGTGGCGCCCGGTCCGTCGATTCCTCCCGAGGTCATGCAGCAGCTCCAGATGCAGGGACAGATGCCTCAGCAGCCGCCGCCGGAGTACCAGCAGATCAAGCAGGTTCTCGGTCAGGATTACACCGTCCAGGACGTCAATCTCTCCTCACCGGTGCCCAGCGACGTCGATGTGCTGCTGGTGCTCAAGCCGAAGGACTTCGGCGACGAGCAGGTTTACAACCTGGACCAGTACATGATGCGGGGCGGTCGCGTGATTCTCTGCAGCGGGGCATACGAGGCCAACTTCACACGCGATCTGTCGGTCACGCCGGTGCATTCGGGTCTCGAGGACTGGCTCGCCTTCAACGGCGTCACGGTGCAGAAGTCGCTGGTCCTGGATGATCGCAACCAGCCGCTCCCCATTCCCCAGGCTCGCCAGACGGTCCTGGGGACCATCAGGACCTGGGTGATGAAGCCGTATCCGTACCTGGTCGAGGTCCGGGACGAAGGACTCCTCAGCCGGGAGATGACGGCCCGCCTGGAGGCGGTCGGTATCTACTGGGGGAGCCCCATCTCGGTGGATCCGGAGAAGGCCGGAGATCTCGACGTCACGGAGATCCTCAGATCATCGCCGGCCTCATGGACCAGCGACGACCTGTCCAGCGTGCGCTACACCGACTACACGGTGCCGGCCGAGGGGACCCAGCCCCAGTTGCTGGCGGTGGCACTCAGCGGCAAGTTCAAGAGCTTCTTCGCCGACAAGCAACCCCCGACGTCCGGATCGGACTCCGCCTCTTCCGAGGGCGGCGCCGAAAAGTCGGGGCCGACGCAGGTTCCCCTGAAGGAATCGACCGACACGCGCCTGGTGGTCATCGGGGACACGGCGTTCATCAGTGACTTCGTGGCACGCGCCCTGGGCCGCCAGCATGGTGGATTCTTCACGGAGAATCTGGCCTTCGTCCAGAATCTCATCGACTGGACCAACCTGGACAGCGACATGCTCAGCATCCGGGCCCGCGGAGGGGGGGCCCGGCGACTGGCCCGGACGGAGCGTGGCACCGAGATGGCCGTCGAGGGCGCCAACTACATCATTCCGATCCTCGTGTTGCTCGGTCTGGGCACCTATCGTGCGTGGCGCCGGCGCAACACCGAGCCGCTGATCGCGGTCGCACCGGTCCAGGTCCGAACCCGGCGCGCCTCCCAGGAGGGCTGACCCGATGAATCGCACCCACACCATCCTCGGCGTGCTGCTCGCCGCCCAGTTGCTCCTCATCGCCGCGCTCAATTTCTCGAGCCTGACCGGCGCCGCAGCGGTGGACGCGCCCCATGAACTGCTGCCGGTCCTGGACTCCATCACACCGGAGAAGGTCGCCATCGCGGACGGCGAGAACCACTCGGTGGTTCTGGCGCGCAAGGACGATGGCTGGGTCCTGCCCGAGGCCGGCGACTATCCGGTCGCGGCCAGCAAGGTCAGCGATCTCCTCGACAAGCTCAAGGACATCGATGTCCGGCGGCCGGTCGTGACCAGCAGCCGGTACCACTCGGCCCTGAAGGTCACCGACGATGACTTCGAGCGCCGTGTGCAGGTCTGGAAGGACCCGTCGGCCGACCCCGACGTCGACCTGCTGGTGGGCACCTCACCGAACTATCGGATCACTCACGTCCGCTCCACGGACACGGATGATGTCTTCGAGGCGATGGGATTCTCCACGTCGGAGCTGATCTCGGATGCAGGCTCCTGGGTCGACAAGAAGTTCGTCGACGTTCCGTTCGACGAGATCACTGCGGTGGATGTGGAGAATGCGTCCGGTGCGTTCAGTCTGGCCCGTACGAACGGCGTCTGGTCCATCGCCTCGCCGGCCAGCGCCTCGGGCAAGGAGCTGGATGCGTCCAAGGTGGACACCTTCGTGCGCGGGCTGGCCTCGATGTGGCTGATCGATCCGATCGGGAAGATCGATGGAAGTGCCCAGGGCCTGGATCACCCCGTCGCCCAGGTCGCGCTCGTGCGCACGCCGAAGGCGCCGGAGAGCGCGGACGTGGCCTCGACGCCGGCAGAACAGGACCAGACCCAGCCGGTGGAGACGCCGGCAGAGGAGAAGGAGGCGGTTCCGGAACCGGAGGTGATCAAGTACCGCATCGGTGCGGAGAAGGATGCCGACAGCGGGCAGCGCTATGTCGCCCGGGACGGTTTTGAATTCGCCGTGACGGTGAGCAAGTACGACGCCGGCAAGGTCGTCGACAAGAAACTCGATGACCTGCTGAAGACCGACGAACCCAAGCCGGCCGCTGAAGGCTGAACCGGCGCGACGCGACCATGACCCGTGGGCCGGCGCTCTCGGTGTCAGCTCACGGGTTGCTGGTCCGCCGGCAGTGTGGCGACGCGCTTGCCGTCGAGAGTGGCGAGAAGTTCGTCGAACGGGTCGATGAACTTGGTGATGCCCTCGCTCACCAGGCGGTCGGTGATGGCCGGCAGATCCACGCCCAGCCCGGCCAGACGGTGCGTCACATCCCGCGCACCGGGCAGGTCGGCATCCACCCGGCGGGCGACCTCGCCGTGGTCACGGAAGGCGTCGATGGTGACCTCCGGCATGGTGTTCACCGTGGATGGCCCGACGAGCGGCTCGACGTACATCACGTCGGAATAATCAGGATTCTTGGTCGACGTGCTCGCCCAGAGCGGCCGTTGAACACGCGCGCCGCCACGCGCCAGCTTCGCCCAGCGATCGCCGGTGTGCATCTCGGTCCAGAGACCGTAGGCGAGCTGGGCGCTGGCGACGGCGGCCCGGCCCGCCAGCGCCCGGGCGTCATCGGCGCCGTCTCCTCGCGCGATGAGGGCATCGAGTTCAGCGTCCACCGCCGTGTCGATCCGGCTCAGGAAGAAGCTGGCGACGGAGGCGACCGTGTTCAGGGGCTGGCCAGCGGCCTGACGGCGCGTCAGCGCCCGGAAGTACGCGTCGATCACCTGGCGATGCATGTCGATGGAGAACAGCAGCGTGATATTAACGTTGATACCGGTCGCCAGGCATTCCTCGATGGCCGGCAACGCCTCGCTGGTGCCGGGAATCTTGATCAGAAGATTGGGCCGGTCCACCGCCTCCCAGAGCCGTCGCGCCTCGGCGACGGTCCCGTCCGCGTCCCGCGCGAGGTGCGGAGAGACCTCGAGGCTGACCTGCCCGTCAACGCCCGCGGTTGCCTCATGGACCGGTCGGAGCTGGTCGGCCGCGGCCTGGATGTCCTCGATGGCGAGCGTCTCGTAGATCTCCCGGGTCGATCGCCCGACCGCGGCCAGGTCGTGGATCCCGGCATCGTAGGCCGTGCCCGACAGCATGGCGTTGCGAAAGATCACCGGGTTGGACGTGATGCCGGAGATGCCGTCCTCGCGGATCAGTCTCGTCAGTTTGCCTCCGGCGATCAGGGGGCGGGCGAGATTGTCCAGCCAGACCGACTGGCCGGCCCTGTTCAGGGCGATGAGGGGATTGGTCGGCATCAGGAGCACCTCGGAATCAGACGATCAGGTTCCACGATGAATCACCGCCTCATGCCGGCGGGCCAGACGACTGGTCGTTCACGATCAGGCTTGCCGCCGCACCCCCACCGAGGATGATCAGCAGAGACGGGGTCATCCCGCTGCCGCGAGTCACCCAGGCACAGCCGAGGATGACCGCGGCCCACACGATGGCGTGGCTCAGGGCGGTGACCCGGGCAGATGTGGGTGGCGACGGATCGACCATCGCCCAAGAGTACCAGCATCGGCTCGACCGATACCATCCGTCGAGGTGCCGAGCGGGTGAATTCTCGCCTGGTCGGTGAACACCGAGCGCGTCCGGGGCAATCTCCCGGCCGGTTCTCGCCTAACCGCTTGATTCCTGGATGCTTGTGTCCTTCGGTCGGGACCCGGTGCCAGGGCGCCTCTCGACGGGTGGGACGTGGCAGCGGCGTCAGTAGCGCTCGAATCGGATGCGGTCGTGCGCCGGGTCGTCGCCGGCCGCCGGAAAGTCGAAGCGGGTCTCCAGGATCTCGATGATGCCCGGCGGCTCGGGATAGACCCGGCGGGACCCGGCCTGGATCGGCCTCCCGATGAAGGCGGGATTCCCGCAGAGGAAGACGCAGGTGGTGGCCGGGTCGAGGGCGAACCCGGCCTGCCGGGCGAGCGTGCCGTCGAGGAGGAGTTCCTGGACGTGACGTCTCGGCCAGGGCCCTTCCCGGGTGGTCCACGGGATGTACGTGTAGCGTGGACAGAGACGGGCGAGCGTCTCGTGCACGCGCCGGTAGCCGAGATCGACTCGATGACGGCAGCAGACCACAGAAGCGATGTGGCCGCCGTGGCCGCGGCGGAGCAGATCCCAGATCATCCGGTTGTGAGGGGCCTCTCCGGTTCCCGTGGCCAGAAAAAGGAGATCGTCTTCCCGGTCGATCCCGTCGAGTGTGAACTGGCCGGTCGCACCGGCGGCGAGCCAGAGCCTGCGGCCGGGTCTCAGGGAGAAGAGGCGCGACGCCAGTGCTCCCCTGTCGTTGGCGATGTAGAACTCCAGGGCGGTCTCGTCGGCCGGATCGAGCAAGGCCTCGCCGGTCTGGTCCAGGATGGGCGAGGAGATGGAATACGGGCCTCGCAGGAGTCCGTCGCGGTCGGCCGGGCGGGTTGCTGGGGCTGGCCCGGGCTCCCACTCGCCCACGCCCAGCATCGTGTACTGGCCCGCCGAGAACGGAGGAAACGGGACATCCGGACGGACCCGGATGATCTGGAGGGACGCGTGGATCCGATGCACCTCGACCACCCGGGTGTTGTACGCGTCTTCCTGCCGGCGGGGCTCGTCGGCGTCCTGTCGGGCTGTCGGGTCCACCACGGTTTCGCCTTTCCGCAAGAAAGGTGCATCATGCGGGCGTGGCTGTCAAAAACAGACCGGAGGTCGTGGCCGGCAGGACGGCGTCGTTCCGGGGACCTCGCCGGCGCCGCGGGGTCGGGGTGCTGGGCGTTCTGCTGGTCCTGGTGTCGGCGTGTGCGGAGGGAGGCGTGGAAGACCGGACCCTGGATGAGGAGCCGGCGTTCGACCTGATCGTGCGACATGGGACGGTCCTCGACGGCGGCGGGACCGGGTCGGTGCAGGCGGACGTGGGAGTGCGCGGAGATCGGGTGGCGGCCGTCGGGGATCTGTCCGCGGCCCGGGCGCCCCTGGAGCTCGATGCCACCGGCCTGGTGGTGGCGCCCGGGTTCATCAACATGCTGAGCTGGGCCACAGACAGCCTGATGGCCGATGGACGGTCGATGAGCGACATCCTGCAGGGTGTGACGCTGGAGATCTTCGGCGAAGGGATGTCGATGGGGCCGCTGAACGAGACCATGAAGAAGGAAGCGGTGGCCCGTCAGGGCGACGTGCGCTACCCCATCACGTGGACGACCCTGGGCGAGGGACTCAAAGCGCTGGTGGCCCGGGGCATCTCGCCGAACGTGGCGTCGTTCGTCGGGGCGACCACGTGTCGGATCCACGAGGTGGGATATGAGGACCGTGCTCCGACGGCTGCCGAGCTGGCTCGCATGGAGGACCTGGTGCGAGTGGCCATGCGCGAGGGGGCGTTCGGCGTCTCCTCGTCGCTGATCTATGCCCCGGCGTCGTACGCCGACACCGACGAGCTCGTGGCTCTCGCGGCGGCGGCGGGAGAGACGGGCGGCATCTACATCTCTCATCTGCGCAGCGAAGGAGACCGGCTGGTCGAGGCCGTCGATGAACTGCTGGCCATCGCGGGCCGGGCCGGCGTCCCGGCGGAGATCTATCACCTGAAGGCGGCCGGCGAGCGCAACTGGCACAAGCTGGATGCGGTGATCGAGCGGGTCGAGGCAGCCCGGTCCGCCGGGCTGAGGATCTCGGCGAACATGTACACCTATACCGCCGGGGCCACCGGTCTGGAGGCTGCCATGCCGCCCTGGGTGCAGGAGGGCGGGCACGAGGCATGGGTGGCTCGCCTGCGCGACCCGGCCATACGGAGGCGCGTGGCCAGGGAGATGGCCGGGCCGGGCGAGGGCTGGGAGAACCTCTACGACATGGCGGGCTCCCCGGACCGTATCCTGCTGGCGGGCTTCAAGAATCCGGCCCTGAAACCGCTCACCGGACGCAGCCTGGCCTCGGTTGCCGACGCGCGGGGCATGTCGCCGGAGGAGACGGCGATGGACCTGGTCATCGAGGACGATAGCCGGGTCGGCACCATCTACTTCCTCATGTCGGAGGCCAACGTGCGGCGCGAGATCACCCTGCCCTGGATGACCTTCGGCTCCGATGCGGGGTCGGTCGCTCCGGAGGGCGTCTTCCTGCGCGCGAACCCTCATCCCCGGGCCTATGGCAATGTCGCCCGCCTGCTCGGACACTACGTCCGCGACGAGGGTCTCCTCTCCCTGGACGAGGCCGTTCATCGGCTCACGGGTCTGGCGGCGGATCATCTGGGCCTTCGCGAGCGCGGCCGGCTGCTGCCGGGTTTTCTTGCCGACCTGGTGGTGTTCGATGCGGCCCGCATCGAGACCGGGGCCACCTACGAATCGCCCCACCACCTCGCGTCGGGCATGGTCCACGTGATCGTCAACGGCGTGCCCGTCGTGGGGGACGGTGTGCACACCGGCGCTCTCCCGGGGCGGGTCGTCCGGGGGCCCGGCTGGACCGGGTGGCGACACTGAACTCGCCTCCAGGGCCACGCGGCAGTCTGGCTGGACGGATGCACTACCCTTCTCCGCGGGGGCGTCCATGACGGTCCGGACCGTACTGATCATCGAAGGGTGTGCGAATCTCCTGGTGCTCGTCACCAAGGTGATCGTCGGGTGGTCAACGGGTTCGGTGGCCATCCTCGGTGATGCCGTGCACTCCCTCACCGACCTGGCCAGCAACGGTCTGGCGCTGGCGGCGCTGAGGCTCTCCGCCGAGCCACCCGACCGCGAGCACCCGTACGGCCACTGGAAATTCGAACCCCTGGCGGTGTTCGGCCTGGCGACCTTTCTCACGGTCATCGCCGTCGAGATCGGATGGCATGCCATCGGTCGCATCGGCCAGCCGGTGGCCCAGAGCGGCTGGGGGCTCGCCCTGATGCTGGGGGTTCTCGCGATCAACACGGTGGTGACGGCATGGGAGCACCGCCAGGCGCGGCGGCTTGGCTCGGATCTGCTGCACGCCGACGCCCGGCACACCCTGAGCGATGTTCTCACCACCATCGCGGTCATCGCGGGATGGCAGTTTGCCAGCCGGGGATGGCCATGGCTCGACGCGGTGTTCGCGCTGCTCATCGCCGGGCTGGTGTTCTACCTGGCGTTCGATCTGTATCGCCGGGCGATTCCGGCGCTTGTCGACCGGGCGGCCACCGATGCCGGGGACGTCATCCAGACCGTTCATGCGATCCCGTCGGTACGAGCCGTGCGGCGGGTGCGTTCGCGCGCCTCGGGGTCGGGGATCGCCGCCGACGTCGTGATCGCCGTGGACGGGATGCTCTCCACTGCGGAGGCACACGGCATCGCCGACAGCGTCGAGGCCGTCCTGGAGAGCGAGTTCGGCATCAAGGATGTGACGGTTCACATCGAGCCGGATGAGGAACTCACCTCGTGAGTCGACGAGCCGGATGCCTGTGGCCGGCGCCGTGATCCGGCATGATGCCGGGCTGACGGTCAGGAAAGAGGGTCGATGGCCGCCAGCACGTCGGCGATCTGCTGCGGGGAAAGATCGCTGTGGGCGCCCAGTTCCGCCTGTAGATCCTCCGCGGTCGTGGCGCAGTCGTCCGCGGTCAGCGCCTGGGCCACACACGCGGGGTGGACGTTGACGGGACCGACCCGTGTCTGGTTGCCGAACTCGACCTCCCGCCCGAGCACGACGCGCAGTGCGCCCTTCGGCAGCAACTCGCCGCACTGCTTGCACCTGGCTCTACCGGATGGATCGATCTCGGCGTACGGCAAGTCGCGGCGCTTCTGACGTCGAGCGTCCACCTCCGCGGCGGACTGGCGCAGCTCGTCGAGGGAAGGGATCTTGGCCGGCACCACCTTCGCCGCGTTCCATGCCTCGGCGGCATACGCTGCTTCGAGCTCTTCCGCCCGGCGACGGGCCGCGCAGGTCAAATGGTGCCAGAGGTAGCCTGTGCCGTACGGACCGTCGAAGAGGATACCGAGGCGCAGGACATCCTTCTTGATGGTTCGCCGGCAACTCTTGCACTTGGAGCGGCTCGACCGGGCCCCCTCGATGACGTAAGGAGGAAGCTCCTGGGGCGATGGCTGGCCGATGCCGGAGAGCCCGGACGGGTTCTCCGGGTCGCCGGGGCCGGGTGCCCCACCGTTTGCTTCGGGCAGATCTGTCATCTGTCGTCCCAACCGGTGGCGACTGTAGCATGCCGCCCGGGCGCGCGACATCCGGGAGCAGCCACTCGATGGCGGCGGTCGTCTCATCACACGGGCTCGCCGCGGCGCGCGCCGCGGCGCACGCTACAATCGCCTGGCCATCGCATTGTCGACGCGCTGGCCACGAGATGGCATGAGATGAGTTCCGGCCCGGACAGCATTCTTCGCGTCCTCAATTCCCGGGCCGAGGTCCGCGCGTTCTACGACAAGATCAGTGGTGTCTACGATCTGCTTGCCGAGCGGAGCGAGGGTCCGGTCCGGCAGGCGGGGTTGAATCATCTGGCCGTTGGCGCCGGGGAGGTGGTGCTGGAGGTCGGATGTGGCACCGGCCATGCGCTGGCGACGCTCGCTCGCGCCGCCGGACCCGGAGGTCTTGCTGTCGGAATTGACCTGTCGCGGCGCATGCTCGAACAGAGTCGTCAAACCCTCGCGCACGAACAGGCTCCGGCGGCGCTGCTCGCCGGGGACGGGCAGCGCCTCCCGTTCGGCACGGGCCGCTTCGATGCCCTGTTCATGAGCTTCACGCTGGAGCTGTTCGATACTCCCGACATTCCCGAGGTGCTGGCCGAGTCCCGGCGTATCCTGCGCCCCGGCGGCCGCCTGGTGGTGGTGGGCATGTCTCGTCCGCGCGGCAAGGACCTGATGTGCGGGATCTTCGAGTGGACCCATCGTCATTTCCCCAATCTCCTCGACTGTCGGCCGATTCATGTGGAAGAGTCCGTGGCGGCCGCGGGGTTCACCATCGTCGCGGCAGAGACGCGGCAGATGTGGGTGCCTGTCGAGATCGTCCTGGCGCGCACGCCAGGCGAGAGGAAGCCACGATGAGGACTCTCGGCGCCACCGGCATCGGGTGCGAGTTGCTTCGCCGGCGGCGCACCGCCACGCCGCGACGCATCGCCTGGACCGCGGCCGCGCTGCTCCTCGGCGCGACGGCCGGACCGGTCCTCGCCACCGCCGCGACGACGGTCCCGGTGCGGTTGCCGCTGGCGGTCCCCGCCGCGGACCGGCCGGAGGAGGACTGGTACGGCGTCTACGCCGGGGGCACGAAGATCGGCTTCCTTCACACGTGGACCGGGAGATCTCATGAGGGCGGCGTGCCGACACTGATGATGGCGATGGACGCGGAGATGAAGGTGAAGGCTCTCGGCACGCCCATCTCGATGTCGATGCGGGAGACGATGGTGTTCGCGGCGGAGGCTCCCTACCGTCTGCGGCGCGGCGAAAGCGAGATGGCGCAGGGGGCCTACAGCCGCCAGGTGAAGATGCTCCCGGACGGGGATGGTTTCTCGGCGGTCATCACGGAAGGCGATGCCACGCGCACGATGAGTCTGGGCCCACTGGACTTCACGGCGGAGGACGCGTTGACGCCGGAGGCATGGTTCTCGACGCCAAGGCAGGCTGGAGCGCGCCTCGTCGCACGCTCGTTTGCGGTCTCGCAGTTGCAGAGCAGCATCGACACGTACGAGATCACGGCGGTGCGGGAGTCCGTGGCGGACGGCGTCCCGGTCCGGTTCTACGATGTCCGTCAGCTCTCCTCGGTGCTTGGCGACGTCGGGCTGTTTCGCTTCGACGGATCGGGCCACATGCTCTCCGGCTCTCTCGGTCAGAATCTCGAGATCCGGCTCGAGACGCGCGACCAGGCTCACGACGCCGACTACGAGGCCGATCTGTTCGTCCTCGGCATGGCCCGTGTGGATCATCCCCTGGGCGATCCGCGCACCGTGAGCTCTCTGGTCCTGGGCGTATCGTCGGGTGCGGTGGACCGACTCCCCGCGGGGCCGCGGCAATCGGTCGTCAAGGACGCGGCCGGGGGGGTTCATCTGCGGCTGGGTGAGGAATGGGGGGTCGAGGATGCTGAGGTCGTGGACGATCCGGGGCTGTATCTGCAGGAGAGTGTCGAGCATCCCGTTCACGCTCCTGCCGTGGTCTCCCTCGCCCGCTCCGCCATCGGCGACGCCCGCACGCGGCCGGAGCGGGTTCGTGCCCTGGTGAGGTTCGTCCAGACCTTCATCGACGACAGCTACTCCGCCCAGCCGTTGAGCGTCATGGATATTCTGAAGGTCCGGCGCGGTGACTGCACGGAGCATGCGTTGCTGTTCACGACGCTGGCCCGGAGCGTGGGCATTCCGGCCCGCGAGGTGGCCGGCCTCATCTACATGGGGGATGACGAGCGGGCGTTCGGTGGCCACGCCTGGAGTGAGGTGATCATCGACGGCCGCTGGGTGGACGTCGACCCTCTCTGGGGTGAGACCGACATCAACGCCACGCATATCAGCTTCGGCCCCATCTCCGGCAAGGATTCCGGCTTCCTGACCGGGTTGAGCCGGTTCGATTTCACCGTCGAGACCGTGGAACATGATCGGAGGCCGGAGCCGGCCCGGTGATGGAGGCGACGGCCGGCCCCGGCCGGGCGAGCCACGAGATGGTATGGTGAGCGGTCGATCATCACCCCGCCCGGCGATGGCCGGACCTGTCCACGGAGGGGAGCCTGTCATGGCGCACAGGAAACGATTTCTTCAGGTGAGTCTCTGTCTGCTCCTGGCACAGGCCGTGTTGCCGTTCCCGGGTCGGTCACAGGCGGCCCAGCGCCGGGAGATCCTGTTCACCGATATCGTGCCGGAAGGGAAGAGCCAGGCCCCGAAGGCATTTCACTGGAGTCCGGACGGCACCCGGCTCGCCTATCTGCGCGACGACGGGCAGGGACAGGCGCTGTGGATCCTGGATCCGGTGCTGGGTCACACCCGGCGCCTTCTGGCAGCCGGCGATCTGATCCCGAGCGAACCGACACCCGGCGACACCGAGTCCGAGGACGCCGCCGGCGGCGTGCCCGCGTCACCGCAGCCGGCGATCGAGTCCATGAGCGCCTTCCACTGGTCGCCATCGGGCAAGGACGTGCTGATCGAGGCGTCAGGTGACCTGTTCCTGGTCGACCTGGCCCGGGCCGGCGTGCGCCGGCTCACCGCGACGGAGTCCGCCGAGACCGATCCGAAGTTCTCCCCGCCCGGCACCGCCGTGGCGTTCGTCCGCGATCACGATCTTCATTTCATCGATCTGGCGTCCGGCGCCGAGGCTGCCCTGACTCACGGCGGTATTGCTGACGAGTCCCTCAACGGAGAGACCGACTGGGTCTACTGGGAAGAGATCTGGGGCCGTCGTTCGACCGGGTTCTGGTGGAGCCCCGATGGCAAGCAGATCGCGTTCTATCATTTCGATGACACGCCGGTGCGCCGTTACGCCCTGGTCAACGCCATGCCGCAGTACCCCGAGGTCACCTGGCAGCCGTACCCGAAGGCGGGTGAGGCGAACCCCGTCGTGCAGGTCGGCGTGCTCTCGGTGCCCGACGGGAAGACGATCTGGATGCAGACCGGCGATCCAGGGAGTTACCTGGCCCGGGTGGCCTGGCGTCCAGACGGCAAGGCACTGGCCATCCAGAGATTGAACCGCGAACAGGATCGACTCGAGCTGCTTCTGTGCGGACCACGTGACGGTCACTGTCCCTCCGTTCTCACGGAAAGCTGGCCGACGTGGGTGAATCTGGGCAACGATTTCGCCTTTCTCGACGACGGACGTTTCATCTGGGGGTCGGACCGGCTCGGCTGGCGCGCCCTGTTCCTGTATGGCGCGGATGGTCGCCGCGGACGCCGGCTGACGCCCGAAAACTGGGCGGTGACGTCGCTGGATGATGTCGATGAGGATGCCGGTGAGATCACGGTGACGGCGTTTTCAACCGATTCGTGGGGTGCCACCGATCGTCAGGTTTTCAGGGTGCCGCTGTCACGCACACTGGGATCGGTCAAGCCTCTGAGCGCCCGACCGGGCTGGAACACGGCGCTCGTGGCGCCTGGAACCGGTCTCTGGCTGCACACCTTCTCCGATGCGGACACCCCGCCGAGGCGAGTGGTTCGCGGGGGAGTCCTTGATCGGCCGGTGCCGCTTCCGGCTCCCGAACCGCCCTACGAGGCGGCGGACCTCCCTCGCTGGGAATTCCTCACCATCGATGGGCCCGGAGGCATGCGTCTGCCGGCCCGGATCCTTCGCCCCATCGGCGCCGGCACCGGGCAGCGCCTGCCGGTCATCATGTACCACTATGGATGTCCAGCGTCGCAGGTGGTGCTGAACCGATGGGATGGCGGGCGCAACCTGTGGCACAAGAAGATGGCCCAGTCCGGCTACGTGATCTTCAGCGTGGACAACCCGACGTCGATCTTCTTCGGCAAGGACGGCGAGGACAAGGCCTACCGGCGCTTTGGCGAGCTGAACCTGCAGGCGCAGCTCGCCGGCGTCGAGTATCTGACCGAGCAATCCTTCGTGGACCCCGCACGGATCGGACTCTGGGGATGGTCAGGTGGCGGGTCGAACACGCTGTACTGTCTGCTGAACCGGCCAGGCGTCTGGCGGGCGGGCGTCGCCGGTGCGCCGGTCACCGACTGGCGGCTGTACGATTCGATCTGGACCGAGCGATACCTCGACCGGCCTCAGGACGATCCGGAAGGGTACGATCTCTCCTCGGCCGTCTCGTATGCCGCGAATCTGAAGGACCGCCTGCTGATCGTGCACGGCACGGCGGACGACAATGTCCACCCGCAGAACACGCTGGTGATGATTCGCAAGTTCGTCGAGGCGGGCGTGCTCCACGAGGATGCCATCTACCCGCGCGAGAAGCACGGATTCCGGCAGGATTCCTCACGGCATTTCTACCGCCGGATGACGGATTTCTTCGAGCGTCATCTCGCCGCAAGGTGACCGCCTCGTGATCGCCGGAGGCGGCAATCGACGCGCCGCCACCTCCCGACCCCATCGCTGCTGAGATGCCGTCAGCGCGGGTCCGAGCCATGCCGGCCGGCGATCCGGGCCGGCCGGCGGCTGGTGGCGGTAAATGGTTGACTTCGGGTCGTTTCGCGGCGAGAATCGGACCATGCAGACCTGCTCCGGCCGTGCCCCTCTGGCCGGCCGGTTCCGGCCCGTGGTGCCGCGATGACAGGCAACAGAGTGACAGGAAGCCCACCTCCCGCCGCCAATGGTGCCCGCCATCCCCTGGGCGGCGGTGCATCAGATGTGGGACCGGTGTCTGACGAGACGACCGAAGAGATTCCGCAGCCGTCCGGAACCGGATGCCAGGACGGTGGTGATATTCTTGCCTCGGTCCTGGCAAGCATGAGCGATGGCGTCGTGGTGGCCGATGAGAACGGCCGGTTCCTGCACTTCAACCCGGCCGCCGAGCGCATCATGCATGTCGGTCCGCAGGAGGGCGGCCCCGAACGGTGGCATGAGCAGTACGGGCTGTACCAGCCGGACCAGGTGACGCCGATTCCCGTTGACCAGAATCCGCTCGTCCGCGCCATGCGAGGGGAATCGGTGGAGGAATGCAGCATCTTCGTGCGGCATGCGCGGGCCCCGGAAGGACTGTGGGTGAGTGTCAATGCACGCCCGCTCGAGGATCGTGACGGGAGAAGGCGGGGCGGTGTCGTGGTCTTCCGGGACGTGACGGCGCAGATGCGTGCCCAGGCTGCCCTGGCCCGCCGGACAGGTGAGCTGGCCCGTTCGAATGCCGATCTGGAACAGTATGCCTACGTGGCGTCTCACGATCTCCAGGAGCCGCTCCGCAACATCGCGTCGTACGCCGAACTGCTTGGCCAGCGGATCGGCGGCGACCTGGATCCGATCTCCGCCGGCTACCTGCACGCGCTCACGGTGGGCGCGGAACGGATGGAGGTGCTGGTCCGGGATCTCCTGACCCTGGCTCGCGTGGGTGCCGGGAAACCGGTCCGGGAGACCGTGGCCTGTGAACGGCTCGTGGATCGGATCCTGCGCGACATGGACCTGCGCATCCGGTCCTGCCAGGGGAAGGTGACCCGGGATCCCCTGCCGGACGTTGTCGGGGATTCGCGTCAACTGGCGCAGCTTTTCCAGAATCTCATCAGCAATGCCCTCAAGTTTCACGATGATGAGCCGCCGCGGGCGCACATCTCCGCGCGCCGCGGGTCACGGGAGTGGGTGTTCTCGGTGCAGGACCACGGGATCGGTATCGCGGCGGCGGACGCCGACCGCATCTTCGGCGCGTTCACTCGCCTCCACGGCCGGGGGGTCTATCCCGGCACGGGGATCGGTCTGGCCATCTGCCAGAAGATCGTGGCACGGCACGGCGGCAGCATCCGGGTCGAGTCCGCGCCCGGCGAGGGCGCGAATTTTCTGTTCACGTTGCCGGATCCGCACCGGGCGCCATGATCAGGACGCCGCCAGACCCGTGCCCCGAGGTTCTCATCGTCGATGACAATCCGCTCGACGTGCACCTCATCGAGAGTATCCTGAAGACAGCCTGGTTCGACGTGTCGGTGCGCGTCGCAGACAACGGGGCCAGCGCCCTGGTGTCCCTCCGCGAAGGGGAGAATCTGCCTGACCTGGTGCTCACCGATCTGCAGATGCCGCGCATGGATGGCATCGAACTCGTGCAGCGTCTCCGTCGTGAATTCTCGTCTCTCCCGGTGATCCTGATGACGGCCTTCGGCAACGAGGAGGTTGCTCTCCGCGCTCTGCAGAAGGGGGCGGTGAGCTATGTGCCGAAGAAGAGCCTGCAGTCGAACCTGATCCGGACTCTCGAGCAGATTCTCGAAGTGGTCTCCTGCGATCGCAAGAGTCGACAGGTCCGCCGCTGCCTCGTCGAGTCGGAACATCACTACGTGCTCCAGAACGACCTGCTGGCCGTGCCGGCGATCATCGAACACCTCGGCGCCGATCACGCCCAGGTGATGCAGTGCGACGAGAACGAGAGGATCCGTCTGACCATCGCGCTGAGCGAGGCCCTGTCCAATGCGATCTGCCACGGCAATCTCGAGATCGCGTCGGGCTTGCGAGAGACAGCCGACGGCGGCTGGAAGGAACTGGTGGAGCAGCGCCGGGGCATGGAGCCGTACTGCAACCGTCGTGTGACGCTGATTGCCCGGGTTTCTCGATCCGGCGCGGCCTACACCGTGCGAGACGAGGGGCCAGGATTCGAGCCTGCATCATTGCCGGACCCGCGAGACAGCACACATGTCGCGCGGGTTGGCGGCCGGGGACTGTTTCTGATCAGTCTGTTCATGGACGAGGTGGTCCACAACGACGCCGGCAACGAGATCACGATGTACAAGAACCCCATCCGGTAGTCGCCTCGACCTGCACGTGGAGCGAGATCAGCGCCGCGGGCAGCCGCGGTGCAACCGACGAGCTTTCGGGCGGGGCGAGAACACGATCAGATTGGGCGGCGCGATGGCCGCCGCGTCCCGGCAGCGGGGATGGTGGAACACGGTGCCGTGGCGACTCCCCACCCAGAACGGTGGCTCGGATGTGTCGGGATCGATCAGGACGCGGTCCAGGAGAGCGGCAAGTCGGGCGCCTGCCAGGGCCAGACGGGCCTCGAGGATCGGCCGCGTGACCTTGACGTCATCGCGGTCGAGATGTCCGTCCGCCGCCGGTGGATAGGCTTCGTCGATGGCCAGCGTGTGCGATCCGGCGGCCCAGACCAGCGGATCCAGCGTGATGTCGCCCGTGGGAGGCCGCCACGACCGCAGGTGCCGGGCGAGACGGCGCCAGTCCGGGGCGAGTTGACGCAGGAGGCCGCTGTCCCAGGCCCGGTGCAGCGTGGTCGCCTCCCCCAGGAGCGTGACCCGGATGGTGTTGCCGTCCAGATCTCGGGCCCGCCCGGCATGGAGCGGCTGGTGCAGGTCGCCGACGATGTGTGTCAGGTAGCGCAGGGCATCCGACCTCGACACGCGTGCATCCGCCGGACCGCCCCGCAGGAGGCCGACCATCTGCACGATGGCGCTGACGGCGCAGCCCGCGGCCGGACAGTCGCGACTCATGTCGATCGTTGTCGCATCATCGTGGACATTGATGAAGTGCCACGGCCGTGACCACCCATGCGAGCGGTCATGCTTGACGATATCCGCCCAGAGACAGCTGTCGACGAACTCCTCGCGTCCTCCACCGCCGAGCAGCTCATCGATCGCCTGACGTGTCTCGGGTGAGGCGGCGTCCCAGGCCAGGTCGCAGACCACCAGGTGCCCCTCGGGCCCCCACGCGATGGCGGGCCCACCGATGACGGCGAGGATGAATACCAGGCCGACCTTCACGATGGTTCCGGGCAGGGTCCGTATCCGGTCCGCAAAGCGTGCGGGGTCACGATCCGGGAGGTCGGACCGGCCGGCGGCCCGGTGGAGACACGGCGCCTCGAGCCCCGGTTCGGGGTGTGTCGCCAGGCCGGTGAGACGAGGTCTCACGGTCCGGTCAGCGCCGGCGGTCCACGAGGCTGTAAACCGCGGGAATGATCAGCAAGGTCAGCAACGTCGAGGTCAGGAGGCCTCCGATGACGACAAGCGCCATCGGGCGGCGCAGCTCGCTCCCTGCGCCCAGGCCGATGGCCATGGGCAGCAACCCCAGCACTGTGGTGGCCGTGGTCATGAAGATCGGTCGCAGGCGAACCCTTCCGGCCTGCTCGAGAGCTTCGACCTTCGCCATGCCCGAGCGGCGCAGTGTATTGGTGTAGTCGACAAGGATGATCGCGTTGTTGACGACGATGCCGGCCAGCAGGATCGCGCCGATGAGGGCCACGATGCTGATCGGTACCGAGAACAACCACAGGGTCGACAGCATGCCGATGGCTGCGAATGGCACGGAGAAGAGGATGACAAGCGGATGGATGAGTGACTCGAACTGAGAGGCCATCACGAGATAGACCATGAAGATGGCCAGGGACAGGGCAAGGCGCATGCTCGTGAACGACGTCTCCATCTCCTGGCGCTGTCCCCCTATCTGGTAATCGAAGCCGGCGGGCATGCTGATCCGGGACAGGGTTTCGCCGATATCGGCGGAGACCGCGGCCAGATCGCGTCCGGACAGATTCGCCGTGATCACCGCAACGCGGCTGCCGTCGGCGCGACGAATCTCGGCGGGACCTTCCACCTCGCGCACATCGGCGACGGCCGACAGCGGGATGGCGGTCGTGCCCTCCTGGTGAACCGTCAAACGGCGCAGATCGGCGACGCTGTCCCGAAATTTCTCGCCGGCCCGGAGCCGGATATCCACGCTTCGATCCTGGCGCTGGATGTCGGTGGCGATGGTGCCCTGGATCTTGCCGCGCACCACCGCGGCCACGGCGCCGAGGGTCAGCCCGAGACTCGCCAGACGCGGCCGGTCGAACCGGATCTGCAACTCGGGGTTGCCGCCCTCGGTGGACGACTTGACGTCGGTGAGGCCCGGGATCGATTGCATGCGAGTCACGAGATCGGCGGCGAGACGCTGCAGCAGGTTGAGATTGTACCCGCGGATCTCCACCTCTACCGGCGTCCTGAAGCTGAAGTAGGACGGGCGGCCGAAACGCCAGGTCATCGCCGTCTCTTCCGCCAGGCGATCCCGCAGGCGAGCCATGAGGTGCTCCTCCCGTGCGCGGGAGATGGGTGGGGCAAGGGTCACCGTGAGCTGACCGATGTTCTCCCGCAGCTCTCCGGCCACGCCACCCTGTTCGTTCGACGTGCCGGCGATGGAGTAGACGGTCTGCACGCCCTCCATGCCACCGGCGAAGCGGCCGAGAGCGTCTATCCGTCGCTGGGTGACATCGAGACGGGTTCCCGGGGGCAGTGTGATGTTGACGAAGAACTCTCCCTGGATCAGCTCGGGCACCAGCTCCTGCCCCAGTCCTGGATACACCCCGAGACTGGCAGCCAGGAGCGCGATGGCGGCCGCCACGGTCAGCAGGGGATGAGCCAGAACGCGCTTGAGGAGATGGTTGTACGTCCTGCCGACGGCGGAGAACCACGCACTGAAGATGGCCAGTGGCAGGGCCAGGAGGCCGCGAAGGCCGCGCTCGACCAGCCAGGCGGCACCGCGCAGTCCCCGGGCCACCCCGACCGTGGCGGCGAACCCCACCCGGGACAGCGCGTCCCGCACGCGGCGGGGCCGCGAGCGGGTCCCCGCCGCGTGCGGCTCCGGACCGGCCGCGTCGGTCCCGGCCCGGGTGGGGAGCCGCCGGGAGGCGAGCATCGGGATCACCGTCACCGCGACGACCAGGGAGATCAGCAGGGAATAGGTGACCGTCAGCGCCTGGTCCCGGAAGAGCTGCCCGGCGATGCCCTCCACGAAGACAATCGGGACGAACACGCAGACCGTGGTCAAGGTGCTTGCGATCACCGCCCGGGCCACCTGCCCGGTGCCGTGGCGCGCCGCCTGCTCATCGTCGAGGCCGTCGTCGCGGCTGCGCTGGATCGACTCGAGCACCACGATGGAGTTATCCACGAGCAGCCCGATGCCTAGGGTGAGACCACCGAGCGACATGATGTTGAGCGAGATGCCCGAGGCATACATCAGAAAAAAGGTGGAGATCAGCGAGATCGGGATGGCAATGCCGATGATCAGGGTGGTCTTCCAGCTGCGCAGAAAGAAGAAGAGGACGAGAATTGCCAGGCCGCCGCCGTACAGTGCGGTCTGTTCGACCTCATCCACGGACCGGCGAATGTAACGAGCGGAGTCGGTGATCACGGTCAGTTTCAGGCTGGGGTCGATCTCCGCCAGACGGCCGCCGAGGTCATCGAGGCTGGCTTTCACCGCATCCGACACCGTGACCGTGTTGGTGCCCCCCTCCTTGTAGACGGCCACCTCGACATTCTCCTGGCCGTCGATGCGCGTGATGATCTCGCGATCCTTGTGACCCCGGAACACGCGGGCCACGTCCTCCACCCGGACGATGGCACCCGATGAGCTGTCGACGACGACCTGCCGCAGGTCCTCCGGGCGCAGGAACTCGTTCACCGTGCGCACCAGAAACTCGGCCTGCCCCTCGCGCAGCCGGCCGCCGGTGAGATTGATGTTCTCGGCGGTGAGCCGGTCGACGACCTGGTCGGCCGTCAGCCCCAGGCTCGCCATCCGCCGCTCGTCCAGCTCGACCTGGATCTCCTCCTCCAGCCCCCCGCTCACCACCGCGGCGGCGACGCCCTCGATGCGTTCCAGAGCTCGTTTCACCTGCTCCTCGGCCACCAGACGGAGGCGCACGAGGTCGTCCTCGCCGTGCAGCCCGAGGCGCAGGATGGGGTCGAGAGACGGGTCGTAGCGCAGCAGGATCGGCCGGTCCGCATCCGCGGGCAGGACCAGCATGTCGAGTCGTTCGCGCACGTCCAGGGCGGCGAGGTCCATGTTGGTGCCCCAGCCGAACTCCAGGGTGACCTCGCTGACATCCGCCCGGGAACTCGACAGCACGCGTGACACGTTGTTGACCACGCCCACGGCGTTCTCGACCGGACGGGTGACGAGGCTCTCCACCTCCAGGGGCGCGGCACCCTCGTAGTTGGTGCGAACCGTCAGGGACGGGTAGGTGATGTCCGGAAGGAGGTCGGTGGCAAGATGGGAGAACGCCACGGCACCGAACACCACCGCTGCCACAGCGAAGATGAAGACGCTGACCGGCCGCCGGATCGAGAAATCGATCAGATGCACCGGGGTCTCACCGGGAGGCAGCGCCGGCGCCTTCACGCGCCCGGGCCAGTCGTGCCTCGATCTGATCGTCGGTCATGCCGCGATCGCGCATCATCTTCTTCACGCGCTCGAGTTGCTCCGGCGTGGCGTGACCCAGATCAAACCGCCCGCGGCCTGCCAGGGGCGGGCGAGCCGCCCCTGGATCGTGACCCGGGCCTCCGGCGAGCCGTTGCCCGGGACCGGCCGCCTTCGAAGTGGAGCCGTTCTCGTCGTCGCCGGTCAGCACCCGGATGGGTGTGCCATCAGTGAGCCCGTCCTGGCCGACCACGACGACCTGCTCTCCTTCGGCCAGCCCGTCGACCACCTCGACGAGATCTCCCTCGCTGTAACCCAGCTCGACGTCGCGCCGCTCGGCGACACCCGACGTGGCCACGTAGACCGTGTCCGAGATGCTGTCGAGCGACAGGGCACTCCTGGGGATGACAAGGGCATCGTCGCGCCGGTCGGTCTCGAGAAACACGCGGGCGAACATGCCGGGCCGCAACCGGTTCTTCGAGACCACCTCGAGTGTCACCTTGATGGTGCCTGTTGCCGCCTCCACGATGGGACTGATGCGTAGCACCGAGGCGGAAAAGGATTCACCGGGGAAGGCCTCCACGGTCAGGTGAGCCGGTTGCTGCGCATGAAGGCGGCGCAACTCCCGCTCCGGAACCTGGATGGGGCACAGAAGCGGCGTGAAGTCGGAGAGGCGAAACAGTGCGTCGCCGGTGGCCACATGCTGGGCAAAGTCCACGTATCGTCGCACGATCAGGCCGTCGAACGGGGCCCGGATCTCGGTGTAGCCGAGTTGAACCGTGCTGCCGTCGAACTGCGCCTGGGCGGCCTCCAATGCGGACTCGCTCTGGTCGAAGCTCTCGGAGCTGATCAGCGCGTTCTTCTGCAGGTTCCTGGCGCGTTCGAACGCCAGCCTCGCCTCGTGCAGATCGACCCGGGTCACCTCGAGCTGGGTGCGCAATTCCTTGTCGTCGAGGCGGGCGAGAAGGTCACCCTCGTGGACCCTGTCACCCTCCTCGGCGGCCAGCTCGACCACCGGCCCGGTGGTGCGGGCCACGATGTCGATCTCGTATTCCGCTTCCAGTGTGCCGTTGGTCTCTATGTAGTTCGCGATGGACTGCTGGGTGACCTCGGCGGTCTGTACCGGCACGGCTGCCAGGGTGTCCGGCTCCTTCCCCGCGGACGGTCCGCCCGCTCCCGGCGGCATTCCCGGCCGGTGGCCGGAGGCCGGGCCGGTGTGGCCGGCAGCGGACGCGGGAGTGTGCGCCTCTCCCCGGGGGGCGGCGCGGTCCTGTGCCGGTGGGCTCGAAGAGGAAGCCGGATCCCGGCCGCACGCGACGGCGAACAGAACCAGAGCGCCCAGAGGCAGCAGTGCGGCCGGGGCGGGCATCCATCGCCGCCGGCGGCGACCCACACGGCGTCTTCCGCGCATCACGCCGCCCTCGCCACGCGCCGGAAGAAGGCCGAGGTGTCGTCCACGAGCGAATAGAGCGTCGGAATGATCACCAGTGTCAGGAAGGTCGACGTCGTCAGTCCGCCGACGATGACCAGGCCGATGGGAGCCCAGGTGGCGGCCCGGCCCTCCACCGGTCCGAACCACTGAGGGAACAGGAACGGCGCGATCATCGGCACCATCCCGAGGATCGTCGTGATGGCCGTGATGAGAATGGGGCGCAGGCGGTGCTGGCCCCCCAGGATGATTGCCTCGTTGCGCTCATGCCCGCTCTGCCGGAGGAAGTTGATGTGGTTGATCAGAACAATGGCGTTGTTCACGACGATGCCGACCAGCACGATCATCCCGATCAGGGTCATGGTCTCCCACGGCTGGTTGGCCAGCTTCATGACCACGCCGACACCCAGTAGCGCGAACGGCACGGAGAACATGATGGTGAACGGCTGGGTGAAGCTCTCGAACAGTGCCGCGAGAAGCATGTAGACCAGGGGCAGGGCGAACAGCCAGGAGAACCATCCGGCCTGCTGGTCCTTCTGCTGGTACCGGTTCCAGCGGCCGTAGCTCCACTCGTACCCCGGCGGCAGCGGCATCTCGTTCATCAGGCCCGTGATGGTGCGCATCGCCATGAACGTGGCCGCGGTGCTGGTGGCGTTCGCCGAGACCGTGACCTTCGCCAGATGGTTCTCTCGTTCGATGCTCTTCGGTCCTTCCACGTGCTCGAAGTCGGCAAGGGAGGCCAGTGGCAAGCGGCTAGTGCCGGAAAACATCTGCATGTTCTTGAGCTGGTCCAGCGTCTGCCGGTCCTGCTCGCGCAGTTGCATGATGAGGTCGACTTCCCGGTCGCCGGTCTTGAAGTGGCTGATCGCCCGGCTGGAGAGCGCGTTGTTCACCGTCGCGGCGACGGCGCGGCTCGACAGGCCGGCGGCCAGCGCCCGTTCCCGCTGAACCGAGACCTGGATCTCCTCGTCCCCGCTCTCCAGCGACGTATCGACGTCCCGGATCATCGGCAGGCCGGCGAGCCGGTCGGCCACCTGGTTGCTGATCAACTCGAGAACCCCCGGATCGTCGCCCATCAGCTCCACCTGGACTCCGGACATGCCGTGACGTCCCTCGCTTGCGGCGATGCGCAGGTTGACGCCGGCCTTCACCGGCAGGATGTCGCGGATACGGTCCCGGGCGGTCGCTGTCGAGACTCCACTCTCCGATTCGTCTTTCAGGTAGACGGTGAACTGGCGTGTGCGCCTCCAGCTCGCCCGGGAACGACCGTTGCCTCGATCGTAGGCGTAGCTGATATCGGCGATGTCCAGAGTGTCTCGAACGCCATCCAGCCGGGCATACACATCGTCGTAGAGTGCCTCTGTCTGGGCCAGGGAGTACTGCCGGGGTGTGTCGACCTTGATCACCACCGACCGTTCGAGCCCCTGGGAGGAGAACGATCTCTGGATGGTGGAGAACATCCAGAGGGAACCTGCCAGCAGCGCCACGATCAGGGCCACGAACAGCCCACGGTGGCGCAGGGTCAGTCCGAGCAGACGGCCGTAGTGGCGCGTCAGCCCCTCGATGAAGCGGGCCGGTCGCGGGGCCTGATCGCGCAGCACCACGGCGGCTGCCATCGGCACGATGGTCAGCGCCACGGCGAGCGAGGCGACGATGACCACGCAGATCGTCAGGCCGATGTTCTCCAGGTAGAGCTTGAACCGGCCCCCGGAGGTCAGGAAGATGAGTGGCAGGAAGACGCACATGGTCGTTCCGGTGGAGGCGATGATCGACAGGGCCACCTCGCTCGTGCCGGCCAGGGCAGCCGTCACCGCGTCCTCGTGAAGTTCGTTGCGGTGTCTGAACACCGACTCGATGACGACCACCGAGTTGTCGACCAGCATGCCCAGGGCCAGCATCAGGCCGGCGAGACTGACGACGTTGAGCGTCATGTCGGTGAGCCCGGCCTGGCGCATGAAGTAGACCAGCACGAAGGTGGCCACCACCGAGAGGGGAATGGCCAGGGCGACCAGCAGGGTGGTGCGAAACCGGCGCAGGAAGAAGAACATGGCGAGGATCGCGAGGGCACCTCCGACCACCCCCGCATCGCGGAGCTGGCCGAGCCCCTTCAGGACATCCTGCGAGGCGTCGGAAAAGATCCGGAACGTCGCGCCCTGGGCCTCGGGCAGTTCCAGGATGGTCTGCATCTCGGTCTTGACCCGGTTCACGACGGCCAGCAGGTTGCTGCTCGAGGACTTGTTGACGCGCACGGTCAGGGCCTCGACCCCGTTGAGGTAATTGAACGATTCCCGTTCGGGGAAGCCGTAGACCACCTCGGCGACATCGCCCAGTCGCAGGCCGGCCGCGTTGATCGGCAGGTCACGGATCTGGCGGGGTTGCGTGAACTCGCCCACGGCGCGAACCAGATACTTGCGGCTGCCCTCGCGGATATCGCCGCCGGACAGGTTGACATTGCTGGCGCGCAGCAGGGCCACCAGAGAGCGAACGTCGACGCCATGGGCCTGGAGGCGGGCCGGATCGAGGTTGATCTGGAGCTGGGGCTCTCGCAACCCCCCCACGTCGATCTGGGCGACCCCTTCGATCCGTTCGAGACGTCTCTGGACGACGGTCTCGGCGAAGTCGTAGAGTTGCTCCACCGGCCACGGCGCGCTCAGGTCGAAGCGCAGCACCGGGATGTCGGAACTCTGGAACCGGCGGACCGTGAGGCGTTCCAGGTCGTCCGGCAGAAGATGCCTGACACGCTCGATGCGGTCGCGCACGTCCATCGCGGCCAGGTCCATGTCGGTGCCGTCGACGAACCCGATGCTCACCCGCGCACTGCTCGATGTGGCGGAGGCGGAGAGGGTCTCGATGCCGTTGATGGTGCCCAGCGATTCCTCCAGAGGACGGGCCACGAGTCGCTCGACCTCCTCCGGAGACGACGATGGATACGGCGCCGTCACGGTGATGTTCGACGAAGAGAATGCCGGCAGGAATTCGAGCGGCAGGCGATCGAGAGACAGCCAGCCGAGCACCACGGTGCCGAGGGCTGCCATCGTCATGGTCACCCGGTGATGGACGGCGTAGCGGACGATCGTGTTGTGGTGTGGGTCAGACATGGAGATCGTGCTGTCCAGACATCCGAGCCTCGCTGTACCGGGAAGAAGGGGATGATATCAACATGGCAGGCCCTCGTGTCGTCTCCGCCGGGGCGGCGGACCCGGGTCTGCAGGATCGAAGATGGATCGATCCGGATGAACAGGACCCGACAGGGGGGCGAAAGGTTGAATGCCGGGTGGACCGGGCCGGGGAAAATCCAGGAGGGCCCGCCAGCCTGAGATCTGTCTCCCTTCGTCCGGCGGTGCTATCGAGGCAGCGGGGGTGGATCCGGCGGTTGTCGCGCCGACCCAGCCGGCCGACAGGTTCTCCTCCGGTGCTGGGTGGTGATATCGTGACGGAGAAAACGGACCGGCCGGCGCCGCGACTCCTGAGCCCGAGGGACTCCAGCAGTAGCGTGCCACTCGCGGATGGGTTCCTGTCGATTCGTTGAACCTTTTTTCAGGAGGAGCAGAATGATCCAGACCGGTGAAAAGGCGCCTAGTTTCACCCTTGCCGACCATCTGGGCCGGAAGGTGAGCCTCGACGCGTTTGGCGGGCAGCGTCATGTGATGCTGCTCTTCTACCCTCTCGACTGGACCCCGACCTGAACGCGTGAGGTGCCCGCCGTGGAAGCCGAACTTCCACGGTTGCGGGCCGCCCACACCCAGGTCCTGGGTGTCAGTGTCGATTCCGTCTTTTCTCACGCCAACTGGGGGCGCAGCCTCGGTGGTGTGTCGTTTCCGTTGCTGGCCGACTTCACCCCGAAGGGGAAGATGGCCGACTCTCTCGGTTGCTACCTGAGCGAGCCCGGCATCACCGATCGCGCCACGGTGATCCTCGACAAGGACGGCATCGTCCGTCATGCGTCATCGGTCACGCCGGATGGTGAACGCAACATCGGTGAGCTGGTCTCACTCTGCGAGGGGATCGATCGTGAGTTCGGCGCAGGCCTGGCGAGTTTCCCGGCGCCGGAAGGATTGCCGGCGGGAGCAACCCTGTTCGTGAAGAGTCAGTGTGGCTTTTCCCGGGCCGCTCTGCTGGCGGTCGACAACCTTCACCTGGGCGGGACGTTGACCGTGAAGAATGTCAGCGACGATGAGGGCGTCCGGGCCGAGCTATCGTCAACGGCCGGATCCGATCAGGCACCGGCGCTGGTTCATGGCGGCGAGACGATCCGGGATTCCACCGAGATCATCCGCTTCCTCGTCACGAAGACCACCGATCTGCCCGGCTGATCGGGAGTCCTTAGCCCCGAGGCGGAGCGTCGCTTCAACTTCGGTATTCGGGCCGGGTCTCGTCGTCCATCGTGGAGACCCGGCCCTTTCCTGTCTTTCTGGTGAGGGCACGTCAGGTGTGCCTGCCGCGCTGGCCGGCGGCATGTCTCCTGTCAGCGACGGTGGGCGGGATCCGCAGGAGCCCGCACGGCCTGACCGGCACGGTCGTAGGTGCGCTGGACGTGGACCTCGGGCAGGCCGCCCACCGCGTAGACGTCCAGGGTGACACGCAACTGGCCGGTGTCGGGCAGGATCGTGAACGTCTCCGTCGTCTCGCGTCCCCAGTCGGTGCCGGTGGTGACGATGAGTCGGCCGTCTTTCTTCCACCTGGTGCTGACCACGACCCGCCCGTTGACGGTCTGCTCCCGTTGCTTCTTGCCATCGGTGCGCAACGACCGGACCCGCCCGTCCGCCTGGTGAATGGAGAGAATCGGAGCCTCGTGACGGATGGAAAGAGATTCGAACCCATCGGCCAGCAACTCGAGCCGGGCCCGGATCTCCTCCGGATTGCGCCGTTCCACACGTCGCGTGGCACCCACCGGCAAGCCGCCTGACGTGCTGCTGGCCCCTCCCACCCCCCGGGGCCGTCCGAGATCGTCAGGAAGCTCTCGATGGTGCCGCGGCCGGCGGTTCAACTCCTCCTGAAAATAGGCCCACACATCGTCGCTGAGAGCCCGATTCAGATTCCACGTGCCGGCGAATGATGCGATGGAAGCGGTGGAATCCTTCGCCCGGGCCGCCCGGGGTGGAGATGCCGGACCTGTGGTAAGGCCCGCAAGACAGAGGATCGCCATCGCCATGCGCCTGAGGTTGCCCGGCCGCCACCTTCCCTCGTAGCCCACCACGCTCGCGGCGGGCCACCGCCGGCTGCGCCGGGTTCCGGATGTCCCCGACATCCTTGATACGTGGCGCTCGATGGTCATGAGACCATTGTAGAGCATCGACCGGCTGGAACAGGATGATATCCGGGCCGGGGCGGATTGATCCCTCGCGCGGGCGCATGGATCCGCGCGTGGGGACATGGAACCGGAGGATGGGAACGACGCCGGGCGAATGGCCGCCCGGCGGGGATCACGGTTCCGACGGAGTGGGCGGGAACTTGTTCTCCTCACAGATCAGCTTGCAGTCGTCTCGCTCCGTCTTGCAGGTCGCCGTGCATTCGCCCACGCACGCGGCGCGCGCTTCCTTGTCGGTGGGAAAAAGTTCCTGGCAGTTCGCGCGGCAATTCCCTTTGCACGTTTGGTGTGTGGCGTTGCACGCGGTGACGCAGCGCGAATGGTCACGACCGTTCGCCCCGGCCTGCAACGGCCCGGTCTGTGCTGCCACCAGGAGCAATCCCACCGCGAGCAGACTAGCCCGGAAGACCGACAGATTCAACGGTGAACGCCTGCCTCTCATGGTTCCCCCTCTCGAAAAAGAACGAACCGCCGCTGGCGGTTCCGCCCGATACCCCCCCCCACACCCATCGCGCCTATATACGATGACCTGGTGGTTGCTGTCAAGTCCCTGCGGACGTAGGATCCGCACCTGGCAGGGCATCCGGCTCTGCCAGGGACGGGGATCTGCCGCCTGATGACCCGTTGCCCGGTGTTCTTCCGGCCGCCCTGGAGAACGCTGGCCGCTGCCTGAGCGCAGCCGACAGGTCCGGACAACTATGATGAACTCCACATCCGGGCGC
>JBHHZI010000019.1:0-31039 GCA_046757965.1 Acidobacteriota bacterium | reverse complement strand
GAGCTACATCCTCGATGAACGAAAGTTGGAAAACTAATACGGATCAAATCCCTAAGGGAGGAAGCCGCGTTTGCTGTCGTAGCAGGTCCCCGGCGGAACCTCTCGCACGCGGACATCGAGACCTGTCAGTGCCTTGATCTCTGATGCGAAGTACACAACGGGAGTCCGGTCGGACCCGTTTCCCATCGCATAGTACAGTGGCTTGATGCCGAGCGGATCGCGGGCCAGAAACAGGCGGTCTCTGTGCGCAACTGCCAGGGCAAACATGCCATCGAGCCTGCGGACCATTGCAGGACCCAACTCTTCGAAGAGATGCAGCGCGCTCTCGCCATCACTCCCGGTTCGAAACTCATGTCTTAACTCGAGGTCGAGCCGGAGTTCTTGGAAGTTGTAGATCTCGCCGTTGGTGATGATCGCACCCGAACGATTCTCACTGGCGATCGGCTGGTCGCCCCCGGCGGGATCGATGATGGCCAGGCGACGATGCCCGAAGGTGCCACCCCCGTTTAGATCGAGGATGCCTTGCGCGTCCGGACCCCGATGTGCCATGCGGGCCAGCATCGACTCGACCGTCTCCGCAGCGGGCCTGCCCCAAGCGCCAGCTATCCCGCACATGACCGCTCCCTCACCTCTCGCTGGATCCGCGCACGTTCCATTCACTCACGGAAGACCGCGATGATAATGTGTCTTGTAGGAAATTACTACGAAGATTGCCAAGCGAGCAGCGCGCCTTCGCAAATCAAGTTAAAAGACTTGGTATCAATAGTTTATGGCAAATACCAAGCCTTCCAAGATGGCATGGCTTGACCCGAGGATTCATTTGTACTCTAATCTTTCTTCTCGAACTCCGGTATGTCTCACATGAATCCCCATCTCACACCCGATGACCGGGTGATCGCTGCTCTTCGGCGTATCGTCCAGGCTATCGATCTGCACTCCCGCTACCTGGCCGACCGGTTCACCGTCACCGGGCCTCAGTTGATCGCCCTCCAGGAGCTAGCGCGGCTCGGCCGGGTTCCCGTCGGTGTCCTGGCTCGGAACGTTCATGTCAGCCATCCCACCATGACCGGCATCCTCGACCGACTCGATCGGCGCGGACTCGTGCGGCGAACACGAGACACGCAAGACCGCAGACGGATCACGACCGCCGTGACGGCGCAGGGGCTTGCTCTTCTAGAGGCCGCCCCGTCGCCGCTTCAGGATCGTTTCCGGTCAGAGTTCGCCACGCTCGAGGAATGGGAACAGACACAGATGCTCGCCACGCTCCAGCGTATTGCCACCATGATGGATGCCGAGGAGCTGGAGGCCGCGCCGATGCTCACGACAGAAGCCGCTGTGGCTGCCCCCGCCCCACAACGATCACCGCTGCAACCCGATGAAAACGTTGACGAGGAAGGCGTCGCCGCCCGGCCAGAGCCCGTCGGCGCCAACGACGACTCGAAAGGATGAACGCGATGCTGCCGACCACAACCCTGGCCGATCACCGCGTGCGGGCTAGGGATATCGCCCTGCCGCCCCCGACGGTGTCCGTGAACCACGACCAAGACAAGGAGTGGTGCGTCGTCGACGTCAATGGTCAGTGGAGGAAGATACGCCTTCACGACTACGACGAGATCTACTCGGTCCCCGGGCTCTACGAGGCTCTGTTCTACGACGTTCTCAACTGCAGCTCCCCGGCGAAGATCCTGGGAATGCTTCAACGTTGTCTGCACGCCTCCCGCTTCGCCCCGGAAGACCTGCACGCGCTGGATCTCGGCGCGGGCAATGGCATGGTCGGAGAGGAACTGGCGGGACTGGGTGCCCGCCACATCGTCGGCGTCGATATCATCCCAGCGGCTGCGATGGCGGCACGACGTGATCGCCGGGAGGTTTACGACGATTACCTGGTTCTCGACATGACGTCGCTCTCGGACCGAGAAATGGCACGGTTGTCGGCTTTCGAGTTCAACTGCCTGACCTGTGTGGCTGCCCTGGGTTTCGGCGACATCCCGGCTGCGGCCTTCACCAGCGCGTACAACCTGATCCGGCAGGGCGGCTGGGTGGCCTTCAATATCAAGAGCGACTTCCTCAAACCGGATGCCGCCGCCGGCTTCGCAGGGTTGATCCGGCGCATGATCGACAGTCGGCTGATCGATCTTCGTCTGCGAGAGCAATACCGGCATCGGCTCGCAGCCAGCGGCAAGCCGCTGCTCTACACTGGTCTGGTCGGTGTCAAGAACGGCGACATCCCGACGACCTGGCAGTAGAGCCTGCGTTCCGGAAGCTGTCGGCGTCGGGACACTGTTCCCGCCGCCTCCACCAGGTTGTGCTCCGGGGTGGTATCCTGACCTCGGTGGTGAGTTCAGGATGAGTGATCGACGAAGCGCGGAGGAGGAACGCCTGCGCGGGGTGTTTCGTGCTCTCGGCCAGCAGCAGGTCGAGTATGCCGTGTTCGGTGCCGTGGCGCTGGGCTTACACGGACTGGCTCGGGCTACGGCCGATCTTGATCTGTTCATCCGACCGAATCCAGAAAACGTTGAACGTCTCAAGGCGGCTCTGCGCATGATGTTCGAAGATCCCAGCATCGACGACATCACCGCTGAGGACCTGTGCGGTGATTATCCGGCGGTCCGCTACTACCCGCCCGACGGGTTTGGATTCGACATTCTGACTCGTCTTGGGGATGCATTCCAGTATGATGACCTCGAAATCGAGAAGAAGGACTATGACAGTGTTCTTGTGCGGGTCGTTTCACCCAGAACCCTCTGGCTGATGAAGAAAGACACGACCCGTCCCACGGATCGCTTTGACGCCGATGTCCTCGCGGAGAGATTCGGGTTTCGGGAGGAGTAGCATGTCGGTCACTCGTTATCGCTCCATCGATGAGATGCCCCGGCCTTGGCGAGAGGCCGACGATCCAGGCAACCTCCGAGTCGTGGCTCAGATGATGAGCTTCTACCGGAGTCTGATGGGAAGCGTTCCTCGACGCGAGGGCGTTCAGCGCTTTCGCACGCTGCCGGATCGGGAATCGAGAGGCGAGACCAAAGGGCCCGGCCAAGGCATTTGATCCCTGCGGGTTGATCGACCTGGGTCGGGTTCGACTCCCGCCTCCACAAGCCTGCTTCTCTGGACTTCGCGGACAGCTGCGGTGGGAAGCGGCCGTGAGGGCAAGGACATCGGCCCACTGGCGGAGATGGTCACGACGGGGACAGTCGTGAAGCTCGTGGAACACGGCAAGGTGGGCCTCGACGTCTGATATTCTTCCGCTCCATGGCCCTGACGACTGGCACCAGGGTGGGACCCTACGAGATCCTCACCCCCCTGGGGGCGGGCGGCATGGGGGAGGTGTACCGGGCGCGGGATACCCGGCTCGGCCGGGAGGTTGCCGTCAAGGTCCTACCCGAGCACCTCTCGCGCTCCGGTCAGGCCCGCCAGCGCTTCGAGCGGGAGGCCCGCTCGGCCTCCGGCCTCAACCACACCAGTATCTGCACCGTCTATGACATCGGAACCCAGGAGGGCATCTCCTATCTCGTCATGGAACTGCTCGAGGGCGAGACCCTGGCCCGGCGTCTCGAGCGCGGTCTCATGGTGATGGACGAGGTGCTGGCGGTGGCCATCCCCCTGGCTGATGCGCTGGACTGTGCGCACTCCAGCGGCCTGGTGCACCGGGCTCTCAAGCCCGGCAACGTCATGCTCACTCCTGCCGGCGTCAAGCTGCTTGACTTTGGCCTGGCCAAGGGGCTCGAGGGCGCAGCTCCCACCAACCTGACGGCGACGCCCACCCTGACGTCACCTCTGACCACGGCGGGGATGATCGTCGGCACCTTCCAGTACATGTCCCCCGAGCAGCTCGAGGGCCAGGACGCCGACGTACGCTCGGATTTGTGGGCCTTTGGCGCCATGCTCTACGAGATGGCCACCGGCCAGCTGCGCAAGATTCCCGCCACCGGCGGGACGGCCGTCACCATCTGCGACGCGGCCGACGGCCGCGGTGCTTCCTGGGGCGCCGGCGGTCTCATTGCAGGGCTCCTGACATGTGCATGATCATTCCTGCGACGGCGGCACCTCGAAGCTGAGGCGAGACTTCGTTCCTGGGCGTGTCGGTGCATGTCATGGACTATGGCGACAGCGACATGGAGCCTCCGATGTCCCACAATTATGTCGCATCTTGCGATCCAACCCACGCGAACGGCCCGCAGAACACTGATCACAGGGACGGGTCAGGAGCCCTGCATTGTCTTCGCGCCCAACCCGTTCGGACCTCTGAGCAAGGTGGCAGCCGGTGGCGGCACCCCGACTCCGGCCACCACCGAGGAGCGGCCCGAGTTCACCCACCGCAACCCGCACTTCCTGCCCGACGGCAAGCGCCTGCTGTTCTACCTGGGCAACAGCTCGAGCGATGGTGAAGACGACGGCATCTACAGCCTGGACATCGACACCGGCCGGACCTCCCGGGTGCTGGCCGTCCGCAGCGAGGGAATGTTCGTCGAGCCGGGATATCTGGCCTTCATCCGGGAGCGCAACCTGGTGGTGCAGCCGATGGACCGCAAGACCCTGCACCTTTCGGGCGAGCCGGTGCCCCTGGCCGAGGAGGTGCAGTTCAACACCTTTCGCTTCACTGGCACCTTTACCTTCGCCCGCAACGGTCTCCTACTTTACCGCAGCGGAGCCGTGCAGGCCGAGAGCCAGCTCATCTGGTTCGACCTCGCCGGCAACGAGCTGGGAAGGGTGGGCGAGCCGGCCCTGTTCTGGCTCAACCTCGATATCGCTCCGGACGGCCGGCAGGCGATCACCACCATCCGCCACGGCGACGGCAGGTCGGACCTGTGGATGTACGACCTGGAGCGCGGCCTCGGCGGCCCCTTCACCTTCGGCGAAGAACCGGCCCTGGAACCGCACTGGTCCCCGGACGGGAGACAGGTGGCTCTTGCCAACGGGGCCGGCAAGTTGCTGATCAAGGCGGCCGACGGCCTGACGCCGGCGAGGACCGTGCACGACCTGGCCAGTATCGGCTTCGTCTCTGACTGGTCAGCGGACGGCACCCAGCTTCTTCTCTGGCACCAGAACCCCGATCGGGGGGGAGAACTGGCGCTGTTCCCGGCCGCCGGCGACGGCGAGATGTTGCCGGTCCTCTCCACTCCGGCGAGCGAGAACAACGGCGAGTTCTCGCCGGACGGGAAGTGGCTGGCCGTGTACATCGGTTCAGCCTGATCCCGCCAGTTGCGGTCTCGGAGCCGGAACTCGATCCGTCTCTTGCGATTCTTCAGGTTCTGTTGTCTACTCTTGCTCACTCGAAATGCCCTCCTCGTCTCAAAGTACGTTGGTCATCAAATGCACTTTGACACGCTTGGATCGGCATTTCGAGTGTTTTCGAAAAAAACCACTCTCGGATCACGCTTGATCAAGGACTCTAGCCGCCGGCGGGCCGCCGCTTCCATCATCCGGCCCGACCTCCTCGGTGTTGTTGATGCCAGGCACCTCGCTCGCCACTGTAAAGCGACACCCCGAGATCGGGTGCGGCGAGCGGATTGTGGCGCCGTGTCAAGCCTGTCGCACCAGCTCACTCGTGTCCGTGTGGTCGAAGGTTCGGCCGTAGATCTCGAGCCGGGTCGTCTGCGAGTAGACGATCCGGTCGGCCTTCACGGTGAGTTCATGCTCGAAGGCGAGTGTGCGTGCCTTGTCGAGCATGAAGGGTGACTGCACGATACTCCAGGCTGCGTCGTCGAGTCTTGCACTGACCCTCAGGGTCATGCTGCCGTCCGCATCAGCTTCGCCGGAATGTTTGCCGCCGGCCAGGACACAGACCCGGCGCGGAATGGTGAAGGAATGGGCGAGAGTCCCGGCCGCGGCATCCCAGGTCCAGTAACCGACCTGGTCGTGAAACACCTTGCGGTCGTACTTGCGGCGCACGTTCTGGTGATAGCGCACGATCGCCAGCACCTGGCTCTCGGCGTTCTTCACGTCCCCCGCCGCCTCGAAGACGATCGATTCGAAGTACGGATTCTCCTCGGTGCCGTCGGGTTCGGGCGCCAGGTCCATCCCCTTATCGCCCGTCCACGTCCCGATCAGACCTCCAAGCGGCCCGTAGTCGATATCTTCGGTATCGGTCATCTCATCGTCTCCTCATTCGTTGGGCCGGGGACGTTCCCAAGCGGTTGGCCAGAACATGTTCCGGTGTGTCTTCGAACCACGGGTGCCGTTCTCTTCGCGGGCCAACAGGCCGGCTTCCGCAACGACGGTTGTCAGTTGGCGAGGACCTCGGCCAGGAAGTTCTCCATGGCGAGGTGCGAGCGGGCGTCGGAGCGGGCGCTGTAGACCGTGCCGAAGTCCGGGTCGTTTGCCTCGGGATTCGTGAAGGCGTGCATGGTCTTGCCGTAAGCGTGGACCTGCCAGTCGGCGCCCGACGTGGCCATCTCGTCGCAGAAGGCGACCAGATCTTTGGGCCTGGCCATGGGGTCGTCGTAGCCGTGCAGGGCCAGAACCTTCGCCGTCACGGTTCGAGGTGGCAGGGGACTCGGGTGGAGGAGACCGTGGAACGAGACCACGCCGCGTAGGCTGGCACCGCTGCGCGCCAGGTCGAGAGCGCACAGGCCGCCGAAGCAGAAGCCGATTGCCGCTGTCCGGCGCGGGTCGACTCCGGGGATCTGGCGCGCTGCCTCGAGGGCCGCGACCAGTCGTTTCTCGAGGAGCTGGCGATCCTCCATGAGCGGTGTCATCAGCGCCTCGCACTCTTCCCGCGAGCTGCCGCGCCGGCCCTCGCCGTAGACGTCGATCGCCACGCCCACGTAACCCAGGGTCGCAAGGCGTCGGGCTCGCTCGATCTCGAAGTCGCCCTGTCCGGCCCAGGCATGACAGACCAGAACCACGGGTCGGGAGTCTGTGCCCTGCCGGACCGCAAACCCCTCGAAGCCTTGCCCGTCGACGCGCCAGCGGATCGTCTCGTCAATCATTCCCATCCGTGTCTCCCCTGTCGGGTTGTGGCCCCTGACCGGGCAGGCCATGAGCCGGTTGATATTCCTCGAAGGCTCGACTGCCCTCCCGATAAGATGACGATCGAACCGGTGGAGGGTGTCTCAACGCGTGGGGTCACCCAGGTGCTTCTGGAGCCGGTCAACCACTTCCCGGGAATCAGGATAGCCTCCGCCGAAGCGACGGGTGAACCAGTTGCCACCTCGGCTGGCAATCGTGTTGCCGCCGGCGATCAGATCGAACTGACCCGTGGCGCCGGGCGTCAGCTCGACGTCGAGGCGCTTCTTGATGAGGGTGGCGAGACTCGCCGCCCTGGCCTGGTTGTTCTTTCAGGTGGGACAGTAATGGATCGCGATCTCCATGCAGCCTCCTCTTGCTCAGTGTATCAGCACGATCGAGACGACGGCGTCGCTCTTCCCGGATTCTCTCGACGCGGGGTCGGTCCCATGAGGATCCACTCCGGGGCAGGGTCGCGTTGGTGAGACCGGATGGCTCCCTGATCTCGAGACCGATGGCGATGTCGGCCACCTTGCGACCGCCTTCGACCGGAGCCAATCCACGCCGCCGGAACTCCGGCGAGTAACCTCTCCTTGCCATATCGTCCTCCTGCACGATTATGGCAGCGGAATCCAGTTATTCGTCTCCACGAAACCTGGGGCAGGCCACCTCGGAGTTCGAGAGCATGGGGCGATGAGCAATCAGGTATCCGGGCGGGGCCATCGTCCTGTACGATCACCTCCCGGTGCCATCATCCCCGTGGACACCGAGGCGAGAGCAGGAGGAGGCACCATGAAGAACGGATCGATCAGCCGGCGGCATTTCGTCGGCCGGACCGCCGCGGGTCTGGCCGGCACCTCGGTGCTGTCGTTGATGGCCCCGCATCGTGCAGCGGCGTTCGAGTCGTCGGGCGACGTGCCGTCGCCAAGGCGTCCTGGTTCGGCGGCACTGGCGGCGTCGTATGACCTGTCCCCGGAGATCACGTACCTCAATCATGCCTCCATCGGGACCGTGCCGCGCGTTGTCCGGCAGGCCCTGGTCGGCTATCTCCAGGTCTGCGAGACGAATCCGTGGCTGTACCTGTGGGGCGACGCGTGGGACGAGCCCGTGGCACGGACGCGGAGCAAGGCCGCAGTGCTTCTGCACTGCGATCCGGCCGAGCTGGCCATCACGCACACCACCACCGAGGGCTTCAACACGCTGGCATCCGGTCTGGATCTGGCGGCGGGAGACGAGGTGCTGTTCAGCTCGCTCAATCACGTGGGCGCCAGCGCCTGCTGGTTCCACCAGGCCCGACGGCGAGGCTTCTCGGTCCGCCGCTTCGAGATTCCCATCGAGCAGGTGGCTGGCCTATCGGCTGATGATGTTGTCACCCTCCATGTCGATCAGATCCGGGAACGCACCCGGGTGCTGGTCCTGCCCCACGTGGACAATCTGGTCGGCCTGCAACATCCGGTGCGGCGCATCGCATCGCGGGCTCGCGCGCGGGGCGTGCGGTTCATCGCCGTGGACGGGGCCCAGTCCGTCGGGACGATTCCGGTCGACCTGTCGGAACTGGGAATCGATTTTTACGCCACGAGCGCGCACAAGTGGTTGCAGGCGCCCAAGGGGATGGGTCTGCTCTACGTCCGACGATCGATCCAGGAGAAGCTGCAGCCGATGTCGGTCACCTGGGGGCAACCGCTGTGGGAGGGAAGTGCGCGAATCTATGAGGACTTCGGCACCCGAGACCTGGCCACGGTGCTGGCGCTGGGCGACGCGATCGATTTTCACCGGTCATTGGACCGGACAGCAGGCGGCGCCCACCTTCGCGCTCTTCGCCTGCGCTGCCGCGATCGCGCCGCAGCGACGGCAGGAGTCACCTGGCTGTCACCGCCGGCGGAAGCATTGTCGGCTTCGCTGTATACGATCGGCGTGACCGGCCCGGCGAAGAGTTTGTTCGAACGAATGTTCAGCCGCTCCGGGTTTGTATTCCGGCCGTTCGAGACGTCCCACGGCAACCGCCTGCGCCTGTCGCCCAACCTGGCCACCACGCCTGAGGATATCGATCGTTTCTTCGATGCCCTGGAGCAGGCGATGGGATGACCCTGGCCCGGCGGGCTCTGTTGTCGGTCGGGAGGCAGGCCTCGGCCCCGTCGCCGATGGTCAGGCGCGGGCCTCCAGCACCATGTTCGTGGGCGTCTCGGCGGCCCGCCGCACATGACCGAAGCCGCCTTCCTTCAGCACCTTGGTGAGCCGTTTCTCGCCGGCCTGGGCGCCCAGAGCCAGCCCCACCTCCTGCGACTGAGAAGCCGGTGTGCACATGGTGGTGGAGAAGGCGTAGTAGATCCGACCCAGCGGATGCAGGTTCTCTTCCAGGCGATCGCCGGCGATCGGTTCGACCACCATGAAGGTGCCTCCATCCGCCAGGGTTGCCCGGACGTGCGCCGCCGCCCCGGCAGGATCGCCCATGTCGTGCAGGGCATCGAAGATGGTCACGAGGTCATAGCCCTTGCCGGGGAACTCCTTGGCGGTCACTACCTCGAAGATGATATTGCCGGCCACGCCGGCGTCCTTGGCGCGCTCGCGAGCCTTCTTGATGGATGGCTCATGGAAGTCGAAGCCGTGAATGGTGGAGTTCGGAAAGGCCTGGGCCATGAGAATAGTGGACGACCCGTGACCGCACGCGATGTCGGCAACCTTCGCTCCGGACTCCAGCTTCTCCCGCACGCCCTCGAGGGCTGGAATCCAGCTCTGCACCAGGCTGGCGGCATACATCGGCCGGAAGAACCGCTCGGTGCCGGAGTACAGGGCGGGACTGTGCTCTCCCCACGGCAACCCCTTGCCAGTGCGGAAGGCGCCTGTGGTCTTGGGCTCGTCCAGATAGGCCGAGACAACCGCCTCGAAGAAGCCCTGCATGCAGTGGGGATGGCCTTCCGCGGAGAAGATGACCGCCTGCTCCGGCGTCATGGAGAAGCGCGACGAGCCGGCGTCGTAGTCGATGTAACCCGCGGCGGCATTCGCCGCCAGCCATTCCCGCACGGTGCGCTCGTCGAGTCCGGTGCTGTCGGCCAGGTCCTGGCTCGTGGCGGGGCTGGCCTCGACCAGGGCGCTGTAGAGGTCCAGCCGGTCGCCCATGTAGGCCATGAGAAGCCCCATCGAACCCGCCACATCGGTCAGGACTTTTCCCTGCAACTCCTCCAGTTTTTTCTCGTCCACGTGGTTCGATGCATCAGACATGCGCTCAGCCTCCATGTTCAACGGCCACTCATCCGGCCATTCCGGGAAACGAAAGGGTACTTGCAGCGCTCCATCATACAATCTCTTCGACATTCCGGGGTCGCATCTTGGCCGGATTCTCCAGGGAGTAGGACCAACGGGTCATGCTACGGCCCGGATGCTCCCCTTTGCGGGTTCTCTCCGGCGAACGACGTGTCAAAGATGCAACACGGAGCACGACCTGGATGATCGTCGTCTTGCCGGCGCTCGAGCGGGGCAGGCAACGAGCACTCCTGCACCCGCATCGACCAAGAGATGTCGGTCCTCGGCAGGGAAACAGACCGGGTCATCGCTCGGGGCGGGCCGGCCTCAGGTCTGGATTGATGGCGAAGAACTGTTCCACGCGGGCGTTGTCCGGAGCAATCGCGTAGGCTCGCCGGTAGGCGATCAGTTCTCGGGTCGGTTGCCCCAGCATGCGGGAGACGAGGGCGCTGGTGAGATAGTCCGCCGGAAGAACCCCGGTCTTGAGCCGGTCGAGCCACCGGTTGACCGATCGCATGGCCGGCTCGAGGGGCGGGTCGAGTTCGAGGGGAGGGTGCCGCGGTTCGGGAGCCGCGAGGTCGGTACGCACGTGAATGGTCGAGTTCCTGTCGCGAAACGCCAGTTTCCAGCGGGCATCGGCCGCCAGGCGAGGCAGGAGCACGTACGTCTCCGGCGACGGGTGGGAGAGGACGATGGTGCCGATCCCCTCGCGCTCCACCAGGGATGCGAAACGCGTGTCGCTGGCGATGGCATGCCGCACCTGAAAGTACAGATCCGCATCCACCAGGCGCGCGTCCAGATAGGGCCGGAAGTTGGGATAGAGGCGGTGGTGGAGGTAGGCCCCGCTGTCGAAGTTGTTGAAGATGCGACCCGGAGGGACATGGGCCGCCAGCCAGACCGCGGCGCCCTCCGGTGCGGTTCTGAGGTCGACGCCCACACCGGTGCGCGTCGACAGGTCGCGAGCGACGTAGTACCGATCGGTCACGATCGAGCCGGCGGTCACGACCAGGACGACAAGCGCCGCTGCGCACGCCGTGGCGGCGAGCCGGGGCCATGGGGACCGGCCCCGCCGCGGGCCGGGTCCCGGAGGCTCGACGGCCGGTTCCGGTCCGGGGAGGAAAACGTCGAGCCGGTCGCGCTCGTTGAGCCCGATGAAGACCAGGGCAGAAATGCTGTAGACGAGAAGATGGCGCACCGCCGTGAGGCCGAGGCCCATCAGGACGACGGCCGACAGCAGCCGGGAAAGACACACCTGCCGACCGGTTCGCGCGAACGACAGGACGAGAATCGCGGTCAGCAACATCAGCGGCCAGAAGGGAAAGGCGGAATCGTGGACCAATCCCTGCCAGGTCGGGCGCCATTCGGCAAGCGTGAGCCGCTGTGTCTCGGTCAGGCCGGCGAGGGCTGCGATGCTCTTCACGTACGGTTCGAGCACAAGATACAGCCGGGCGCCGTATGGAGTGGCAAGAGGAGCGACGAGAACGAGCGCGAGGGCGAGGAGAAGGTGCCGCACCGGGCGGTGGCCGAGGAGTTCTCCTCCCAGGGTGGCGGCCAGGACAACCGGCACCAGCACGAACGAACCATGGATATTGCACCACACCACCGCCAGTAGCGCGACCCATGCGAGGTCGGCGCGGCGCTTGCTGGGCATGCGGTCGACGAGCAAGAGCAAGGCGATCAGGAGCGGCAGCGACAGGAGATCCGGCCGGGGCAGGAACCGTTGCCAGCAGGTGAGGATGGCCAGGACTCCCGCCCAGATGACGAGAGGGGTGCGAGGCAACCGGACGAGGCATACCCCGAAGCTGCCGGTGACCAGGAGCACGGCGAGAATCTGAAGACCGAGGACCCCGGCGATTCTCGCCACCACGGCCATCGCCACGTCGGCCGCCCACGGGACCTCGATCCAGGGGGCCCCGGCGGTGATCTCGCCGAACGGGTCGGTGAGCGGGACCTGATGCATTTCCTGGATCCACTGCCCGGTCCTCAGGTGCCAGAACAGGTCGAAATCATCGAGCTGACGGAGGGTGAACAGGCCCGCAACGACCGGAATGAGGATCGTCGCGGCAAGGGCCAGCCACCTCGTCCAGGCGGAAGTGGTGGGGTCACCGCCCTCGCCGGCGGAACGGGATCCGCGGATGAAAGGCTCAGCGATGGGCCGGATCCACGACCGGAACCGCCCGACTCGATGGAGCGTCACGTCATTCCCTGTGTCGCCCACGACGAGACGGGTCGCCATGGGTGGGTCCCGGTGAGGCCACCAGGAACACCGGTCTCCAGTGGCGCATCCGGCGTCAACGTGCCGGCGGCGTGACCCTCACTCCGCCCGATGAACGGTCATTCTATCCAGGGTGGTGCCGAGATTGTTGGAGGTGGGGACCGGCGGCCGGCGGCGTTCCGAGGACGGGAGGGACCCGTGGGCGGGTTGACCGGACGAGGAGTGATGATTACACTTCTATACATGACGAAGTGAGGTAGTGAATCCGATGCACGAGATCCTCTCCATCACCAAGGCCCTTGGTGACGAGACACGTGTCCGGGCCCTGCTGAGCATCAAGGATGGAGAACTCTGCCTGTGCCAGATCATCGAGGTCCTTGGACTGGCGCCCTCCACCGTTTCCAGGCACATGAACGTGCTCCAGCAGGCGCATCTGGTGAAGCGTCGCAAGCGAGGGAAGTGGCACTTCTACCGCCTGGCGGATGACGAGGCCGGTTCGCGCGCCCGGCGGGCGATCGCCTGGGTTGTTTCGGAACTACGGGACGATGCGACTATTAATAAGGATGCGAGAAAGATCGAGAAGGTGCGCGATCAAGAGCTGGAGGAACTGAGCGCATGCTACCGAAACTGAGGATTCTCTTTCTCTGCACGAAAAACGCCTGCCGCAGTCAGATGGCCGAGGCCTGGACGCGCCGGCTTCACCCCGAGCGCTTCGAGGCCTTCTCCGCCGGGACCCACCCGGGTCGGATCGACCCGCGTGCCGTCCGTGTCATGGCGGAAGTGGCCATCGACATGTCGAGGCAGAGGTCGAAGCCGTTGAGTGAGTTCACCGATGTCGACGTCGACCACGTGATCACCGTCTGTGATGCCGCCCGCGAGAACTGCCCGGTCTTTCCCGGCACCGCCCGCCGCCTGCATGCCGGCTTTGACGATCCACCGCGTCTGGCGGCGGATGCCGCAACAGAAGAGGACGCTCTCGAGGCATACCGGCATATTCGAGACGAGATCCGGGCATTTGTCATGGATCTGCCGGCCAGGCTCGCCGCGAGTGCGGCGCAGGCCGGCGCTCCGGCACCGTCGGCACCTGATGCCAGGGCAATCGACGGCACCGATCCGGTCGATGGAGCCGGGATCGATGAGAACGGCGGGAAGAGCCGGTCATGAGCCGCGGCCTCGCCCGGCATCTGTCTTTTCTCGATCGCTACCTCACGGTCTGGATCTTCGGTGCCATGGCCCTCGGCGTGACCCTCGGCTGGGGCGTGCCATCCGTGGTGGAGACGATCCATCGCTTCCAGGTCGGCACCACGAGTATTCCCATCGCCATCGGCCTGATCCTGATGATGTATCCGCCGCTGGCCCGGGTGAAGTACGAGGAGCTGGGCGATGTCTTCAAGAACTGGCGTGTGCTCGGACTGTCCCTGGTGCAGAACTGGGTGATCGGTCCCGCCCTGATGTTCGGCCTCGCCATCGTCTTCCTGCGAGGTCATCCCGAGTACATGATCGGTCTCATCCTGATCGGCCTGGCCCGGTGTATTGCCATGGTCATCGTGTGGAACGACCTGGCCGAGGGAGATACCGAGTATGCGGCAGGGCTGGTGGCGTTCAACAGCATCTTCCAGGTGCTGTTCTACAGTGTTTATGCGTGGTTCTTCATCACCTTTCTGCCGCCCCTGTTCGGGCTGGAAGGAAGCGTCGTCCGGGTCTCCATGTCCCGTATTGCCGGCAGCGTCTTCATCTACCTGGGCGTTCCGTTCCTCGGCGGCATGCTCACACGCTTCATGCTGCTACGTGCCAGGGGACGGGAATGGTACGAGGCGACCTTCATTCCCCGCATCAGTCCGGTCACTCTCATCGCCTTGCTGTTCACAATTCTGGTCATGTTCAGTCTCAAGGGCGACCGGATCGTGCGCATCCCGTTCGATGTCATGCGGATCGCGATTCCGCTTCTCGTCTACTTTGTGGTGATGTTTGCCGTCAGCTTCTGGCTCGGAAGGAAGATCCGGGCCGACTATCCGAAGTGTGCCACGCTGTCGTTCACCGCGGCCAGCAATAACTTCGAGCTGGCCATCGCCGTGGCGGTGGCGGTCTTCGGCATCGGCTCGGGAGTGGCGTTTGCGGCCGTGATCGGCCCGCTCGTCGAGGTGCCGGTGCTCCTGGGGCTGGTCAAGGTGGCCCACATCCTCCGGCGGCGCTACTTTCTCCCAGCCGCCGGGCCGGGAGACAGTCAGCCCGTTCCGACCGGAGGTTGACGCGCGAGGGCCTGCGGGCCGGTAGGGACACGGTCCGATCGAGATCAAGCAGGTAGGCGCCCCCCCGTGCCATGGTTCTCGGCGCTCGGTGGGGCGGAAACGCGTTGACGGTCGGTGATCAATCGTGTAGTATCATAATAGTCATACCATGATACTACAATGGTTCGCCGAGACCGGAATCAGACGCCGTCGGGACGCTTCGTGCTGCGCATCGATCCGGGCCTGCACGCGCTGCTGAGGCAGGCCGCCCGCGACACTGGCGTGTCCCTGAACGAGTACTGTTCCCGGAAACTCGCCGCCCCGATGGGTCAGGTGATGACCCCGGGCCGTCTGGGGCAGGTGGTCGAGCGTGCGGCCGCGCTGCTGGCGGCTGACCTCGTCGGCGTCCTGGTCTTCGGGTCCTGGTCCCGCGGCGAGCTGGTGGACGGGTCGGATGTGGATGTTCTGATCGTCATCGAGGACCGGGTACGGCTTGGCCGTGGGCTTTACCGGGCCTGGGACGCGGAGCCCCTTCGCTGTCGAGATCGTCCGGTGGAGCCGCAGTTTGTTCATCTTCCCGATCCCGGTGAGACCGTGGCGGGCTTGTGGGCCGAGGTGGCCATGGACGGCATTCTCCTGTTCGACCGCGGTCTGCGGGTCGCCGCCCGGCTCGTGCAGATCCGGGGCGACATTCTCACCGGACGCATCGTCCGGAGGTTCGCGCAGGGGCAGCCGTACTGGGTGAGAAACGAGGTGGCGTGAGATGAGGAATCGAGATCTCGCGGCGGATTACGTGCGCCGTGCCGGCGTTCGATTGAAGGCCCTTGACGTGCTGTTCGACGGCGAAAGCTGGGCGGACGTCGTGCGGGAGGCGCAGGAGATCGTGGAACTCGCGCTGAAGGGACTGCTCCGGGCGCGCGGCATCGAGGCGCCCCGGATCCACGACGTCTCGGAGATTCTTCTCGGGGAACGGGACCGTCTGCCGAACAAACTCCAGAAGGACGCGCCTCGCCTCGCCAAGGTGTCCAAGCAGCTCCGACGGGACCGTGAGCTGGCGTTCTACGGCACGGAAGACCTGACGCCGTCCGACTTCTACTCGCAGGAAGATGCCACCGACGCCCGGGACGGTGCACGACTGACCGTGCGCCTCGTCAAGCCGTTCGTCCCGGAGCGCTCCTGAACACGACTGTGTGGCACTCAGCCGCGAAGAGACGGGTGTCGCCCGTGCCTTCCAGGATCTTTGATGACCATCCTCACGCTGCCGGAACGGTTGTCCTGAAGATGTGATCGGCCAGGTCATGCCCGCGTCTGACCGGCTGCCAGCGGCGTCGGCGCCGGGGCAGGTCCATCCCTCCACCGGGTATAATGCGGCGGTCCTGAAGCTTCGTCAGGGGGACGCATGGCCGTGGACGTCGGTCAGAAGCTGCTGCAGTACGAGATCCGCGCCCGGATCGGCGCCGGTGGCATGGGTGTCGTCTGGCGGGCCACCGACACCGTTCTCGGCCGGGATGTCGCCATCAAGTCGTCGATGTGACGGAATCGGTGGCTCCGGGGAGCACGCTCCTGCGCGGCACCGGCCGGTGGTCGACGGGAAGGTCTCTTGCGCCATCCAGGCCGAGATCTGCAACGGTCTCGACGATGACGGCGATGGGCTGATCGACGAGGGACTGCCGGTGAATGACCCGACGGTGGACGTCGACGGCGACGGCTTCTCCCTCTGCCCGGCACCGGGCGATCCCGTTGATTGCAATGACGAGATCGCCTCGATCAATCCGGCTGCCCTGGAGGAGTGCAACGGCATCGACGACGACTGTGACGGCGTCATCGACGAGGGCTGTGATGCCTTGCCGCCGGAGTGCAGCGGTGTGGCCGAGAACGGCGTCGTCAACGGCACCGCATCGGACATCCGGGTGAACGACACCGGTCTGGCCAGCGTGACGCTCGATGCCGCCGCGACGAATCTGACCCTCTCCGTGGCGGTGGGGTTCACACCAGGCGCCGGTTCGACGACCTTCACGGTATCCCAGGCCGACCCGACGCTGCCGGCTGGCTTCGAGCCACCGCCGCCGGATGTTCCCGTCGATTGTCGCGTGCTGACCATCGACTCGACCATCGCCGGCAGCACAGAGATGACCTACGTGAAGGATGGGCCGTTCGACCCGGCGCTGCACCTGCTGCTGTCGTCGTTCGATGCGACGACCATGACGTTCCCGCCGTTCATGGACGTGACCGACTCCGTCACCCCTGGCAGCACGCTGCTGCGCGGCACGGGCCGCTGGTCACCGGTGAAGGTGACCTGCGCCCGGCAGAACGAGATCTGCAACGGACTGGACGACGACGGCGATGGGCTGATCGACGAGGGGTTGCCGGTGACCGACCCGACGGTGGATGTGGACGGAGATGGCTTCTCGCTCTGTCCGGCGCCGGGAAACCCGCTTGATTGCAACGATCAGCTCGCGGCGGTCAATCCGGCCGCCATCGAGGTCTGCAACGGCATCGACGACGATGGAGATGGTCTGATCGATGAAGGCCTGCCGGTGGGCGACCCGACCATCGACGAGGACGGCGACGGATTCGCGCTGTGTCCGGCGGCAGGGTCGGCGTTCGACTGCGCCGATCAGAATGCGGCCATCAACCCCGCCGCGACGGAGATCTGCGACAATGGCATCGACGACGACTGCCACGGCCTGGCGGACCTCGAGGCTGTCGAGTGCCAGAACAGGCCGCCAGTGGCAGACGTCGCCACCGTCCAGCTCACCGACACCGGAACCGATGTCCTGGTGCGGCTGGACGGCTCCGGTTCCGTGGATCCGGACGACCCGATCACCTCGCTCGGCTTCCGGTGGGCCGTGGACGGCGGCGTTTCCTGCGACGGGTCATTCACCACCTGCGGGACCATCGAGATCGCGCTGCCACTGGGATCTCACACGGTGACGTTGCGAGTCACCGATCCGCTCGGCGCGTTTGACGAGGTCACGCGCACCATCAATCTCCTGCCGGCAGCGCTGGCGTCCCTTCAGATCGAGGATGCGAAGGTGAAGTTCGACCAGGGTGACGCAAGGCTGCAGATGAGCGGTGAGGTCGGTCTGCCAGTAGGGGTCAACTTCAGCGAGGTCTTCGCGCAGGCCGATGTCGACATCCAGGTGGCGGGACTCAGTATCCTGGCCACGCCGCCCGTCGCGATTCCGTTCGTCCCGGAGGGAACTCAGGCGAAGGAGTGGAAGTTCATCGATCCGATGGCGCCCCTGGGCATCACGAAGTTCAACGTGGACTGGAAGGGCATGCGGTTCGATGCCACACTGGCGAGCGCCCCGGTCACCCTGAAGAGCCGTCTCATCATGACCACCGAGACGGTCCTGGAGATCGATCTGGGAGAGGACAAGCAGGGAAATCTTGCCATGCCGGGGGCGTTCACCCTCGACATCGATGGACTGGGTACGGTCAACGTGGCCGCTGACGGCACGGTCACGGCCGATGTCCCCATCGAGATCGATGTTCCCGAGAGGGAATTCACGGTGACGGTTTCCGGGGGTTTGATGGACACCTCGGTGATCACCTTCAGCGGGACGATCATGGATCAGATCGTGGTGGGACCACACCTGGTCGGGTCGGTTGGCCGCTTTCAGATCAAGGTAAACATCGACCCGGCGCTGTTCCCGGCCGGGATGACCACCTTGCCGCGCACCCTGGACCTCGATCTCGCCGTGGGTCTGCAGGGCTTCCCCGGCACCGCCACCCTCGGACCCCTCGACCTCGAGGTCAAGTCCGGTGAGTGGCGCGCCAAGAAGGAGCGTGTACCGCAAGTGATTGGAAACAAACGCCGAGGGGCGTGTTTGCTGGGTTCGGGTCTGTCCGATCGTCTCCTGTCGGACCGTCTCCGGCATCATTACTAAAAGACGCTGTCCCCGTCCGGACGGTGCACTCGGTTCCCGGGGCTCGCCCGCACATCCGAGGCCCCCGGCCAAGTTCGAGCGCCTTGCATGCAACACCACGGTTCGGAATCGACCGCCGGTCAGGTCGCTTGGCTGCAAGCTGGCGCATTCCACTGCATGACGGGTTCCCATGACCGTCTGGGAAACAGGCGGCGAGGGGTCAGGGGCAACATTCCTGTTTCTGGTTTCCCATCGTGTCATCGTCCCATCGGGCTAGTACCGCGCCAGGGTTGGGTCCACCTGGTCGGCCCACGCGAGGATGCCCCCACGCAGGTTGTAGAGGTGCGCGAAACCGGCGGCGCGGAGCTGGTCAATAGCCTGGCGCGAGCGCTTGCCGCTCTTGCAGTGAACGACGTAGGTGACGGTGGGGTCGAGGTCAGCGAGGTGCGCCTCCAGCGAACGCAGAGGGATGAGGCGAGCGCTGTCTATGCGGCAGATCTCGGCCTCATGCTCTTCGCGCACATCGAGTATCTCCAGTGATTCGCCGGCCGCCAGGCGCTGGACCACTGCGGCCGGCTCGATGTCCACGATGGCGTCGTCTGCCTCATCGGCATTCACCGGGACGTCGCAGGAGAGGATCAGATCCTCGAGATGATCAATGGTGGCTGACGGCCCGCACAGGGGGCAGGCGGGATCCTGGCGCAATGTCAGCATGCCAAAGCGCATCTGCAGGGCATCGTAGGTCAGCAGGCGGCCGACGAGCGGTTTGCCGACACCCAGGAGAATCTTGATCACCTCGGTGGCCTGCAGGCAGCCGATCACACCGGGGAGCACGCCGAGCACGCCGCCCTCGGCGCAGCTCGGCACCATCCCGGGCGGCGGCGGCGATGGGTAGAGGCACCGGTAACACGGGCCGCGGTCGGGCCAGAAGACGCTGGCCTGGCCCTCGAAGCGAAAGATCGAGCCGTACACGTTCGGCTTGCCGGCGAGGTAGGCGGCGTCGTTGGTGAGGTAGCGGGTGGGGAAGTTGTCGGTGCCGTCCAGAACAACATCGTAGTGCGCCAGGATGTCGAGAGCATTGTCGCTGGTGAACGGCTCCTCGTACGTCTCGATGTCGATGCACGGATTGAGGGCGGACAGCCGGGCGACCGCGCTGTCCAGCTTGGAATGGCCGACGGCGTGAGTGTCGTGCAGGATCTGGCGCTGGAGATTGGTGGCATCGACCGTGTCGAAATCCACCAGCCCCAGCTTGCCGACACCGGCGGCGGCCAGGTAGAGGGCCGCCGGCGAGCCCAGTCCGCCGACCCCGATGAGCAGCACGCGCCCCCCCTTCAGGCGGCGCTGTCCCGCCATGGTCACCTCGGGGAGGATGACGTGACGCGAGTAGCGCAGGATCTCGTCATGCGTGAGTTCGGATTCCGCGGCGAGAGTCGGAAAACCTGTCGAGCCGCCGGCGATGGCCGGCACGATGGTGAGCTCGTCGCCATCGCTCACCAGCGCTCCCAGACCGCCATCGAAACGGACATCGTCGCCGTTGACAAACAGGTTGACGAATTGGTGCACGTGGCCCTCGCCATCGAGAACGCGCTCCCGCAGCGCCGGGTAGCGGACGAAGGCGGCCTCGAGAACGGCGCCCACGTTGGCCCCGGACGCCTCGACGACAGCGTTTTCCTCGGTGCAGCCTCGCAGTGGTGTGGGAATACGGACATGAACGCTCATGGAAGTCTCCTTTTCCTGATCCAGGTCACAAGGTATCTGCGGGTCTGGTCGTCTAGACTCATCCCGTCGTGCCTGCCGTCCGCGTGAACATCATGGCCGGCCCTCGGGACCCGTCCTGCCGGCAGAGCGGAGCGGCGTGCTTGCGCCGGTCGCGATCTCCGCGCAGGTCAGCCGGGCCGCGGTGAACGGCGCGTCCTCGCGAGCAATCGTCCAGGCCCGTAGCGTTCCCGGCCGGCCACCGGGCATGTCGATGATGCAGGTCAGCAGACCCGGGCAGGTATGTTGCCGGTCGCTGACCGAGGGCCGGTTGCTGCCGTCCGGATGGCTGTGCCAGAAGCCGAGCAGGCGGAGCGCATGCCGGTCGGCGAAGCCTTCGGCCCTGAGATAGTCCTCGGGTGCGATGCGAAAAAACGTACGAGGCCGGTCGCTTTCCGTGTTCGGAAGCAGAAGCATGTCCCGGATGTCACGAGGGCCGGGACCGAACAGGGCGCCGCATCCCTCGAATGGGTATGCGGTGACGGCGTGCGCCTCGATTCGGGTCAGAACCGGGCGGGGGATCCGGATGCTGGGCATGGTCGTGTTCTCCTCGATTAACGGTTCCTCGGGGCGGTGGCTCACCTGCGTGCCCGGGGCATCGGGTCGGAACGTGTTGCGGACCACCAGGGGGATGCCGTGGCGCGCGGCGGGTGGGACGCTCTTTACGTGCAGCACGCGCGCGCCGGCTCCGGCGAGTTCATCGGCCTCCGCGTAGCTCAGCCAGGACCGAAACCGGGCCTCCGGATCATGTCGGGGATCGCGCGCGGCGATGCCGTCGACATCGGTCCAGATCTCGATGCGCCGGGCACCGAGCACACAGCCGAGAACGCTTGCCGTGGTGTCGGAGCCTCCGCGACCGAGGGTGGTCGTGATTCCCCGGTGGTCGGCACCGAGATGGCCCGTGACGACCGGCGTCATGCCGCCGGCCAGAAGGATGCGCAGGAGATCGACTCGTCGGGCCGTGCGGCCCCAGTCGATGGCGGCATCGATGTAGGTGGAGTCCGTGGGCACGACCTCGGAGCCGTCGACGGTCACCGCATCGATGCCGCGGGTGGCCAGGGCCGCGGTGAGAATGGGGGCCGAGAGCCGTTCGCCGGTCGCGAGGACCGCGGCCTGCCACGCCGGACGCGCGGGCCATCGCCGATCCCCACGGCCCACGAGACGCCGGAGCTCGGCGATGCGGATCTGGAGCATCCGCTCTGCCTTCCCCGCGGCGGTTCCCGTGGCCACCGCCTGCAGCAGGCGACGGTGGCGGTGCAGCAGGGCGGGGAGATCGATGTCAGGAACCGGACGCGCGGCACGCTCCAGGATGTCGGTCACCCCGGCCAGCGCCGAGACCACGACCACCACCGTGTCGGCTGCTGCCCGGCTGGCGATGATGTCGACGACCCGCAGCAGGCTTGCCGCCGAGCCGACCGAGGAGCCGCCGAACTTCATGATGGTCGGGGCTATCCGATCGTCAACCATGGATCTGTGCAAGCCCCAATCGCAGGTCGTTGACGAGGTCATCGGTGTCCTCGATGCCGCAGGCCAGGCGGACCAGATTGTCGGTGATGCCGAGATGGCGTCGCTGGTCGGCGGTCAGCTCGTGGTAGCTCATCAGTGCGGGTTGTTCGACGAGCGTGTCCACCCCGCCGAGACTCGGCGCGATGGCGGCCAGGTGCAACCCGTCGACGAAGCGGGCGGTCTCCTCTCCATCACCATCGATCTCGAACGACACCACGCCGCCATGTCCACGCATCAGCGCGGTGGCCACCGCATGGTCCGGATGAGACGGCAGGCCGGGATAGAACACACGCCGGACCCTTGGATGGGTTTCGAGAAAGGTGGCGACGGCGAGCCCGTTGGTGTTATGGCGCTCCATGCGCAGGGCGAAGGTTCGCAGACCGCGGTGCAGGAGATAGGCCGCATGCGGGTCGCTGATGCCGCCGAGAACGCCCTGGAGCTCCCGCAGGGCCGCGATGGCATCCGGCCGGCCGACCACCACACCGGCGAGCAGGTCGTGATGTCCACCGAGGTACTTGGTGGCGCTGTGGACCACGAAGTCCGCACCGTGCTCCAGCGGGCGCAGGTTGTACGGCGTGGCGAAGGTGGCGTCGATGATGGTGCGGATGCGGTGCCGGTGTGTCAGGTCGACGAGAGGTCGAAGGTCCGGAACCCGCAGAAAAGGATTGGTCGGCAGCTCGGTCACGAGCACGCGCGTCTCGGGCCGGATCGCGCTCTCCAGGGCTGCCTGGTCAGTAGCCGGAACGATGGTGTGAGCGATGCCCAGCCGGCCGAGAAAGGTGGACACGAACTGTCGGGTGCGGCGGTAGCCATCGTCGGTGAGGATCAGATGGCTACCGGAACGCAGCAGCGCCAGCAGCAGCGTGGTGATGGCAGTCATGCCCGAGGCGAATACCAGGGCGTCCAGGTCGTGCGTGCTGGTCGTGCCGGCCTCCAGCGCGGCCAGCTTGCCCTCGGTCTCGCGCACGGTGGGGTTGCCGTAGCGGCCATACTCCTCCCGGCGCAGATGGTCGCGCCGGAAGGCGAGCAGCTCCGCGGTGTTCCGGAACCGGTAGGTTGACGACAGCACGACCGGGGGGGGGATCGCATCGTGAACCGGCGGCCGGCCGCTGCCGCCGTGGACGGCCGTGGTCGAGACGCCGTCCAGGGCGGCGGTTCCCGGCAAGGGGAGGGAAGGGTGCAGAGGGGGGGTCGCTGACATGGTCGTCCCTTTCGTCTCTCGTCTCTTCAGCTGGCGCATTCGCCGGCGGTGGTTCTGGGGGCAAACGGAGCCGTCTCCCCGAGGTCACACAGGTCGCCTTCGGTCAGATCCTCCGGACGAACCTGCGCCAGGTCGGCGACGGCCGCACGAAGCCGCCCGGGGTCGACCCGCTGAAAGAAGTCGGTGGCCGTCTCGTGGGGCAGATGCTCGGCCGCATAGACATCCAGGAGCCGCTCGATGGCCGCCGCCACGCGGCGCGCGGGAATCTTCGCCACGCGGCGGCCGAACCGGGCTCCGTCCGGCCCGCTGCCGCCGCCGGCCAGCAGGAGGTACTGCGGCAGGAACCGGCCGTTGAACTTCCGGGCGCTGCCCTGCAGGCCGAGACCGGCGACATGATGCAGGCCGCAGCCATTGGGGCAGCCGCTGATCCGGATGGTCAGGTCGCCGGCGAGATCGACCCGATCGGGCCGGCGCTGCCAGCGGTCCGAGAGCAGGTGGGCCAGCCCGCGGGAACGGGTCACCGCCAGCTTGCATGATTCAGCTCCAGGGCAACTGGTGACGTCGGCGATGGTGCCGGCGTCGGGTCGCCCGAGCCCGATGGTGCACAGGCGCCGGTGCAGGGCATCCACCGCTGCCTCCGGGACCCAGCGCAGGAGGAGGTCCTGCGCATGGGTGGTGCGCACCAGGCCGTCGCCGAACGCTTCCGCCAGCCAGCCGCACGCTCGCATCTGTCCGACAGTCAGGTCGCCGAGGGGCGTGGTGAGCAGCACGGTGACGAACCCGGGCTGGTGCTGGCGTCGGACGTTGGAACGGCGCCAGCGCGCCGCTTCCATGGCGCCGGGAGCTGTCGACGCCGGCACCGGCAACAATCCAGGCCCTTGCAGATGGTGTGGTGAGACGAGGCGGCGCAGCACCGGGACCGAGGGTGGCGCCACAGGCTGGCCGTGCGGAGCCGTCTCCACCGGTGGCCGGTCGGCGTGGAAGGGCAGCGGCACGCCGCCTGACCGCCGGATCTCGGATCGTTCGGTCTCCACCGCGGCCTGCCACGCGTCCCAGCCGGTGGATTTGATGAGGAACTTCAGGCGATTGCGGTACAGTCGTTGCCGGTCTCCCAGCCGGTGGAAGACTCTCAGCATGGCCTCCGCGAGCTCGAGGATGTCACCTGCCGGGAGGAAGGGGGTCAGCAGCCGGCCGCTGCGCGGCCAGATGGAGGTGCCGCCGCCAACGGTGACCGCGAACCCAAGACGGCAGGATGCCGTGTCGATACGGGCGGAAAAGCCGATATCGTTGATGGCGGCGAAGGCATGGTCGCCGTCGGCACACCCCTCGAAGGCGATCTTGAACTTGCGCGGCAGGGTCGAACTGAGCGGGTGTCGCAGCAGGTGATTCGTCATCGCCTCGGCGAACGGGGTCACGTCGAACGGTTCGCTCAGGGACACGCCGGCCCACGGGCAGGTCGTGATGTTTCTCACCGCATGCCCGCATGCCTCCCGTGTGGTCAGGCCGCTGGCCGCCAGATGCCGGAGCGCCGGCTCGACGTCGGCGAGCTTGACGAAGTGCACCTGCACGTTCTGGCGGGTGGTCAGGTGAGCGAAGCCGCGCGAATACCGCGCGGCCACATCAGCGAGCGCGTCGAGCTGACCGCGGTCGAGAATCCCCTGCGGGATCTTCACGCGCAGCATCTGCACATCACCTTCCTGTCTCTGGCCGTATGTCCCGCGCACCAGGCGGAAGGCTTTCCACTCGGCCGCCGTGATGTCGCCGGCCTCGAAGCGGGCGAGCATGTCCACGAACTCATCGATATCGTCCTCGGAAGCAAACCAGGGGCGGGTTCTTCCGGACAGGCGGGCAGGGGGCATCTTCATGGCAGGGTCTCCGTCATGGAGCGCAACGAGCCGTCGACACGAGAGCCCGTGGCGGTGGGAGGGGAATGGACCGGGCGGCGAGCGTGGTCACCACCTCGCCGATGACGATTGTTGCCGCAAGATCCGGATCGGCAAGGACGAGACGGGCGAGGTCGTGCAGCTCACCTCTGGACACGAACATCTGTTTCGAAGCGGCCCCGGAGACGATGGCCACCGGTGTGGACCGTGGCCAGCCGGCGAGGAGCAGGAAATCCCGCAACGGGCCGCGGCGATCTCGTCCCATGAGAACGACGATCGTGGCGCGACCCGGCGCAAGACCCGCGAGGATCGGCTCGTACGCCGCCCTGGCATGTCCGGAGACCACCACGAACCCCGATGCCACACCCCGCCGCGTGAGCGGGATGCCGGCCAGCTCCGGTGCCGCGACGGCGGCGGTGACGCCGGGAATCACCTCGCAAGGGATGCCGGCGTGGGCCAGCGCCACCATCTCCTCGCCACCACGGCCGAGGACGACGGGATCGCCTCCCTTCAGCCGGACGACGTATCGGCCGCGACGGGCGGCCCGGATCATCATCTTCTCGATGAGCGCCTGGTCGGTGGAACGCCGTCCGCCGCGCTTGCCGACCTGCACACAGCGCGCCTGGCGGGCGAACCTCAGGACCTGCGGGTCGACCAGCTCGTCATGCAGGACGAGGTCGGCCCGGCGCAGGCAGCGGACGGCGGCCCGGGTCAGCAGGTCCGGATCACCCGGTCCGGCGCCCACGAGAGCAACGCACCCGGTCATCGCGCACCTCGCCACCAAGTGGGCACCACATCCGGGACGGGGCGGCTCCGTTGGAAGAGGACGATGCGACCGGTTCTCATGGATTCTCCGGCGAGGTGCCATCCGAGAGGCGAGCCGGCGGCGACCTGTAGATCCGATTGAGAGTGGTCAAGAGGTCCGGGATGCGGTCCGACATCGGGACCTGAGAGGCACGCCATTTCCTCCGTGTGTGTCGGGCCACGTAAGACCAGCGATGAAGGTCGACAGGTAACAGGTGATCGAGCGCCTCGCGCAGCAGGCGGCACAGCGCCGGCGTCTGACCGTCACTTGCGATGGACAGATGCACACCCCCACGTCGGATGGTGCTGGTGGCCCAGGCGGTGGCCAGGGCCGGCTCATCGACGACATTGACGAGGACACGCCGGGTGTGTGCCGCCGCCGCCACGGCTCGATTGACATCCGGCGTCGCGGCGGCCACCGCGTACCAGACCGCGTCCAGGTCTTCCGGCTGAAACGGCCGGCGGGCGATGCGAACCGGCAGATCGGCCAGTGATGCGGACACTTCAGTGGCCACCACCTGCACGAGCGCGCCGGTTTCGAGCAAGGCACGGGCCTTGGCGATTGCCACGCTGCCGCCACCGACCACCAGCACGTCCCGCCCGGAAAGCCTCAGGCCGACCGGCAGCACCGCTGCCGCGGTGAACTGAGGCGCCGGCGTTGCCAGGTTGCCGCCCGCCGCCGACCGCTTGCTCGCCGCCTGCATCGTGTGCAGGCCGCACTCGGTCTTTGCGGTGCCGCGCCAGCGACCGTCTCGCTCGTGCTCGCCGGCCGCCACCGGCGTCGTGCACGGCCGGCAGCCGATGGAGACGAATCCGTCCCGGCGCAAGGGATTGGTCGGGACATCGTGTGCGGCCAGGTGCCGTTCGACCCGGGCCGCCGTCCAGTCGATGAGCGGGTTGATCTTCACCAGCGAGAACCGCTGGTCCCACTCGACGATGCCGGCAGTGGAACGCGCCGGTGTCTGGTCCCGGCGGATCGCCGTCAGCCACGCCGCGCGATCGGTCAGCGCTCGACGGAGCGGCTCGACCTTGCGACGATGGCAGCAGGTGCCCGGGTCGGTCTCCCACAGGCATGGACCGTGGGTGGCCGCCTGCTCCTCCACCGACTGTGACGGTCGCACCGCGGTGATGGAGAGGCCATATCGATTCTCGAGGCGTCGCCACAGGGAGACCGTCTCGGGGAACAGCAGCCCCGTGTCGAGTGTGATGATGTCGACGGGAAGATGGAATCGGCCGATCAGGTCGATCAGCACGCACCCCTCCGCACCGAAACCGGTTGCGAAGACCAGCCTGTCCGTGAACCGCGCCACCGCCCAGCGCAGGCGGGCCAGGGGCGTGGCATCGCCCAGGTCCTCCGCGGCCTGGGTCATGTCATCTGGCAGGTATGTGGCCCGATTCCTGACCGACTCATTGTGTAATTGATTCGACAACGCACAACTCTCCCAGTCGATTTCATGCACCAGGCCGACCAAGGGGGCGATCCGGCGAAGGAAAACGTGTCCGCAAACCCAAAAAGGCCCACCGCCTCGGGAGCGGTGGGCCTCATGCAGTCTTGCGATGTTCTATGAAACGCTACGCAGGCAGACGCCCCCCGCTCCGATGGCTCGGACAGTTCTTACACATGCACATCAAACCGGTGGGGACCTGTCTCATGCGCGCCAATCTACCGGGAAGCGTGACGGCTGTCAAGGGAATTGTTGAATGTTACGGGACGGCTGCCCTCATCGCGGCGGTTCCGGCAGACCGCAGTGTCGATGGCGGTCGTCACCCGGGAGAGACTGGGCCTGTGCAGGGGCGGCGGATCGATCCCATCCGATGGACGGAAGATCCCTTCCATGACGTCAGTGCCTCAGTCGGCAGTGATCTCCAGTGACGTCGTGATCTGGATCTGGGGGTGCAGGCTGCGGTAGACGGGACAGTGGTCGGCGTGCATGCCCATGACGCGGTCGATCACCGCGCGGTCCGCATCGGGGGCGACCTGCAGGTGGTAGGCGACGTGAATGCGCTTGATGATGAGAACACCGTCCACGGATTCGATCTCGCCCTCGGCGTCGGCGGTCAGCTTGCCGTCACCGGCGGGAATCTTGCGAGCCTCCAGCGCACCGCCGAAGGTACCGGTCAGTCACCCGGCAGCGGCGGCAACCACGTAATCGAGAGTGGTGGAGACCGGCGAGAAGTCCGACATGGAGACGCCGTAGTGTGCCGCCACGGCACCGTGGACGCCGAACGGCACGGACTCGCCGGCAGGGAGCTTGGCGAGGCGCTCCGGGCCGCGCTCGCGGATGATGGAAACCTTCGACCGGTACGCCACCTCAGCCATGATCGCCTCCTTCGTCGAGATCGAGTCTGACAATATCACGTCGATCGGGGCCGCACGCCGGTCTTGGACAGGGCGGCTGTCGTCAGAGGCATGTGTCGGGATGGATGAAGAGATCTCTCCGGCCGACCGCGCCACCTCTCGAATCGGAGTGTGCCCGTCGAACGGACGCTCGCCGAGACGGGGAATCGCCTGGCTCTCATCCTGCTAGACTCGCCCCCCATCCGGGGCAGGAGAACGGGGTGACGCAAGACGCAGGAAGGAACGACCACCCGACAGCGGCCGCGGGGGAGATGGCGCGCCGTGAAGAGAGCGGCCTGGTTCAGGAGAGCCCGGCGGGGAAGACGAGCGGCAACGCCATCGCGGCCGCCGAGGTGGTGCTGCCCTGCCGCGATCTGGACGAGACTCTCGAGTTCTTCACGACGCGGCTCGACTTTCGCCTGGAGGCCATCTTTCCGGCCGACCACCCGTCAGTGGCCGTCATCGCGGGCCATGGCGTGCGGCTGAGGTTGTGTGCGGAGAGGGCCGAAGCCCCGGGCGCGCCGAGGTTGCAGGGGAACGGACCCGCATCGCCGGGTGTTCTCCGGCTGCGTTGCCACGACGTGGAGGCCGTGGCCGGCGGGGCGCAAGAGCTGACGGCCCCGAATGGCACCCGCATCGAGCTGGTCGAGGCAGACCCGGCGATCCGTCTGCCGCCGCTGGCACCATCGTTCGTGGTGACCCGGCTGGATGATGCCGCGTCATGGGTGAGAGGGCGCGCCGGCATGCTCTACCGCGACCTCATCCCCGATCGCCAGGGCGGGCGCTTCGTGGCCTCGCACATCCGGATTCCCGCAGGGGGGCCGGTGCCGGACTATGTCCACTTCCACCATGTACGGTTCCAGATGATCTACTGCTACAAAGGATGGGTCCGTGTGGTCTACGAGGACCAGGGTCCGCCCTTGACGCTGCAGGCGGGCGATTGTGTGCTGCAGCCACCGAGGATTCGCCATCGAGTGCTCGCCTGCTCGCCCGGGCTGGAGGTGATCGAGATCGGCTCGCCGGCAGAGCACGAGACGTTCGCCGACCACGTCCTTGCGCTCCCGACCCCGGACCGCCGCCCGGAACGGGTCTTCAGTGCACAGACGTTTGTCCATCACCGCGCCGCGGAGGCCACCTGGGCCCCGTGGCGCGTGGCGGGGTTCACCGCCCGGGACATCGGCGTCGCCGCGGCCACCAGCGGTCTTGCGGGTGTGCAGGTGGCGCGCCGGTCGGAGATCGCGCCTGCCCGCGCCTTGCGCCACGAGGCGGAGTTCGTCTTCCTGTTCGTCCTTGCCGGTTCGATCACGTTGCACGCCGATGGCCACGATTCCCGGACGCTGTCGGCCGGCGATGCGTTCGTCGTGCCCGCCCGTCTGACCCACCGCCTCGCCGACGCCTCGGCCGACGTGGAGCTGCTGGAGGTCACGCTTCCCGCCACATTCCCCCACGTTGATGGCGTCGAGTGAGCCGCGATACGCTCGCTTTGAGGCCCGCCGGAGCCTGACGCGCCCGCCGGGCTGAACAGATCGTCGAGTGGCGCCGGAGGGGGAAGAGACCGGGACCTGGAGCCGGCTGTGGCCGCCGGTTCGTGCAGGACGTATGGTGACCGCGTGAGGAGACCACCCATCGCCGCATCATCTGTCCGGGGCCCGGCGATGAATATGACCCGCGGGAGAGCCACATCGATGATAGGACCCGTTCAGGACAGCACGAAGCCGCCTGCCGTGGCAGGTGCGCCTCGATTCCGGCGGTTGGGGCTCGTGGTCGGTGTCAACGCCGGGCTCATCGGGGCCTGTCTGGTCGTCCTGGAGCTGCTGCTTGCGGCAAACGCCCCGTCTCTGCCGCCCAACGGCGAGCAGCCCGACGGCCTCTACACCTGGGGACATCTGGTCCAGGTGAACCGGCTGGGGTTCCGGGGACGCGAGTTCGAGGTGCCCAAGCCGCGCGATGTGTATCGCGTCATGGTGCTGGGTGATTCCCTCACGTGGGGAGCGGGTCTTTCCGTCGGCGAGCGCTACACCGACATCGCGGAGAAGTTGCTCAACGCGGGGCATGGCAGGGAGGATGGATCGGCGATCTCCACGACAGGCGGCGCTGCCGACGGGCGCCCGGAGCGCGGACCACGGTTCGAGGTCCTGAACTTCGGTGTCATGGGAGGGCCGACCACCGCGGAACGGGACATCCTGAGACGGTACGCCGACGCGGTCGATCCCGATCTGATTGTCGTCGGCTTCTGTCTCAACGATCCCCAGCCGCGCAGCCAGGACTACAGCATCGAACGCGCCCGCTTTGATCGCGGCCCGGGACGGATCTCACGGGGCGCGGCGCGTGGTCTGGCGGCTCTCGGCCTGACGCATGTGGGCCGGCTCGTCGACGAGGGTGTTCACCGCCTGGCGGAGATCACAGGCCTCGTGCCCACGTGGCAGGAGTCACTCGACAGAACGTACGCCGAGGACTCTCCCGAGTGGTCCGCGTTTGTTGCCGCGCTTGCCGAGATTCGTGCCATCGCGACCCGTCGAGGTCTCCCGCCACCGGTCTTCGCGATCCTCAACCAGGGCACGTTCACGGATCGGCCCACCGACTATGTCCATCCGGACTCCGAACTGGTCATCTATCTGAGGTGGTACCACCAGGCGGAGGAGGCGGCTCGCGCGGCGGGCTTCATCACGTACGACCACCAGGACGAGATCGCCACCCGCCTCAACGACGAGTCGCTGGCAGTCAATGTGACGGATGGGCATCCATCCGCCCACCTGAATCAGCTCTATGCGGAGAAGTTGACAGCCGCCATTGTCGCAGGCCGTGCATCCGGCGTGGATGCCGCACTTGTCACCTCACGAGGGGCTTCGCCGTCCCCCGATGGGTGAGCGTCGCATGCGTGTTCCTGTCCGTGTCCCGGCCCATCCCTCTCGGCGCTCCATCGCGACGTCGTCGCCGGCGTCCGGCTGCGCTCAGTGCAGCGGCGTGGGCGGACCGACCGGGTTCGGCGTCTGGCCATCCAGGGCGTGCAGGAAGGCGACCAGGTCGTCGATCTCGGCCGGTGTCAGCGACA
>JBHHZI010000018.1:0-31579 GCA_046757965.1 Acidobacteriota bacterium | reverse complement strand
AGGGTCGGATACGCGGAAGGTCACGTAGTTGCCGGTCCCGCCATCGAGCTGGACGTAGAAGGTGACCAGATCACCGTCCTGAACATCGGCGAGCGCCGCGACGTAGTCGTCGACGTTCTTCACCGGCTGCTTGTTGACCTCGACGATCACCATGCCCGGCCGCAGGCCCTTCTCGTATCCCTGGCCTCGCACGGAGACATCGGTGATCGCCACACCGCTGGTGATGTCCTTCAGGTTGAACGTCCGTGCCACGCGGTCGTCGAGATCCGCCACCTCGATGCCGATGGAGCGGATGACGTCGGGCCGGCGCGGCGTGGCCTGGTCGCGCTGCACGTTGGAGGCGTCCTTGTACCAGAGGGCCTGGCGATCTTGCAGGACGACGCGCTTGTGCTGCTTGTGCCCATCCCGCAGCACCAGGAGGTCGACGGTGTCTCCGGGTTTCCTGGCAGAGATCCGGCCGATCAGATCATCGGAGCCCGTGACATCATGTCCGTCGATGGCGAGAATGGCGTCACCGCGATGCAGGTCCGCCTCCGCCGCGGCCTGCCCCGGCACCACCGTCTGCACGAGCGCTCCCGTGACGTCGTTCAGACCGAAATACTCTCTCTGGTCCGGATCCATCGCCGCCAGATCCGTGATCTCGACACCCATGGCGCCCCGGGAGACCTTTCCGGCCCGACGGAGCTGGGGCAGGATGGTCTTGGCCATGTCGATGGGAATGGCAAAACCGATTCCCTGTCCGACGCGACTGACGGCGCTGTTGATCCCGATCACCTCCCCGTGGACGTTCAGAAGCGGGCCTCCCGAGTTGCCGACATTGATGGCGGCGTCGGTCTGGATGTAGTCGTCAAGACTGGGATCCCGGGAGAGGCCCTGCAGCCGTCGCCCCTTGGCAGAGACCACACCAACGGTGACCGTGTCGTTGTAGAAGAACGGGTTGCCGATGGCCATCACCCACTCGCCGACCCGCAGAGAGCTCGAGTCGCCCAGTGGAAGGTACGGGATGTCGTCATCGACGCTGATCTTCACCAGGGCGATGTCGGTGGGCGGATCCGAGCCGACGACCCGTCCCTCGTAATCGCGTCCGTCGAGATTCAGGCGCACATGCACCCGTTCGGCATCCTCGATCACGTGGAAATTCGTCAGGATGTATCCGTCCGGGGTGATCACGAACCCGGTGCCGCCACTTTCCTCGCGCTGCGGGGCGCCATGTGGGTTCCGCCGGTTGGGCGTCGGTCCGGGGCCGGGTCCGAAGAACCACTGGAACGGATCCTGGAAGAAACGCTGGCGGCTCCCTCCCTCGGGGCTGTCGTTGAACTTCGTCGCTCTGACGCTGACCACCGCCGGATTGACCCGTTCGAAGATGTCCGCGAAGTCGGGCAGGGTGACCACCGGTGCGGAGGTCTTGTCATGCCGCTCGTAGAATGCCGGTCCCTCGGCCGCGGCGTAGCTGGCCGGCGCGTAGGGAACGACTGCCACCGGGCCGTTGCCCAGCGAGCCGGACGGCGGTCCGCTGACCGCCGTCGCGGCCACGAAGCCCAGCAGCAGAGCGCAACCGGCGATCGTGGCCAGAAAAACCGTTTGGGCCGTTCTCTTCATCGTGTCGCTCCTCTTGATTGAAAGCTGTCCGCGCCTCGCCGGCGAAGGTCTCGTGCGACCTGGTGCCGGCTCGCCCCTCTCCTGATGCAACGCGCGTGCCGGGTTGACTGTTCCGGATCGTGTCAATCTGACGCAGCGATCGGGATCTCCTCTCCCTGGTCGCGGTATTCCTCGAGCTTGCGCTGGAGCGTCCTCCGGCCGATGCCCAGGGCCCGGGCCGCCCGGGTCCGGTTGAATCCCATCTCGCGCAACGTCTTCAGGATATGCCTCTTCTCCATCTCCGCCATCGACAGGGCCTCGTCCGGTGGCATCTCGCCGGCGTCGCCGACCGGTGAGATGCCGCAGCCGGCGCCGGCGATGCTCTCAGGGACTTCGCCGGGGGCTCCTGCCGGGCTGGCCGGGTCGCGGCCCAGCGGCGATGTCCCTCCTGGCGCGGACGGGATGGCCCCGGAGGCGGGTGGCGCGCCGGGCCGGCGCGCCGGTCGCCCCCCATATTCCGGCGGCAGGACGCTGGCATCGAGATGGGCGCCCTGGCTGAGAACGACGACGCTCTCCAGCAGATTGCGCAGCTCGCGGACATTGCCGGGCCACGGGTGCATCGCCAGGATCTCCAGCGCCTCGTCGTCCAGACGCAGGCCGTCACGATGGTGGTCCCTGGCCAGATGCGCCAGGAAATGGCGCGCCAGCACCGGGATATCCTCGGGTCGATCCCGCAGTGGCGGAATGTCGAGCTGGACCACCTTCAAGCGGTAGAACAGGTCGGCGCGAAACGTGCCGCGCTGCACGAGCTCCGGCAGGTCGGCGTTCGTCGCCGCCACGATCCGGACATCGACCTGCACCGTCTCGACGCCGCCGACGCGCATGAACGCCTTCTCCTCGAGCACCCGGAGGAGCTTCGCCTGCATGTCGGGAGGCAGTTCGCCGACCTCGTCGAGAAACAGGGTTCCCCGGGAGGCCAGCTCGAACTTGCCGGGCTTGCGTGACGTGGCTCCGGTGAATGCCCCTCGTTCGTGCCCAAACAGCTCGGACTCGAGAATATCTCTGGGGATGGCGGCGCAGTTGATGGGCAGGAACGGCCCGGCGCACCGAGGGGAGCCATCGTGGATGGCCCGCGCCACCAGTTCCTTGCCGGTGCCGGACTCGCCCCGGATGAGCACCGAACTGCCGGTAGGGGCCACCTGCTCGATGCGCGCCTTGAGTTCCTGCACGGCCGGGCTGACCCCGATGATCTGGCCCAGGGCGGCGACGGCTGTCTCCTGCCGCGCGGGTGACGCGTTGTCGTCGAGGTGTCGGTTCTTTCGCGCCAGCGCGGCGGCCTCGAGAGCCCTGGACACCTTTCGTCGCACCTCGAACAGATCGAGCGGCTTGGTCAGGTAGTCGCGGGCTCCGAACTGCATCGCCTCCACCGCATTCTCGATGGTGCCGAAGGCCGTGATCAGCAGAACCGGGACGTCGGCATCGATGTCGCGAGTGCGCCGCAGGACCTCCATGCCGTCCATCTCGGGCATGCGGAGATCCGTGATCACGAGGTCGAACCGCGGTGTGGCGGCCGCGAGGCTCTTCAGAGCCGCACGTCCACCTGCATGGGCCTCCACCGCATGTCCCTGTTTTTCCAGGGCGCGGCGCAGGGCGTTGCGGCCCGCGGCATCGTCATCGATCAGCAGGATCCGCCCCGGCCGGCTCACAGGGCGGCCTTCATCCCGGCGCGATGCCCGGGCACCGGGAAGACCAGGGAGAAGCGGGTGCCGGACCCGACGGTCGACTCCACGTCGATCCGGCCGCCGTGGCCCTCCATCACGCGGCGCGCGATGGGCAGCCCCAGCCCGCTGCCGCCTGGCCGGCCGGAGTAGAACACCTGAAAGATGTCCTGCAGGCGCTCCTGCGGGATGCCCGGCCCGTCATCCTCGATGAGGAGGTGCACCTCGCCTGACGGGTTCTGCCCGGTCGAGAGGTGAATCGTGCCGGCGCCGGTCGATTCGAGGGCGGAGATCGCATTCTTCACGATGTTGAGAATAGCCTGCCTCACCTGTGTCGGGTCGAGCGGCAGGACCGGGAGTCCCTCGCCGGGGTGCACCTCGATGTCGACGCCCCGCGCGCGCGCATCCGCCTGCAGAAAGTGTCCGGTCTCCTCCATGATCCGGTTGAGGTCGGAGGGCTTGCGTTCCAGGCGGGGAGGCCGGGCGTAGCTCAGGAACGACGTGACGAGCTGTCCCAGGCGGTCGACTTCCGCCCGGGTCTCTCCGAGAAGCTCCCGGGCCTCCGCGTCCTTCTCTTTCTCGGGTCCCGGGCCGGCGCCGGGATCACCGGGAGTATCGATTCCCATCTCCAGCAGTTGCAGGTTCAGGTTCATGGCGGACAGCGGATTACGGATCTCGTGGGCCAGGCCCGCCGCGAGGGTCCCGACGTAGGCGAGGCGATCGGCCATCTGGGCCTCGGCCTCGAGGCGTCGCGTCTTCTGGAACAGCTTCACGACGAACAGATAGGCCACGATGATCAGCAGGACGCTGATGCCGGCACCGATGAAGATCTTGATCAGCAGATCATGGCGGATCTGGTCCAGCTCGCGGTCCAGTTCGGTCGTCGAGAGAGCGACCTGGATCTGACCCGGCTGACCCGAGGGGAGCCGGACCGGGATGACGATGTCCCTCCGGCTGTGAGTGAATCTGTCGAAGTCGCCCGGGCCACGGGGATCCAGCTCCAGGGTGGGGCCCGGTATGTGCCATGGATCGAGAAGGGGGAAGGTGCCTGCCTGTCGGGGATGGCGACCCGCATCATCCCGGTCTCCCGGCGGCAGCGATGGAAACGGGGCACCCGGGACCTCCGGAACGCTTCCGGATCCTGGCGGGGCGCCGGGAAGTTCCCTCGTCTCCCCGCCAGGAGGCAGCGCGGTCAGCGGGGGGAATTCCCCCGGACCGTGGGGCCGTCGCTCGACGTCGGCTCGCCGGGCGCGCGTTGCCACCAGTTCCCCCTGGGCGGTCACCAGGTCCATGCGGTCGATCACCGTGGCGCGCTGCAGCTCGTGGTCGACGTAGCGCGTGAAGACCAGGCGGGTCTGGACCAGCCGCAGGAGGCCATCCGACACCGGGGCGAGGCCCCGGGCCACGTTCTCGGCGGCGGCCCGAGCGCGTACCTTGGCCTCACCCACGACCTGACGGGAGAGATCCCGGAAGACGAGGTTGCCGATGGTGACGACATCCGCCAGGAGAAGCAGGGAGAAGACCACGGAGAAGAACAGCAGGCCACGGTGAAACCGTCCGCCGGCCGGGACAGAGGCGGGAAGTCGTGGCCGCGCCGCCGTCGTGACTGCTCGACTGGATTTCGAATAAGTCATTATGTTTCTGTTAGTTATGGGAGACAATATAGATCCGATCCGGGTCGGCTGTCAACGTGGGCGGCCGGCGCCCATTCCCGCGCGGAGGAAACACCGCAACGACAGCAGGCGGTCCGGATTCTTTTCTTGCCCGCCTCCCCGCCCTGCGGTACATAAGACCACAGGAGTCGGTTACAAAATCGTGCTTCGGCCCATGGAGATGATATAAAGTCACAAGGAGTCGCGATCCAGACAGGCAGCCGTCATGGCGGGAGAGAGAATGCCTGAATCCGAACTGAAGGGCAGCGCCAAGCTCGGGACCTACCTGAAGCAGTTGAGGGTGGGTTACGGGTACTCGCTCCGCAGGGTCGAGGAAAAGGCCCGGATGGTCGGTGGTGAGATCGACAACAGTCAGCTCTCCCGTTACGAGAAGGGCCGGTGCTACCCGTCCTTCGACAAGCTGCGGGTTCTCGCCAGCATCTTCAATGTCTCGATCCAGAGCTTCTCCGACATCGTCGATGTCGAGGAGTACGAATCCCTTCGACCGGACACGGATGCCTACGACGAGCTGATCGCCGCCGGCAACCGGCAGATGGAGATGGGCAGCTACGCGGAGGCATACGCCGCGTTCCAGAAGGCCATCGACGTCGCGGAATCACCGGATGCGGAAGAGTCCGGAGAGGACACCAGGGCCACGCGTCTCGCTCGCGGCCATTACGGCCTCGCCCGCGCTCTCCTGAAACTGGGCAAGCTGGCCCTGGCGGAGAACGAGCTGCGCAACGTGCTGCGCGTCGGTGGCGGAGTGGACCGCCAGACCATCATCAAGACGCTGCTGCAGCTATCGAACGCGCACGCCGATCTCGGTGACAGTTTCCTGGCCCGCCTCGAAGCCGAGAAATGTCTCGCCATTGCCCGCGAGGAGAGTGACCGGCGCTCGCTGGCCTACGCCATGCACCAGCTCGGCCGGATCGCCGGTGAGGAGGGCGATGCGAAGGGCGCTCTCGCGTACTTCCGCGACGCGCTGGTCGCCTACGAGGAGCAGTCCGATACGTTCGGCGTCCTCACCATGAAGATAAACATCGGTGCCTGTCACATCTCCCTGTCTCACTTCAAGGTCGGCACCAAGCTGATCCAGGAAGCCCTGAGGGTGGCCCGGCAGGAAGGAATGCGGCGGACCTCGGCGTTCGCGGTGTCGAAGCTCCTCGAGGCGGAATACGCCCAGGGGAACATGAGCAAGGCCAAGGCCTATATCCGCGAGGTGGGGGCGCTCGCCGGTGCCGAGACCGAGGAGGATCGCTACACGGACTTCCTCTTCAACGCGGCGTATTACCTGTGGCGCATCGCCCGCCGCGAGCGGAACGCTATCCAGGAAAAGATCGCTTTCGGTCGTCTGAAGTATCTCCGCTCGGCCCTCGAGCGTGTTTCACCGGAGGTCGAGGAGTTCGATGCCTTCATCGGGCAAAGGAAGAGTCATGAGAACGTCGGCGCGTAGGCTTCCGGGTCTTGTCGCTGTGGTGGCGCTGGTCGCCGGCCTGGGCATCAGTGTGAGCCGGGCTGAGGTGGCAGCGCTGCTGACCGATGGTGGCCAGTTCATCCGGACGGAGATCCGTCTGGTGCACCGTGGTCGGCTCACCAGTGTCTGGCAGACGTCGAGCCGCACGAGGGCTGACCAGCGGATCCAGCGCGTCACGCTCAACGAGAGCGGTGCTGCGCGGGGCGATGGTGTGCCGTCCATCGCCGTCAACCCGCTGACCCGCCTCCCCTGGGCTGTCTGGTCGTTCAACGAGAACGGCGATGCCGAGCTGGCCGTGTCGCTCTTCGATGGGACCCGGTGGTCGAGCCCCATTCTCCTCGGTTCCGAGGCCAACGGCGCCGCGGATCTCCAGCCGCAGATGCTGTTCACGGCCACCGGGCGGCCGATCATCACCTGGTGGCGCCTGTCCGCCGACGGTACGCAGCAGTCGGTGTGGTTGACGGCGCGCAGCAACGGGACCTGGCTGCAGCCGGTGCGGCTCTCCGGGGCCCGGGTCCGGGCGTCACGCCCGACCCTGCTCCTCCGCGACAGTGACCTGATCGTGGCGTTCGATAGCGACTCGGGCGTCCAGATCCGGACTCTGCCTGCCGAGTCAACCGCCCTCGGGGGAACAGGGACCTCCGGTGGCCTGGAAGGACCGGATCCGCCGACCCACAGCGACTCCCGGCCACCGGAATGCCAGTTCATCGGTTGCGACGGCAACTGAGCCGTTTCACTCCCACCTGATCTCCTCACCGCGCGGGGACCGCGCACGGTCCACTCCCGACCCCGTGAATGACCTGTTTCGCGTTCCGGCGGTTCGATCCGACATGACTTTCGTGTGATATGGAACACGAAAGTAAAAGATAACTTATAGGCGTTCGCTTTCGACTGTACTTCGCTACCACGGAGTGGGGTCATGCAAAACGGCGTCTACCAGATATGTGAATCGTCCCTTACCTGTTGATATGGCTCAAGATTTCGCTTGACAGGTGAGGTGGCTACCCTTATTATGTCTCGCGTGGCCAAAAGTGGGCAGACGGGGAGTGATGGGGTATCTTCTCGGGCGATCATCCCGTTCTCAGGGGTCAGAAGGTGACCTGGCCCTGCGAGCCGGAGATGCCGATCGCAAGCTCCCGACCGCACTGACCCGGAACCGGGCCAGCGGTCCTCACCGCCCACCGGCGGCCCGCCGACAAGCTATCCGATAGATCTGACCCGTCCGGTCGCCGCCGGCGACCACGGAGGAGAACCGATGCTGCGGGGGAACGCTCCGGCGACCATCGACGAGAAGGGCCGGCTCAAGGTGCCGGCGGCCTTCCGGCGGCCGCTGGAGGAGCGGTACGGGACGCTGTTCTTCATCACCAGTGTGGATGGGCAGGCCGTCCGTGTCTACCCGCTCAGCATCTGGGAGAAGCTCGAGGCGCGTATCGCCTCCCGGCCGTCGTTCAACCGCTCGGTGTCGCGGCTGAGCGACCTGATCAGCTACTTCGGTGCCGAGACCCAGATGGATCGCCAGGGCCGCCTTCTGATCTCGCCCCACCTGCGGCGGTCCGCGGGCATGGATGGCGAGGTGGCGGTTCTCGGCAAGCACGATCGGCTGGAGGTCTGGAACAACGAGCGATTCTTGCAACGACTGGAGGCGAACCCGCTGACCGAGGAGGACCTCCGCGAACTGGCAGAACTGGGACTCTGATGCCCCTCGCCGACGATCTCACCGCGCCGCCATCGAGACATCGTGTCTCCCGGCCCGGAGCGAGGAGAACGACCACCGGAAGGGGGCAATCAGCGAGCCATGGCGTCAGGCGCGGAGAGGAACGGCGGGGCAGCAGAGAGATCTCGGACAACGGACAGTAGCGAGGGAGAGCCGGCGGTGTCACGGGTTCACCGTCCGGTGCTGGTGACGCAGGTCGTCGACTTCCTCGCGGCGAGCAAGGGGGGAGTATTCGTGGATGCCACCTTCGGAGGCGGGGGACACACCCGGGCCATCCTGGCGTCCCATCCGCGCAACGAGGTGGTGGCCATCGATCGCGATCGCGAGGCCCTGGCGGCCGGCCGGGCTGGGCTCGGCGAGGATATCTCCCGCGTCACGTTTGTCCACGATGACTACCGTCATCTGGGGACCATCCTCGAGGAGAAGGGCGGTCCCGCGCCGGACGGTCTGGTCGCCGACCTCGGGATCTCGACGTTGCAGCTGTCCAATCCCGCCCGGGGATTCAGCTTCGACCAGGCCGGCCCTCTCGACATGCGTATCGACCGGAGTTCCGGTCCGACGGCAGAGGAGATCGTCAACAACCTGCCCGAGCATGACCTGCGCCGGATCCTGCGGCAGTTCGGCGAGGAGCGGGCTGCCGTGCGGATCTGCCGCGCCATCGTCCGGCGTCGCGCGCGCCAGCCGTTCTCCACCACCGACGATCTTGCCGCTGTGGTGTCGGCGGCGGTCGGTCCATCTCGCCGCCGGCGCATCCATCCGGCAACCCGGACGTTTCAGGCGCTGCGCATCGTGGTCAACGACGAGCTCACGGGACTGGATCGATTCGTCACGACCGCCGCCACGTCGGTCCGTCCCCGGGGGCGGGTGGTCTTCATCGCTTTTCACTCGCTCGAAGATCGGCCGGTGAAGCAGACATTGCGACGCCTGGCGCACTGCTGCGTCTGCCCGCCGGACCTGCCCCGATGCGGATGCCACCGGCCCGACATCGTCCGGATCCTCACGTCGCGCGCCGTCCGCCCCGGTGAGGACGAGATCCGCGCCAACCCCGCCTCGCGGAGTGCCCGACTGCGAGCCGCAGAGCGACTCGCCGCATGACGCGTCGCCCACGCAATCGCCGTGTGGTCCGCCAGCCGGATCGGATCCAGACCCGGCTGCTCTTGCTGGGACTGGCGGCCGGCGTGATCATCCTGGTGCCGCTGCTCGGCAACGTCTGGGGGCATGCCGAGGCGGTCCATCTCGGCTATCAGATCGAGCAGGCCCGCCACCATCTCGCAGCCCTGCAGGCCACGAACCGCCTGCTGCGCACCGAGCACGCGGCGCTGACGGATCTGGCCCGCATCGAGCGGCTGGCGACAGGCAAGCTGGGACTGCAACCGCGCCGCCCGGCGGACACGGTGGTCGTGGACCGGATCGATCCGGAGAATCCGCCGCAGGACGCGGCCGATGGACTCCCCAGGATCGCGGCCTCCAGGGCGTCGTCAACCGGCACGGAGGCGCGATGACCCGCCGCGGACTGCGCATCCGGATCCTCCTGCTGGCCATGGTCGCCTGCGTGGCCGGTGGGACCGTGACGGCCCGGCTCGTCGAGATCCAGATCCGACGGGGTGATGCGTACCGGAAGCGTGCCCTGGCACAGCGCCAGCGGATTCATCCGATCACGCCCCGCCGCGGGGATATCCTGGATCGGAACGGTCGAGAGCTGGCGGTCTCGGTCCCGTCGGAGGCCATCGCGGTCCGGCCGTCGAGAGTGACGGACCCCGACGGCGCCGCCCGGGTGCTGGCGCCGATCCTCGGTGAGACGGTCGCGGAGGTTGCCGGGCGACTCCGCAGTCGATCGCCCTATGTGTACCTGTGCCGCAAGCCGACGCCGCGTCAGTGCCGGAAGGTGCGAGCGGCCGCCATCGAGGGTGTGGAACTGGAGCGCTGGAGCAGGCGGATCTATCCACACCGGACGCTGGCCGCTCACGCCCTGGGATTCGTCCGCGTCGATCACACACCGCTCGGCGGCGCCGAGCTGGCCTTCGACGCGGCGATCCGGGGGACACCGGGCCGGGCCATCGAGCTCACCGATGCCAAGGGCACGTCGTTCAGCCATCGCGTCGTCGAGCCGGCCGTGCCGGGGAACTCGCTCTCCCTGACGATCGATCTGACGCTCCAGCACATGCTGGAGGAAGAACTCGACCGCGCCGTGCGGGCGGCCCGGGCGAAGGCGGGGGCTGCCGTGGTCGTCGACCCGACCACCGGAGAGGTCCTGGCGATGGCGTCGCGGCCGACGTTCAATCCGAACGACTTTGCCTCGTACACCAGCGCCGAGCGCAGTGACCGGGCCGTCATCAACGCCTACGAGCCGGGATCCACCTTCAAGGTCATCACCGCGGCGGCCGCGGTGGAGACCGGCAAGGTCCACGCGGATGATGTGATCTTCTGCGGCAACGGATCCTACATGGTCGGTCGCCACCGGATCCGGGACCACAGGAGCTTCGGCAATCTGACCTTCGCCGACGTGATCGCCTACTCGTCCAATGTCGGTGCCATCGAGGCGGGCATGCGCGTGCCCCCGGACACCTTCCACGACTTCATCTGCCGGTTCGGTTTCGGCGAGAAGACCGGCGTGGGGTTGCGCGGGGAACACCCCGGCGTCGTCTATCCCACCGAGCAGTGGTCCCGGCTCTCCCAGCCGGGCCTGGCGATGGGGCAGGAGATCCTGGCGACTCCCTTGCAGGTCATCTCCGCCGTCGGCGCGGTGGCCAACGACGGTGTGCTCGTTCCACCATGGATGGCCCGCTCGCTGATCAGCCCGGATGGCAACGTGATCACGCGCTTCACGGCCCCGGTGTCGCGCCGCGTGGTCGGCGTGGCCACCGCCCACACGCTGACCTCCATGCTCGTGGGGGTCGTGGACCACGGCACGGGACGCGCGGCGGCGGCGGCCGGCTACGAGATTGCCGGCAAGACCGGCACGGCACAGAAATCCGCCGGCGGGAACGAGGGTTACCTGCCGGGCAAGTATGTGGCGTCGTTCGCCGGTTATGCCCCGGCCCGGAAGCCCCGCTTCGCGGCCATCTTCGTGATCGACGAGCCACAGGTTCGCCGCTACCACGGCGGCGACGTGGCGGCTCCGGCGTTCGGCCGGTTCGCCGCACGGGCTCTCCCGGCGATGGGAGTATCGCCCGCACCCGGAACGGGAAAGACATCGGCCGCCAGGCATGTGGCCGTCTCGTCGCGGCAGGCCTCGCGCGACCGGTCCGCTCGCTGGGTAACGGCTCGACGACCCGCTCCCGGTCTGTCCGGATCCTCCGTCAGTGCTCCCGACGGCCGGATGCCGGACCTGTTGGGGCTCACGTCGCGCGAAGCTCTGGCACGGGTGACCTCCCTGGGCCTGTCCCCGCATGTCGCTGGCGCCGGGCGCGTCTTCCGGCAGGAACCGTCTGCGGGTGCACCGCTCACCGCATCTTCGGAAGGATGTCAACTGTGGCTGTCGCGTCCATAGCGATCGAGGCTGCTGTGAAACGGCTCAGCGAGCTGGCCCGAACCGTCGATGCGGGCCGGCTCGTGGCGGATCCTGCCATCACGGGTATCACGCACGATTCCCGCCAGGTGCGTCCCGGGGCGCTGTTCGCGGCGCTCGCCGGCAGCGTCGCCGACGGCCTCGATTTTGTCGATGACGCGGTTGCCCGGGGAGCTGCTGCCGTCGTGTGCGACCGCCCGGCACCGGCGGCCCATGCCGGCCTGCCGTGGATCCGCGTGGCCGACGCCCGTGCGGCCCTGGCGGCGCTGTCTCGTGTCTTCTGGGATGCCCCGGACCGCGAGCTGATGATGGCGGGCATCACCGGCACAAACGGCAAGACGACGACCTCGATCCTGCTCGCCGCCGGGCTGGAGGCGGCGGGGGTTCCGACGGGCGTGCTCGGGACGCTCGGCGTTCGCTCCGGCCGGGAGTGGCAGCCCACCGGTCACACGACGCCGGAGGCCTGCGATCTCTTCGCCCACCTCGATCGCATGAGACACAGCGGCCGCCGCGCGGCCGTGATCGAAGTCTCCTCCCACGCGCTCGCCCTGTCCCGCGTGGAAGGGATGAAATTCGACGTCGCGGTGTTCACCAATCTCAGTCGGGACCATCTCGACTATCACCGCGACATGCAGACATACTTCGCCGCCAAGGCTCGCCTCTTCGCGAGCCTCCCGCCTCATGCGGCGATGGCCGTGAACCTCGACGACCCCTTCGGCACCCGCCTTCTAAACCCTCCCCGGACCCGGGTGGTGACCTACGGCCGCGCCACCCGGGCCGCTATCCTTCCCCTGAAGATTCATGCAGACAGACAGGGCATGCGGATCCGTCTCCAGACACCAGGCGGCCCGCTGAACGTGGAAAGCCCCCTCATCGGCCGGCCCAACCTGTACAACATCATGGCCGCGGTTGCCGCCGCATACGCTCTGGGTCTCGATCTGGAACGGGTCGCGGAGGGCATCGCGACGGTGGCCGGCATCCCGGGGCGAGCCGAGGCGATCGACGAGCACCAGGACTTCACGGTTCTCGTCGACTATGCCCACACGGATGACGCGCTGGTGAATATCCTGCGGGTGGCGCGCGACCTGACGCGGAATCGCGTCCTGGTGGTCTTCGGCTGCGGCGGGGACCGCGATCGAACCAAGCGACCCCTGATGGGCAATGCCGCGGCCCGGCTGGCGGATGTGGCCATTCTCACATCCGACAACCCGCGGACCGAGGACCCGCGCGCCATCATCGACGAGGTGGCGGCGGGAATGCATGGGTCCGGCCCGCTGGCCGACTGTCTCATCGAGCCGGACCGCGCCACCGCCATTCGCACCGCGATCGACGCCGCGCAGACCGGCGACGTCGTGATCATCGCCGGGAAGGGGCACGAGACGGAGCAGATTCTCGGCAATCGGCGGATCGAGTTCGACGACCGCGAACAGGCTCGCCGCGCCCTGCGGGAGCGGCTCGGGAAGGAGTCCTGAGCGTGGCGGTGCTGGCTCTCCGTTCCGTGGCCGAGGCCACGGGCGGGACTGTTCTCTGTGCGGACCCCGAACTTTCGGTCGAACGATTCGCCATCGACTCGCGTTCGATCCGCGGCGGCGAGCTGTTCTTCGCCATCCGCGGTCCGCACCACGACGGGCACCGATTCGTCGACGACGTCTTCCGGAAAGGCGCCGCCGCCGCGGTCGTGTCCAGGGACATCGGCGTCGAGCGCCCGGCCGTGCGCGTGGCCGACACCACGGCCGCCTTGAGAGTGCTGGCGCGGAGTGTGCGCGAGACGTGGGGCGGCACGGTCGTCGGCGTGACCGGGTCGTGCGGCAAGACGACGAGCAAGGAGATGATCCGGGTGGCGGTCGAGGGGTCGCGCCCCTTGCTGGCCTCGCGGGGCAATCTGAACAATCTCTACGGCCTGCCGCTGACCCTCCTCAGGGTGCTCCCGGAACATGAGGTGGCGGTCCTGGAGATGGGCATCAGCACGCCGGACGAGATGACCGAGCTGGCCCGTATCGCGGGCCCGGACGTCATGGTGATGCTCAACGTCGCCGCGGTGCACCTGGCGCACTTCGAGTCGGTCGATGCCATCGCGACGGCCAAGGGGGCCGCGCTGGCGGTGATGGGCCCACGCGGCACGTTCGTCTACAACCAGGATGATGCCCGGCTCCGCCGCCTGGCGCGTGGTTTTGCCGGCCGGACGCTGTCATTCGGTCTGGATCCCGGAGGCGGCGCCGACGTGGTCGGTGTCGATGTCGACGAGAGCGGCGAGGGGATCGCGGCGAGTGTGCGGGTCGACGGTGCCGAGCAGCGCCTGGTCCTGCCGGTGGCCGGCCGGCACAATCTGATGAACGCGCTCGCTGCCCTGGCCGCTGCCCGGGCCCTCGACGTCGATCTGTCGGCGTCCGTGAGGCGCCTGGCATCGTTCATCCCGCCCGGACAGCGCGGCGACCGCCTGCGCCTGACCGGCGATCTGACCGTCTGGGACGAGTCGTACAACTCCAACCCCGAGGCCATGCGCGCGGTCCTGGCCACCCTGCGTGTGACCCGGCCCATCGGCCGGCGCGTGCTGGTCTGCGGCGACATGAAGGAACTGGGCGCGGACGAGGCGGACGCGCACCGGCGCCTGGCCCCGCGGGTCGCCGATGCCGGTGTGGATCTCTTCGTGGGCGTCGGGCCACTGGCGGCCTTGACCGTCGACTCGCTGGAGAGCGAACCGGCGGTCGCGACCCATGCCTGCGACGATGCGCGCGATGCCGCGGTGTCGGTGCCCGGGTGGGTGCGCGACGGCGACCTGGTGGTGGTCAAGGGCAGCCGCTCCATGAACATGGAACGCGTCGTCGAGGCGTTGGTGGCGGCGCGCGGAAGGGCGGATGCGTGATCTATCACCTGCTCTACGGGCTGAAGGACCAGATATCGGCCTTCAATGTCTTCCGCTATCTCACCTTCCGCATGGCACTGGCCGCGCTCACGGCGTTGCTCCTGTCTCTGGCCCTCGGTCCGTACGTCATCCGCCGCCTTCGCCAGCTCCAGGTCGGTCAGGTGGCGCGGGAAGAAGGACCGGCTCACCATGCGGTCAAGACGGGAACGCCGACCATGGGAGGATTGCTGATCATCGTGGCCGTGATCATTCCCACCCTCCTGTGGGCCGATCTGACCAATCTGTTCGTCTGGGTGGCCACCGGGACGACCCTGGTGTTCGGGGCCATCGGCTTCGCCGACGATTACATCAAGGTCGTGCGCCGGCGCAATCTCGGATTGACCGCACGCGTCAAGTTCATCTGGCAATCGGTCGCGGCGCTGGTTCTCGGCGGGGTTCTGGTGACGATGGCGCGTCATGGCCTCTTCTCCACCGAGCTGTCGTTCCCGTTCTTCAAGCAGTTGCACCCGGACCTCGGCTGGGGATTTCTCGGTCTGGCCGTTCTGGTGGTGGTGGGCACCGCCAACGCCGTCAACTTCACCGACGGGCTCGACGGGCTGGCCATCGGATCGGTGGGCATCGCCTGCGGCACCTTCGCCGTTCTCTGCTATGCCGCCGGCAACATCCGGATCGCCAACTATCTCGCCATTCCCTACATCCGCGGCGCCGGAGAGCTGGCGGTGCTGTGCGGTGCGCTGGTCGGCGCGTCGCTGGGATTCCTCTGGTACAACTGCAATCCCGCCGAGGTGTTCATGGGTGACGTGGGGTCGATGGCGCTGGGCGGTACCATCGGGACCATGGCTCTCCTGACGAAGCAGGAGTTCGTTCTCATCCTGGTCGGCGGACTGTTCGTCGCCGAGGCGCTCTCGGTGATCCTGCAGGTGTCCTCTTACCGGTTGCGAGGCCGGCGCCTGTTCCGCATGGCGCCGATCCATCACCACTTCGAGTTGGCCGGCTGGCCGGAACCGAAGGTCATCATTCGTTTCTGGATCGTGGCGATCATCTTCGCTTTGCTGTCGCTGTCCACACTGAAGCTGCGGTGATGGGCGTGGAACCGGCGGTCATGACACTCAGCGACAGCGCCCGGGGTGAGCAGTTCTTCCGCGGTATCGAGCGGATCGTGGTGGCCGGACTCGGTCGATCGGGTCAGGCGGCGGCCGCACTGGCCGCTCGATTCGGGCTGACGCCGACCGTGGTGGACTCCCGGTCCGAGGAGGCGCTGGCGCCGGCGCTGGCGTCGCTGGGACCCGGGGCCTGCTTCGTGGCCGAGAGCGCGGCGGCACCGGTGCTGGCGAGGGCGGACCTGGTGGTGCTGTCTCCCGGCATCGACCCGCGTCGCGAGCCGTACGCTTCCGCGCTGGCCGCCGGTGTGCGGGTGGTGTCCGAGATCGAGGTGGGCTGGCGGTTCGTGGAGTCTCCCCTCGTGGCGATCACCGGGTCGAACGGCAAGAGCACCGTGACCGCGATGATCGCCGCCCTGCTGCAACACGCGGGCCTCGATGCGCGGGCGTGCGGCAACATCGGGCAGCCGCTCTCCGACGCGCTCCTGGACCAGTCGGAGAAGACCCGCTTCGTCGTCGAGGTGTCGTCCTTCCAGCTCGAACGGATCGTGTCTTTCGCGCCTGATGTGGCCGTGTTGCTGAACATCACGCCGGACCACCAGGATCGCTACCCGGACCTGGCATCGTATGCGCAGGCCAAGGAGAGGATCTTCGACCATCAGTCAGCGGAGCAGACGGCCATCGTCTGTGGCACCGACGACGCCTCGATCGCCGTGTCGGCCCGGCTGGCCCATCGCCGGCAGCACGGCGGTCCCGAGCGGCTCACCTGTGGCGCCGACACCATCGAAGACGGCGTGTTCACCGAGGGAGGACAGATCGTGCTGCGCCGGGCGGGTCAGCTCGTCCGTCTCGGCCGTGTGTCCGACATTCCCCTGCGCGGTCCTCACAATCTCGTCAACGCCCTGGCCGCGACCGCCACCGCGAGCTGCCTCGGAGTGGACGCGACCTGCCTCTCCGCAGCGCTCGCGGATCTCCGGGCGTTACCCCATCGGCTGGAGCCGGTCGGCCAGGCCGGCGGCATCGCCTTCGTCAACGATTCCAAGGCCACCAACGTGGCCAGCACGGCGATGGCCTTGCGATCGTTCACGCCCAAGAGTGTGCACGTGATTCTCGGGGGCCGGGACAAGGGTGCGGACTTCGCCTCACTCGTTCCCGCTCTGTCGACATTCGCACGGACCGTCTTCGCCATCGGAGAGGCCGGCCCTCGGATCGTCGCGGGACTGTCGGCGGAGTGTCTCACCGGCAGGGACGTGACCGTGTCGCTGGCGCCGGATCTGGCGGCGGCCTTCGCGGTGGCGACACGCGTCGCTCGCCCTGGAGACACGGTCCTCCTGTCGCCCGCGTGCGCATCGTTCGACGCCTATGCCAGCTTCGAGGAGCGCGGCGAGCACTTCCGTGCTCTCGTCGCGGACTGGGTCGCGGAGCACTGAATGGCGCGCAAGCTCTCCATGGACTGGTGGCTGGTCGGCACGGTGCTGGCGTTGACGCTGTTCGGCCTGACGATGGTCTTCTCTGCCTCCGCCATGCTCTCCATCCGGACGACCGGTTCATCGGTCGGCTTTCTCTTCAAGCAGACCGTGGCCACGATTCTCGGCCTGTGCCTGCTGTTCGGTGCCACCCGCATCGACTACCGTCGCCTGCGAAGTCCCGTCGTGATCTGGGGGCTCCTGGTGGCCTGCCTGGTCATGTTGCTCGCGGTGCTCGCCGGCGGCACGCGCTGGCTCAACTTCGGCGGCTTCTCCTTCCAGCCCTCGGAGCTCACCAAGCTGGCCCTGATTCTCTTCCTGGCCGACCTGCTGGCCCGCAAGAACAAGCAATTGAACGATCTTCGCCACGTGATCGTCCCGTGTCTTCTCCTGGTGGGCACCTTCTGTGCGCTCATCTACGTGCAACCGGATTTCGGCTCGACGGCCACCGTGGCTCTCATCACGATCTGCCTGTTCTTCATCGCCGGCGTGCCGATCCACATCCTCGGCGGACTCGGGCTGGCCGGAGGGGCGGCGCTGGCCGTGCTCGCCGTGCGGGCCGAGTACCGGTTGCAACGGCTCATCGCCTTCTGGAATCCGGATCTGGATCCCCGCGGACTGAACTTCCAGATGAATCAGTCCCTGATCGCCGTGGGGGCCGGCGGCGTGGCCGGTGTCGGTCTGGGACAGTCCACCCAGAAGCTGTTCTTCCTGCCGGCCGCGCACACGGACTTCATCTTCGCCGTCATCGGAGAAGAGCTGGGGTTCATCGGCTGCGTGGCGGTGATCCTGGCGTTCACCATCCTGCTGGTGCGGGGGAGCCGTGCGGCGCTGAAGGCACCGGATCCGTTCGGGGCGTATCTGGCCGCCGGCATCACCCTGTCCCTGGTGATCCAGGCGTTCATCAACATGGGGGTGGTTCTCGGTCTGCTGCCGACCAAGGGCCTGCCCTTGCCGTTCGTCTCCTATGGCGGATCGTCCCTGCTCGTCAGCCTGCTGGCGGCCGGTCTGATCCTCAACGTCTCGCAGCATACGACCTGACGTGGAATGGTTCGACGATGGCCGAGAGATCGATCCTCATCGCCGGCGGCGGAACCGGGGGCCATATCTATCCGGGCCTCGCGGTGGCCGCCGAGGTCCGGCGCCGGCGGCCGGATGTCCCCCTTCACTGGGTGGGGACACGGGCGGGACTGGAGGCGCGGCTGGTGCCACCCTCCGGTGTGCCCCTGCACTTCATCCGGTCGGCGGGCATCGCGGGAAAATCGATCCCCCGGCGGATCGCAGGGGCCTGTCTCATTCCGGTCGGCCTGGCGCAGGCGTCCGCGCTGGTGGTTCGCCTCGGGGCGGGCGTCGTGAGTGGTGTGGGAGGATATGCGTCGGGACCGGTGGTGCTGGCGGGCCGGCTCCTGGGCCGGGGCACGGCCATCCTGGAGCAGAACGCGATCCCCGGGGCGACCAACCGGATCCTGGCGCCGCTGGTGGACCGGGTGGCTGTCGCCTTTCCGTTCACGGCGGAGCGCTTGCCCGGGCGAGTGGTGGTGACGGGGAACCCGGTGCGCGAGGGACTGGCGGATGCGCCGGACGAACGGCGAGACGGGCGGTCGACCGTGCTGGTCGTCGGGGGCAGCCGGGGCGCCCGGGGACTCAACACCGTGGTGATGAACATGTTGCCGGCGCTTGCGGCGAGTGGACTCACCGTGCGCCTCCGGCATCAGACCGGCGCGGCGGACGAGAGCAGGGTCTCCGAGGCCTATGCGCGCTCCGGACTCGATGCGGAGGTCGTGCCCTACATCACCGACATGGCGTCGGCCTACGCCGGGGCGGACCTCGTGGTCTGCCGGGCCGGCGCGACGACCCTGGCCGAGCTGTCGGCAGCCGGCCGTCCGGCCGTCCTGGTGCCGTTTCCCCACGCGGCCGGTGGGCATCAGGCCGAGAACGGCCGCCAGCTGGTCAGCCACGGGGCCGCGGTGATGGTGCGCGAAGAGGATGCGGGCCACGGGCGGCTGGCCGAGATCGTGATCGACCTCCTGCGGGATGGCGAGCGGCTCCGCAACATGGAGGAGGCGGTGCGAGAACTGGGCGCCCCGGCGGCCGCCTCCCGGGTGGCCGACCTGCTCCTCGATCTGCTCGACCGGCGGCCGATGCGGACGAGGGCGGACACCGGAGCGACGGCATGAAGTTCGGACGCGCGCGAAACATTCATCTGGTCGGCATCGGCGGGTCGGGCATGTGCGGCATCGCCGAGGTGCTGATCAATCTGCGCTACAGCGTCAGCGGATCGGATGTGGCGGCCTCGGAGACGGTGAAGCGGCTCGCCCGCCTCGGCGGACGCATCCGGACGGGGCACGCGCCCGAGAACGTCCATGGCGCCGACGTCGTGGTCACCTCCACCGCCATCGGGGAGGACAACGTGGAGGTGGTCGAGGCGCGCCGGCGCGGCATCCCGGTGATCCCACGGGCCGAGATGCTGGCCGAGCTGATGCGCATGAAGTCCGGCATCGCGGTGGCCGGCACGCACGGCAAGACCTCGGTGACATCGATGGTGGCCCAGGTGCTGCATCTGGGCCATCTGGATCCCACCATCGTCATCGGCGGTCGCCTCGCCATTCTCGGTTCCTCCGCCAAGCTCGGATCCGGGGATCTGATGGTCGTGGAGGCGGACGAGTCCGACGGGTCGTTCCTGGCGTTGCGGCCGCGCACGGCGGTGATCACCAACATCGACCGGGAGCACCTCGATTATCACGGCACGTTCGAGGCGCTCGTCGACGCGTTCGTGTGCTTTGCCGACAGCGTGCCGTTCTACGGCCAGGTCGTGGTGTGCCGGGATGATCCGGTCCTGAACCGTGTCTTGCCCCGACTGAAGCGCCGCGTGGTCACCTACGGTCTGTCGCAGAAGGCCGACCTCCGCGCCACGGACCTGACGTTCTCGGGCTTTGCGAGCCGCTTCCACGTGCACACCGGCGGGGAGGACCTCGGACCGATGGAGATCCATGCGCCGGGGCGGCATCAGGTGGTCAACGCCCTTGCCGCCGTGGCGGTGGGGCTCGATTGCGACCTGCCGTTCGCCCGCATCGCCGCGGCCCTCGAGTCGTTCGAGGGTGCGGACCGGCGGTTCCAGATGCGCGGGGAGAGGGGCGGCATCCTCGTGATCGATGACTACGGTCATCATCCGACGGAGATCCGCGCCACCCTCGCCGCTGCCCGGGAGGGCTGGCACCGCCCCATCGTGGCGGTGTTCCAGCCGCACCGCTACACCCGGGTCCGGGACCTGCTCGACGAGTTCGCGGCGTCGTTCGAGGCGGCCGCCACCGTCCTGGTCACGGATATCTACCCGGCGGGAGAGGAGGCGATCCCGGAGGTGACGGCGGAGAGAGTGGTCGAGGCCCTGCGTGCCGCGGGTCACCCCGACGTCCGCCTGGTGAAGAACGTGGATGATGTGCCGGGCGAACTGCTCGCCGTCGCACGGCCGGGGGATCTGGTGATGACCCTGGGGGCCGGCTCGGTCACCCGGGTCGGGGAGGAACTCGTCAAACGGCTCGAACAGGAAGATCGGGAGGTGAGGGGGTGAGAACATCGTCGACGAGATCGACGATCCGTGCCGCGGAGGCGTCGCCGTATCTGCGGCCGGGACGCAATCATGTACTGAGACGATCGCGCCGCCGGAGATTCGTCCGGCATGGCGCGGTGGTGGCCGGGTTCGCGGCCGTGGCGCTGACCGGTGTGGTCTGGGGCGGGGCGACTGCCTGGCGCTGGCTGACCAGCACGCCGTTGCTGACGGTGCAGGCCGTGTCCCTGACGGGAGTGCGGCGCGCAGACCGTGACGGCCTGAGAGTCCTCCTGAAAGGGCTCACGGGTGAGAACCTGCTGGCCATCGACCTGGCGGCGGTGCGGGCCACACTGGTCGCCGATCCATGGGTGAGCGAGGCGGCCGTTCGCCGGGAGTTTCCCCACACCCTATCGGTGCGCATCGAGGAGAAACAGCCCGTGGCGGTGGCCCTCGTCGATGGCGTTCCCGCCGTCGTCGATGGCACCGGCCGCATCATCGCGCCGTGGCCCGCGCGGCTCGGTGTGCTCGATCTCCCCCTGATCACCGGCCTGGCCGGTGGCGACGGGTCCGCCGCCCGCATCCGGACCGGCATCTCGGCCCTGACCGCCCTGGCGCGCCACGATCCGGAGCTGATCGCGGCGCTGTCGGAGATCGACGTGTCGCAGGAGGATCGCCTCACCGCCCGGTTCATCGGCGAGAGCGTGCCGGTCCTGCTGAGCCGCGAGGACGTCACCGCCAACATCGATCACTACCTGGAGGTGAGGGACGACATCCACCACCGGGTGGCCGCCATCGGCGCCATCGACCTGCGCTGGCGTGGCCGGGTGGTCATCGTTCCGGCTCCGGCCGGAGACGGAAAGGGACAGCGTCATGTCTAGGGCCCCGGCACCACTCGCCGGCATCGACATCGGCACGACGAAGGTCACCGTGGTGGTGGGAGAGCGCAATGGCGACGGCCGGCCGCGCCTGTGCGGCATCGGCTCGGTTCCCTGCAAGGGGATGCGGAAGGGTGTTCTGGTCAATCTCGAATCGGTCTGCAAGGCGCTTCACACCGCCGTGGAGGAGGCGGAGGCGATGGCAGGCGTCGAGATCAGCTCGGCGTTCATCTCCGTCGCCGGTGGGCACGTCCGCTCGTTCAACAGCCGGGGCGGCGTGAAGATCTCCGGCCGGGACGGGGAGGTGACCGAGGAAGACATCGAGCGCGTGCTCAGTGCCGCGCAGACCATCTCGCTGCCGCCGGACCGGGAGATCTTCCACGTCCTTCCCCAGGAGTACGCGCTCGACGGCCAGCGGGGTATCAAGCAACCGGTCGGCCTGGCCGGCCAGCGGCTGCTGGCCAATGTTCACGTGGTCACCGGAGCGACCGGGACCATCCAGAACATCGCCGGATGTGTCAACCGGGCAGGTATCGAGGTGGCCGACGTGGTGCTGGGGCAGATCGCGTCGGCGGAATCGGTTCTCCTGCCCGACGAGCGTGAGCTCGGCGCGCTGCTCATCGACATCGGGGGTGGCACGACCGACGTGGCGATCTTCGAGAAGGACACCATCTGGCACACGTCGGTCCTTCCTGCCGGGGGCGACAACTTCACCAACGACATCGCCGTCGGATTGCGCACGCCGATCCCGGATGCGGAACGGATCAAGCTCCGTTTCGGGTGCGCGTCGTCGGAGATGGTGGGGTCCGACGAGACTCTCGAGGTGCCCAGCGTGGGAGGACGCAAGGGACGCATCCTGTCCCGGCAGGTGCTGTGCGAGATCCTCGAGCCGAGAGCCGAGGAGATCTTTACGCTGGTGGCCGAGGATGTGAAGAACAGCGGCCATGATCATGCGGCGCGATCGGGAGCGGTGCTCACCGGGGGTGGCAGCATCCTCGATGGCATCGTCGAGGTGGCCGAGAAGGCCCTCGACATGCCGGTGCGCCGGGGTGTTCCCGAGTGCGTCGAGGGGCTGGTGGATGTTTCCGGAAATCCGAAATACGCGACAGCGGCGGGCCTGCTGTCGTTCGGGATCCGGGCCGGTCATACCCGGCGACGGGCCGGTCAGGCTCACCGGCTGGTTCACGATGTCAGCCGGCGGGTCCGGAGCTGGCTGGGGACCTACTTCTGAGGGCGGTTGTTGACGACATGGCGTCCGGCGAGATCCGGACGGTGAAAGGAACGAGACGGATGGGGCGGTTGATGCGACAGCGCAGGAAGGGACAGGCCGGGTCGACCCGGCGACGGGTACGTCGAGACCCGACCGGGGCGACGGCGCCGGAAGGGGTGAAGGAGGGATCCTTGAAGATCATGATGGCCAGTGAGGAGAAACCACGACCGAGGGCCAACCCGGAGATCGTCTTCGATGAGACGGCTCACATCGGCGCGAACATCAAGGTGATCGGTGTCGGCGGAGGCGGGAGCAACGCGGTCAACCGCATGATCGCGGCCCAGCTCCAGGGTGTGGAGTTCATCGCGGCCAACACCGATGGACAGGCGCTGAAGAAATCCCGGGCCGGTGTGAAGCTGCAGCTCGGCCAGAAGCTGACGAAGGGTCTGGGCGCGGGATCGAACCCGGAGATCGGCCGGCAGGCGGCTCTGGAGGACTCGGAGAAGATCATCGCGGCGCTGTCAGGCGCCGACATGGTGTTCATCACCACCGGGCTGGGCGGGGGCACCGGCACCGGCGCCACGCCGGTGATCGCCTCCCTGGCATCGGAACTCGGAGCGCTGGTCGTGGGCGTCGTCACCAAGCCGTTCACCTTCGAGGGACGCAAGCGCCGGGAGCAGGGCGAGGCCGGCCTGGCCGAGCTCAAGGACTGCGTCGACACGGTGATCACCATCCCCAACGAGAAACTCCTCCACACGGTGGAACGGACGACCACACTCACCGAGGCGTTCGACACCGCCGACGACATCCTGCGGCAAGCCGTCCAGGGGATCTCCGACCTGATCACGGTGCCGGGGGAGATCAACCTGGACTTCGCCGACGTGAAGACCGTCATGAGCGGCCGGGGCATGGCGCTGATGGGCACCGGCATCTCCGATGGCGATCATCGGTCGGTGGAGGCGGCCCAGAAGGCGATCAGCAGCCCGCTGCTGGAGGATTGCACCATCGACGGCGCCAAGGGCGTGCTGATGAACATCACCGGCGACAGCGGGATGACGCTGCACGAGGTCAGCGAGGCGGCCACCATCATCCAGCAGGCGGCGGCGGACGATGCCGAGATCATCTTCGGAACCGTCATCGACGAGCAGATGCAGGGACGGGTGAAGATCACCGTGATTGCCACCGGCTTCCGGCAGGAGGAGGAGCTCTCCATGGCCGATCCGTTTGCGCAGGCGGCCCGGGCCTCGAGGCCGATGGAGATCGACCACGACACGCCGACGTTCCAGCGCAACCGGAAGCTCTTCGACCTCGATGCGTTCGAGGAACGCACGGCGGAGACCGGGGCCTACACGGAGAATGCGACCACGGCCCACCTCAACAACGACCTGGATGTGCCCACTTTTCTCAGGCGGCAGATGGACTGACCCGACCTCCGGTTTTCCCGGGGAGCGTTCCGGGCTCTCATCCGGTGCCTTGTCCGGGCCGACGCCTCGCGGCGATCCGGGCGAGATGGTAACATCATGAATTAATGAGCAAGCGGACCTCTGCCACACAGGAGCGGGCGACGGCCCACGGGGTCACCATTCTGGTGGTCGACGACGATGCCGACACCGTCGGAACCATCTCGGACTGGTTGACCCGGCAGGACTACCGTGTGGTCTCCGCATCCAGCGGCAAGGAAGCCCTGTCCACCGCGCACGACCGACGGCCCGATCTCGTGCTGCTCGATGCCGGGCTCCCGGATCTCGATGGCATCACCGTCGCCAGCCGGATGCGTGCCGACCGGCGCACCGCCCTGACGCCGATCATCTTCGTGACCGGGCGCAAGGACACGAAGCACAAGGTCGCCTGCTTCGAGGCCGGCGCGGACGACTACGTCACCAAGCCATTTGATTTCGTCGAGGTCGAGACCCGCCTGCGGGCCGTGCTGAAGAAGAAGGAGCTGCGAGACGAGCTGCAGCGCGCCAACCGGGCGCTGCGGCGAGCGAACCGTTCCCTGAAGAAGCTTCTCATCACGGACGAGAAGACCAAGCTTCACAACTATCGTTATTTCCAGGAACGGATCGCCGAGGAGTTCCGCCGGGCCGTGCGCTACGAGAGCGCCCTGTCGTGCATCATGCTCGACCTGGATCACTTCAAGGACATCAACGACACGCTGGGGCACCGGATCGGCGACCAGGTGCTGGAGGAGTTCGGCCGGATTCTCACGGATTCCGCCCGGGAGATCGACCTCGTGGCCCGGTTCGGCGGTGAGGAGTTCATCGTCATCCTGCCGCACACCGATGGTCCCCGGGCGTTCACGGTGGCGGAGCGGATCCGGCGCAACACCGTGTCGCGAACCTTCGTGTCCAGCGAGGCGCCCCTGAAGATCTCGGTGTCCTGCGGCGTGGCGACCTATCCCGCCAATGCCGACATCAAGTCCGAGGAAGACCTGGTCCGGGCCGCCGATGAGGCGCTCTACGTGGCCAAGAACGACGGACGCAATCGCACCGTCATCGACGCGAAGAGCGATGCCACCATGGCGTCCCGGGGCCGCCCGGGCAAGCGCGCCGCGGCGAAGTGATCCCCTGGGTCGAGTCGCCGGCCCCCCGCGCACCATTCGACTCCTCGAGGTTCACCGGCACGCAGGACGATCCGGACTGAAGTCCACCACCGGAGTGGAGCAGTCCTGCGAGGTAATGCCTCAGCGGCTTCGCGCCGGACCGGGGTGAGCCACCGGCACCCTCGCCAGCGGACTCCGGTACACGGCCAGTTCGTGCCGCTGGAAGCCGGCCGACTCGATGGCCGACCGGATCTCCGCGTCTCGATTCCGGAGCGCCTCGATCTCGTCCTCGCCAACCTCGATCCGTGCCGTGGTGCCGTGGTGCCGGACCCGCACCTGTCGCAATCCGAGATCGTGGAGCGCCGCCTCCGCCGCCTCCACGGCGGCCAGACGGGCGGGCGTGACCTCGGTGCCGACCGGGATGCGGGAGGCGAGACAGGCCGAGGACGGCTTGGCGGCCACCGGCAGGCCGGCCTCGCGCGCGTAGCGCCGCACGTCATCCTTGGAGAGGCCGGCCTGCGAGAGCGGCGCTACGACGCCGAACTCCCCGGCGGCGCGTGCCCCGGGCCGCTGGTCGTGGGCGTCGTCGGTGATCTCACCGAAGGCCAGGGCGCGTAGTCCCGCCCGGCGGGCCTCCTCCTCGAGCACGGTGAACAGCGCGGACTTGCAGAAGTAGCACCGGTCACCCTGGTTGGCCCGGTAGTCGGGATCGTCGCCTTCATCTGTCGCGATGACGCGCAGGCGCGCCCCCATTCCCTCGGCCACGGCCCGGGCCGCCGCCAGTTCCCGGCGGGGCAGGGACGGCGAGTCGGCGATGAATCCCACCGCGTGCTCGCCGAGGACCTCGCGTGCCGCGTGCAGCAGGACGACGGAGTCCACACCGCCTGAGCAGGCCACGGCGACCGATCCGAGATCGCGAAGAATGGTGTGCAGGGCCGCGAGGCGCCCGGCGTAAGACGAACGGGGCCTGGAGGCCGACCTGCTCACCGTGCGGCCGCCGGCAAGTCCCCGGTCGTGGTGGCGTCGCCGGCGCGCTCGTCCTGGAGTTGCCGGGCCGCCTCGTCACCGGCGAGGTCGCTGTGGCAGTCGGCCTTGTGGCCGGCGGCGGCGTTCACCCGGGTGCGGGTCTTGGCCGCGAGCCGGTGGATCTCCGCCGGGTCCAGCACGCCGCGTGATGCCAGGACCTGCTGCTGGGTCGGCGTGAGCGCCTCGCTGACCGTCGCGCGGTCCCACGCCAGGTCGGCGTCTTTCCCGGATTCGAAGTCGACGATCTCCTTCGAGATCCTCACGCTGCACCAGTCGTGGCCGCACATGGCGCAGAAGTCAGTGTCGACGTCCATGTCCTCGTCGTGCAGGGCGCGCGCGGTGTCCGGGTCGAAGCTCAGCTCGAAGTGCTTCTCCCAGTTCAACGCTGCCCGTGCGGCGGTCAGCGCGTCGTCCCGGTCCCGCGAGCCGGGCAGGCCCAGCGCCACGTCCGCCGCGTGCGCGGCGATCTTGTAGGCCACGCAACCCTGCTTGACATCATCCTGCTTGGGAAGGCCCAGGTGTTCCTTCGGCGTGACGTAGCAGAGCATCGAGGCGCCGTGCCACGCGGCGGCGGTGGCGCCGATACAACTGGTGATGTGGTCGTACCCCGGGAACATGTCGGTGACGAGAGGGCCGAGCACATAGAAGGGCGCGCCGTGACACTGAGCGCGCTGGAGCTTCATGTTGTATTCGATCTGATCGAACGGCACATGGCCCGGGCCCTCGACCATCACCTGCACGCCCCGCGCCCAGGCCCGCTCGGTCAGCTCGGCCAGGGTTCGCAGCTCGCGGAGCTGCGCATCGTCGGTGGCATCGGCGAGACCACCCGGGCGCAGGCCGTCCCCGAGAGAGAAGCTGACATCGTGGTCGCGCATGATGTCGCAGATATCATCGAAGATCTCGTACATCGGATTCTGCTTGTCGTGATGGATCATCCACTTCGCCAGGAGAGATCCGCCCCGGGAGACGATGCCGATCAGCCGCTTGCGGATCGCCGGCAGGTGCTCGCGCAGGACGCCGGCGTGGATGGTGAAGTAGTCGACACCCTGTGCGGCCTGTTTCTCGATCTCGGCGAGAATGATCTTCGGGGTGAGGTCCTCGACCTGGCGGCCGATGATCATGGAGTAGATGGGCACGGTCCCCACCGGCACGGACGCGTCGCGGATGATCGCCTCCCGGCAGGCATCGAGATCGCCGCCGGTGGACAGGTCCATCACGGTGTCGGCGCCCCAGCGCACGGCCCAGCGCATCTTCTCGACCTCCTCATCCGTGCCGCTGCTCACCGGCGAGGCGCCGAGGTTGGCGTTGATCTTCGTGGTCGTGGCGCGACCGATGGCCGTCGGGTCGAGCCGGTAGCCGAGGTGAACCCGGTTGGCGGGAATGATCAGGCGGCCGGCGGCCACCTCGTCCCGGATCTGCTCCGGGGTCAGATGCGGCTCGCGCTCGGCGACACGCCGCATCTGCGGGCTGATCACGCCCAGCCGGGCGAACTCGAGCTGGGAGGTCGCGGAGCCTGCCGGGCACGGGGCGGGATTGAAGTCCCACGCGGTCCGGTGCGACGGGGGCGGCATGCCCGGTGTGTCCGGCGAGGAGAACGTGGTCGGGCCGCCGATTGCCGGCGCCAGGGCCAGGCTGCCGGGAGAGGTTCCCTGCTGCCTGGAGGATGGATTCACCGCGCCGTGCCCGGGCCAGTGAGCGGCATCTCCGGTGGCCGGAGACGGCGGGCGGTCGGGTCGAATCGGCATGACATCTCCCCTCAGGTCGTGGCCCGACCGGTGAGGAGGACGGACTCGCCTTCCCTACGCCGGTGCGAACCGGATCAGGTTCCTCGGGTGCTTCTCAGCGACCCAAGCCTGCGGCCGCGCCCCGGGCGATGCTCGAATCCACAGTGTATCACCTGCCTGCTGCCGGTCGGACGACATGATCGATGGAGTCCGGGTCCCAGTCGATGACCAGGCCGCGACCGATGCCGGTGGCCACGTCTTCTCCCCACACCCGATCGACGAGCCACAGCGCGACGTCATAGGATCGGGCCCCACCCACCGAGGTCAGGGCGTGGCCGGCATCGACGAACGACACGCCCTTGACCAGGTGAACCGCCGGAAACGTGCGTCCGAACCGGTCCTGGTCGGCGGGAAAGGTCGTGGCCGCGATGCCATCGAGCAGGCCGGCCTGCGCCAGCACGAAGGCCCCGTCGCAGAGAGACATCACGTGCATGGCCGCGTGTCCGGTGCGGCGAACCCAGTCGATCAGATCGCGGTTCTTCAGGTCGGTATTCATGGAGTGCGCGGCCGACGGCACCACGAGCACGTCGATGGGGGGCGCGTCCGCGAACGAGTGGTCCGGCCGGATCACGAGACCCTCGAACGTGGTCACCGGTTTGCCGTCCGGCGACACGAGGAAGGTGACCGGCCAGTTCGCCGTCGAGTGAAAACGGATGTGCTGGAACACGTCCATCGGCGCCACCAGCTCGGTGTTGTAGACGCCGTCGACCACCAGGAAGGCCACGCTGCGAGGGTGGGTCTGCGGCCGGGCGGCTGCCGGACGGGTCCGGGTCACGGCCTCGGAGTCGCTGTCCGCCTGAGCCCGGAGAGCGCCGGCCGGCGCGACGGCCAGGCACACCAGGCCGAGGAGGACCGGGAAAATCGTCGGCTGGCGTGGGGATAGGGGTTGCATGATCCAGGAGGCCGTCTCGCGCGCTAATCTTACCCGAGACCGGTGGCCGCGGAGGGGATGGACAATGGGAGATGAGCTGAAATCGGCATACGAGCTGGCCATGGAGCGGCTGGCGGGCAAGGGGGGCGGCGAGGAGGCAGCTCCCCGGCGGCTGACCGCGGCCCAGAAGAAGGCCATCCGGGACATCCGGCAGGAGTACCGGGCCAAGCTGGCGGAGCGGGAGATTCTCTTCCACTCCCGGAGGCAGGAGGCGGCCGGCGACCTGGAGGCGGTGGGGCGAGAGGAAGCGGACTACCGGCGGGACCGGGAGCACCTGGAATCGTCCCGCGAGACACGGATCCGGGCCGTCCGGGAGGGGAAGAAGCTCTGATCCTGCCTTGATTTACGAAAAATGGCGTGGTATTCTCTTTTTTTCTGTGGATGCCGCCGGGTCGCGCCTCGGATCGGTGCGGGAGGGAATGCTATGGCGGTGCGGACGGTGCGCGCGTGAATGCCGACCTGGAAGCGCTGGTCAATCTGCAGGACACCCACGATCAGATCGCCGTTCTCACGGCGCGCATCGACATCGAGATTCCCGGCCACATCGCGGAGATCGAGACGGAGTTGCGCCTGGTCCGCGAACGGGTCGAGGAAGGCCGGGCCGCCATCGAGGCCGCCCGGCGCGAGCGAGCCCGGCTCGATCTCGAACTGAAGGCGGCCGAGGAGAAGATCGCCAAGTACAAGACCGCACTGATGCAGGTCAAGAACAATGACGAGTACCGGGCCGCGCTGAACGAGATCGACTACACCCAGCGGATCTGTGCCGACCTGGAGACCCGCGTCCTCGAGCTGATGGAAGCCGCCGACGCCCGCCAGAACGAACTGGACCGGCTCGAGGAGGAGATGAAGGTCGAGGATGTCAAGATCCAGTCGGATCGTCAGCTCCTCGAGGCGGAGCGCGAGGAGGTGGTTGCCGAGCGCGGCGGGCTGGAGAAGATGGCCCAGGAGATCGAGGAGCGGCTCCCGGCACCGCTGCTGGTATCGTTTCGCCGCATCGCGTCGATGCGCCGGGGCCATGGGCTGGCGCGCGCGCAGGACGGCGTGTGCGTGGCCTGCAACGTCCGGCTCCGTCCCGCCGTCTTCCAGCAGGTGAAGCGCAACGAGACGGTGATCTCGTGCGACTCCTGCCGGCGCATCCTCTACTGGGTGCCGCCCGTCGACGATGATGAGGCCCCCCCGCCCGTGGCATCGCAGGAGGTGGCCTCCCCGCCGGCCGGCACCGCTTCCGCCGCCACCCGGTCCGCCACCGGCCCGGGCGAGTGAGGGCGCCTGTCCGGGTCTTCGTCGACGGAGGATCGCGCGGCAATCCCGGACCGGCCGGTCTGGGCGTTCACGCCGAGGCGAACACCGGCCAGACGCTGGCCGATCTGTACGCGTTTCTGGGCAGGGCCACCAACAACGTGGCCGAGTATGCCGCGCTGATCGTCGCCCTGACGTGGGCCGCCGAGTCGAGCCACGACGCGGTCCAGATCTTCTCGGATTCCCAGCTCATGGTGCGCCAGTTCAACGGCGTCTACCGGGTGAAGAGCCCCGGCCTGCGGCCGCTCTTCGAGCGCAGCAAGAAGCTCGCCGCGGCCATCCCCGAGCTTAGGGTGAGTCATGTGCCCCGGGAGAAGAACCGCGCGGCGGACGCCCTGGCCAACCGGGCCATGGATGAATGTGCCGGCAACGTGACCCCGCCGGTCTGATCTCACCGGCCGGCCCTCCCGGGGTATCGCCCTCCTCTTTGACTTCGTTCCCGCCCCGCCCCATATTGCAATTGTGAAATTGACGGGGACTGCTCCCGGGGGTCGGACTCCCGGCAGTCACCCGGCGGGAGGGTACGACGGGTGCGAATCACGCCGCTGGAGGTGCACAACCATCAGTTCGGCAGGAGCCTGCGCGGCTTCGACCGGGACGAGGTGCAGGCCTTTCTGTCGCTCGTCTCGGAAGAACTCGAGCAGGCCATCTCCGACAGCAATCGCTTCAAGGACCAGGTCGCGGAACTGCGGGAACAGCTCGCCGAGTCGAGATCCCGGGAGCAAGGGTTCCAGAAGGCCATGGCCACGGCTGACCGGGTTGCCGCCGAGATCAAGCAGACGGCCCAGCGTGAGCGGGAGGTCCTGATCAAGGAAGCGCGCCTGAAGGCCAACAAGTTGCTGGAGCAGGCACAGACCCGTGCGGTGGCTCTCGAGGACCGGGTGAACGAGCTGAAGATGGCCCGGGACCGATTCGAGCACCGGCTGCGTGCCATGCTCGACGAACACCTGCACCTCATCGAGCAGGTGCGTGACGAGTCGGACCACGACAAGATCTTCGTCCTGCGCCGGCCCACCACCGCCTGAGCCTCGCCCGCCGGTCAGCGGTGTGACGGCCGGGGGCTGCGGCCCGCCCGGGGGCGGGTCTTCTGCCGGATACCCGCCATGGTCAGCACCGCTGCGTACTCCTCATCGGTCACCGGGCTCACTGACAGGCGGCTCTGACGCACCATCGCCATGTGGCGCGTGCGCGCGTCAGCCTTCAGGCGGGACAGCGGCACCGGTGTGGGAAGGCGGCGGACCGGCACCAGATCCACGACCACCCAGCGGTCATCGTCGGTGGTCGGATCGGGA
>JBHHZI010000017.1:0-32511 GCA_046757965.1 Acidobacteriota bacterium | reverse complement strand
AGATAGGCATGTGGGAATCCCCGCGATAATGCCGGTGAGATGTGCGGAATGTAAGGCTGGTGCGCATCGAAAAGCAGATCACGGGGTCATCGGTGGTGGTCCGGGTGGCGGATTTCGCCTATGACGCGTTCGGCCGGCGCATCGAACCTGACGTGGCCGGCGGTGACCGCCGGGCGCTGGTGTACGATGGCTGGCGGGTGGTGGATGAGCTGGGGTATTCGAGCCCCACCCGCCGCAACGACCCGAGCCTGGGAGCGGACCGGGTGATCGGCCGGAACCACTTCGGCGTCGGGCTGGATGAGATCCTGGTGGCGGACCGCGACGTGGACGGCCTGGCTGCCGGGGTTCCGGACGAGACCCTGGAGACCCGTCTGCTGCCGGTCACCGACCTGCGCGGGTCGACCGAGAGGATCCGGGATGGGAGCGGGGCGTGGCTGGGGCGACAACCCGCACCAGCGTGATCTGGGCGTTACCGGGCGCTCCTGTAGGCCACGCGCCGGTCTCGCCTGCGGCCGAGCTCCGTCGCATAGCGGCGGCCCAGGGTGTCGGCCCGCCGGCGGGCCCAGTCGGTGAGTCTCGTCGTTCCCGCAGGCGGGGAGGCGGTCGCCAGGAGACCCTGCATGAGACCGTCGATCTCATCCCGCGTGATGAGAACATCCCGTAGCCATTTGCCCACGAGCCAGCCGGCGACATGGCCGAGCCATGGGGGCACCGGAATGATCAGACGCCGTACACCGAGGATCCCGGCCAGTTCGGTGACGAGCGCGCGGTAGGTGAAGGTCTGCGGGCCGATGGCATCGATCACACGGTTGGGGTGCTCCCGACCCTGCGCCACGGCCAGGTTCGCCAGGTCGTGAACATGGATCGGCTGCAGGCGATACTGACCGTCACCGAACAGGCCGAAGATCGGCAGGTGGCGGAGTGCCCAGGCGATGTTGTTGATGAGAATGTCCTCGCCGCCGAAGAGAACGGCCGGCCGGAGAATCGCATACGACAGCCCGGATGCCGCCAGTTCACGCTCGAGAATCGCCTTGCCGCGGAAGTACTCGAGGGATGAGTCTTCCGACGGGTTGGTGATGCTGATGTGCACGACGCGGGCCACTCCGGCATGGCGGGCCGCGGTGAACAGCGCACGCGTGTTCTCCACGGCCTGCGCATGAGAGAAGGTGGCGTGATTGAAGCGTACCCAGTAGGTGTTGTAGAGCACCCGGGCGCCGGCGAGAGATGCGGTGAGCCGGTCCGGATCCTCGAAGTTGAAGGGATGCACCTCCACGCGCGTGCCGAACGGATTCGCGCGATCCGGGGAATTGGTCAAGGTCCGGACGCGGTGACCGGCAGCAAGCAGACGTTTTGAGATGTAACGGCCCGAGTAGCCGAAGGCTCCCGTGACGACGTGAAGTCCGGGTTTCGCCTGCATGGCCGCCCGCCGTTCCTCACCCATTCCGGAGCTTGCGATCATCCATGAACCCTGTCCCGGACTCACCGGGAAGATCTCATCCCCCGACTCCGTTTCGCGCCGGACACGGATCTTGCCCTCGATCGTGGCTGATGGTCTGGTTCGATTAGATGCTGGAAGTGCAAGACTCTAAATGACTTACTTCAGTATTCCGGACCTGATGAGAACATCATAGTTACTTTCAAATTAGCACAATCGGTCTTGATATATGCTAATATGTGAGATATTATCATATTCTTGTGAGGTGACCTCGTGAGCAGTCTGCTTTGACGAAAGGGGCTGACGGATGAAGATTCCAGCGATTCCGCCCGATTTCTGGTCCAGGCTGGCGTCCTTGTCGAGCGAGAAGCTCATCAGCCTGATGGATGAGGCCGCCAGCCCTGTTCCCGGTGGGGAATACCACCATTGGGACACGCTCCGCCACAAGCAACCGCCTGAGGGCCTCACTCACGAGGAATGGTGGGCAGCCGTGAAGATGGCTCGCGTTCAGATGCGAAAGAACCTGCCACTCGTTGCGACAGATGGTCAGCCGTTCGGCTTCACGATGCCCGATCCCGTTCTCGAGATGATCCAGAAGATCGACAGTCAGGCAAGCGGTCAGATCCAGATCAGCGAAGAGGTCACCAACCCCGCGACCAGGGATCGGTACGTGGTGGACTCGCTCATCGAAGAGGCGATCACCTCGAGCCAGCTCGAAGGAGCCAGCACAACCGGAAGGGTTGCGCGGGAGATGATCCGGGCACAGCGACGGCCGAGGGATCGCGATGAGCGCATGATCCTGAACAACTATCGCGGCATGGAGGAGGTCAGAAAACTGAGGGGCAAGCTGTTGACCCCGCAACGAATTCTCCAGTTGCAGGAAGTCCTGACGAGAGGCACGCTGGGCGATCCCGGTGGGGCTGGCCGGCTGCGGACGAAGGACGACGACATAAAGGTATGGGACACGCGAGACGGGAAGGTCTTGCACGTTCCGCCTCCTGCAGGCACTCTCCCGGAACGACTCGATGCTCTATGCGAGTTTGCCAACCAGCGGAGTCCGGACTACTTCGTACACCCGGCCATCAGAGCCGCCATTCTTCATTTCTGGGTGGGGTACGACCACCCATTTGTCGACGGCAACGGAAGAACTGCAAGGGCATTGTTCTACTGGTCGATGCACGAGCAGGGATACTGGCTGTGCGAATTCCTGTCCATATCGAGCATTCTGAGGAAAGCGCCGTCGAAGTACGCACGCGCCTACCTGTACTCCGAGACGGATCAGAATGACGTGACTTACTTCATCATCTATCAACTGCGGGTGCTCCTTCGGGCGATTTCCGCGTTACACGGGTATCTCAAGACGCGCATGAGCCAGCTTCGGGAGACCGAAGCCTGCCTCCGCGAATCAGAGGAGATGAATCACAGGCAGATCGGGCTGCTGAGTCATGCGCTGCGTCACCCTGGAGCTCGATACTCGATTCGCTCCCACCAGAATAGTCACGGAGTCTCATACATGACGGCTCGATCCGATCTCCTGAGCCTGGCTGAACGGAACTTCCTGCTGCGGAAGAAGGTGGGCAAGCGACACGTCTTCATCGCTCCCGAGCAGCTCGCCGAGAAGTTGCAAGCGGGTGGCTAGCACGCTGTTGTGCCTGGAGGCATCAGGCCGTCACGTCCCGCCCGTCCCGGGGATGGCGGTTTCCCGGAAACCCTATCGACGGCCCCAGCGCCAGGCGAGGATCTTGCGCGTGGTGGGGGTCAGCTTGTTCTTCATGAAGCCGTCCGCCGGACGGCGGCTGGCCTCGCCGTAGGTGGGGTAGGCGTGAATGGTGCCGGAGATGCGCGGCAGGGTGATGCCGTTCTTCATGGCCAGGACGTATTCGTGAATCCAGTCGCCCGCGCCCGCCGCGACCGCGGTGGCGCCCAGCACCCGGCCCTTCGCATCGGCGATGACCTTGACGAAGCCGGTGGACCGATCGTCGGTGACCGCCCGGTCGAGGGCGCTCAGGTCGACCCGGTGCACGCTGAAGTCCAGCCCGGCCTTGCGGGCGGTGGTCTCGTTGTGTCCCACGTGGGCGCATTCGGGATCGGTGTAGGTGCACCAGGGAACCACCGAGGCGTCGAAGCGCGCCGGCACCCAGGGAATGAGGATGTTGCGGACCACGGCGCGTGCCTGGGCATCGGCGAAGTGGGTGAACTGGTACGGCCCGGCCACGTCGCCGATGGCGAAGATGTTCCGGCGGCTGGTGCGGAGGCGGTCGTCGGTGGTGATACCGGTGCGTGTGAAGGCGACGCCGGCCTCCTCCAGACCGAGGTCTTCCACATTGGGTCGCCGGCCGACGGCCACCAGCAGGGCGCCGAAGTCCTGCTCGATCTTCTTGCCGGTGGCGGTCTCCTCGATATGCACCCGCACGGCATTCCGCCCGGCGCCGCCGGGAAGTGGTTCGACGCGCCGCACGGCCTGCCCTCTCATCAAGGTGACGCCGTCGGCTTCCAGGCTGTCCGCCACCACCTGCGCCGCGTCGGGGTCTTCCATCACCAGGATCTGATCCATCATCTCGACCACGGCGGTGCGCACGCCGAGACGGGCCATGGTCTGGGCCATCTCCAGGCCGATGGGGCCGCCGCCCATGACGCACAGGCTCCCCGGGGAGGCGGTCATCTGGTCGAAGAAGGTCTCGTTGGTGTGGTGGGGCGTGTCGGCAAGACCGTCGATGGGCGGCACGGCGGCGCGACCGCCGGTGGCGATGACGATGAAGTCGCCCCGGAACGTGCGCTCGCCGGCGCGCACGGTGTGCGGTGAGGTGAGGCGAGCCGCCGCGCCGGTGAAGACGTCGACGCCCATCTTCTCGAAGCGCTCGGGGGCGTCATGCACCGCGATCTGCGCGCGCACCCTGCGCATGCGGTCGAACACCGCGCCGAGATCGATGTCGGGTTCGCGAGGTGCAAGGCCGAAGCGGGACGCCGTGCGCATGGTGTGGGCGGCATGGGCGGAGGCGATGAGCGCCTTCGAGGGAACGCACCCGGTGTTGAGGCAGTCGCCGCCCATGCGGCTCTTCTCGAACAGCGCCACCTTCGCGCCGAGACCCGCCAGGCCGGCGGCAGCCACCAGGCCTCCCGGCCCGGCGCCGATCACCAGCGCGTGGTAGGTTGGTTGCTCTCGAGGAGCCATTGTCGTCTCTCCCGGGCCGGGCACGATATCATCCGGCGCCGTGGGCCGGTGCCGTGTGAAGCGTTGCCGGTTCCGGGAACAACGCCGCGACGAGCGCCGTTGTTCCGCGTGAGAGCCCGTGTGGTGCGCCGCGCGGTTCCCGACGGCCGTGGAGTAGAGCCTGAGGGATGTTCCGGCGCAGGGCCCACGCGGGTGGTGGTGCTGAAGAGGAAGACGAAGAGGAATCCGATCAACCAAGAGATGCGAGGCAGACCATGAACCAGAAGCTGGCTTCCCCCATGCGCCCTCTCCGCCGCTTGACGGTAGCCCTCGACCCGGGATCACCGGGCCGGGTGCCGAGCACGCCGATGACTCCGCCCGGCCGACACGTCCGCGGCGGCCTCCGGCCGGCATGGCTGACCGTGCCGATGGGTCTGCTGCTGGCGACCGGCGCCTGGGCCGGACCGGCATCGCCGCAGACGCGCCCGTCCCGTCCCGCGCGGCCCCGTCGTCCGCCGCAGACCCGGCCCTCCCGTCCGGCGCGCCCGCCGCGTCCGGCGCCCCCGCCGCAGACCCGCCCGGCGCGCCCGTCCCGCCCCGAGCCGACGGTCGAGGCCACCGTCGACGGCGACCCGATCGTCAAGCTGATCCCCAAGGACGCCATTCCTCCTGTCGACGATCCGCACATGGTCTCCGCCGCCGAGGGTGCCGCGTTCATGCGTGATGACGAGATGGTTCTCGGTGTCTTCGACGGCCACGAGGCTCGCGCCTATTCCACCTGGCATCTCGATCGCCACGAGGTGGTCAACGACCGGCTCTCGGACACGCCGATCGCCGCCACCTGGTGACCCCTGGCCAACACGGGCGTCGTGTACGTCCGCCGCATCAAGGGAGAGGAGACCACGTTCGGAGTCAGCGGCGCGCTGTGGCGCGACGCCCTGGTGATGTATGACCGCAAGTCGGAGAGCTACTGGAGCCAGGTGAACGCGACGGCCATCACCGGCGAGATGAAGGGGGAGACGCTGGACGAGATCCCGTCCATGGTCACCACCTGGGGGGAATGGAAGGCGGCGCACCCCGACACGCTGGTGCTGGAGAAACCACCGCTCGACGGCACGCCGTATGCGCGCTACTACGAGAGCCCCGACCGCATGGGACGCGCCGGCAAGAATACCGACGAGCGGTTGCCGGGCAAGACGCTGGTGGTCGGCGCCCAGCTCGGCGCGCAGTTCAGCGCCGTGCCGCTGGAGCAGTTGCGCGCCGCCGGCACCATCACCGGCCAGGTCGGCGACACCGCCGTGACCTGGGTCTCGCTGCTCGGCCAGGGCAGCGCGGCGTATCGTGCCGACGTGGACGGGACGCGCGTCGATCTGTCGCTGGCCGACGGCCGGTTGATCGATGCGCGGACCGGGACGCACTTCGACCCTGATTCGGGCAAGGCCGTGTCGGGTCCGCTGGCCGGCCAGGCCCTGACCCGCTTGCCCGCCCTGCGCGTTTACTGGTACACCTGGGCGGCCTTTCACCCGGAGACCGGGCTGGTGGAATAGGCCCGGCGAGGAATAACCCCCACCGGGTGTGGTTGTCGGGATATCCGCCCCGGGTCTTTCGATCGATTCGCAGGGTCCCCATGCTCCCGTCTCAGCCAATCAGCCGTGTGCAGCCGGAGGTGGTTCGTGACGAGCCGGTGACGCCACTCGTCACCCCGGAGGACGTTCACAACGCAGCGCTGGTGCAGAACGTGCATCCGCTCGACTGGGTGAACCCCGAACCCAGGCGCCGTTACCACCTGGTGGTCCTCGGTGCCGGCACGGCAGGGCTGGTCACCGCCGCGGGAGCCGCCGGTCTGGGGGCGAGGGTGGCCCTGGTGGAGCGGCACCTGCTCGGCGGTGACTGCCTCAATGTCGGCTGCGTGCCGTCGAAGTCGATCATCCGCTCGTCGCGGCTGGCGGGCGAGATGAAGCAGGCGGCCGAGTTCGGCCTGCAGGCGCCCGGCGGCGTGACGGCGGACTTCGGGGCGGTGATGGCGCGCATGCGGCGCATCCGGGCCCGACTGAGCCGCAACGACTCGGCCGAGAGGTTTCGCGATCTCGGCGTGGATGTCTTCCTGGGCGATGGCGTCTTCACCGCGCCGGGCGAGGTGATGGTGGGCGAGACGGTCCTGCGGTACCGCCGCGCGGTGATCGCCACCGGCGCGCGCGCGGTCCGGCCCGACGTCGAGGGCCTGGAAGAAGCCGGCTTCCTGACCAACGAGACGGTGTTCTCCCTGACCGAGTGTCCGCAGCGCCTGGCGGTGATCGGCGGCGGCCCCATCGGCGCGGAGCTGGCGCAGGCCTTCCAGCGCCTGGGCTCGGCCGTCACCATCCTCACCCGCGGCCCGCGCATCCTGCCCCGGGAAGATCCGCAGGCCGCCGCCATCGTCAGCCGGGCCTTCGAAGGCGACGGCATCGAGATGATTCCCGGGGCGCAACTGGTGCAGGTGCGGCGCGAGACCGCCGGCAAGGTCCTGGTCTTTGAGCGGGAGGGCCGGGAGGAGAGCCTCGAGGTCGACGAGATCCTCATCGGCGCCGGCCGGGCGCCGAATGTCGCCGGGCTCGGGCTCGACACCGTCGGCGTCAACCACGACGCCCGCCAGGGTGTCGAGGTGGACGATCATCTGCGCACCTCGAACCGCGCCATCTATGCCGCCGGCGATGTGGCCATGCGGCAGAAGTTCACGCATGCGGCGGACTTCGCGGCGCGCATCGTCATCCAGAACAGCCTGTTCCTCGGCCGCGCTCGCCTCGGCTCGCTGATCATCCCGCGCTGCACCTACACCTCTCCCGAGGTGGCGTCGGTGGGTCTGTCGGAGACCGACGCGAAGCGAGATGCCGTGGGCATCGACACCTTCGTGCGCGACATGAGCGAGGTCGACCGTGCGGTGGCGGACGGCGAGGAGGCGGGGTTCGTCAAGGTCATCGTGCGCAAGGGCACCGGCACCATCATCGGCGCCACCATCGTCGCCGCCCACGCTGGAGACCTGATCAGCGAGATCACGCTGGCGATGAAGGAGGGCATCGGACTCCACAAGCTGGCGGCGGTCATCCATCCGTATCCGACCCAGGCCGAGGCCATCCGCCAGATCGGGGACGCCTTCAACCGGACCCGCCTGACCCCCCGCGTGAAGAAGATCTTCTGCATGTGGCTGAAGTGGATGCGCTAGGCTGAAGACGCGTCCCGGAGCAGGTCACGCGGCCCGTGCCGTCCGCGTCCGGCTGCGAGCGGCGCAGGAAGATGATGCCCGGCGTGATGAGCCCAGATCCTGCCTCAGATCCTCCCGGCGGTCGTGCGGACCCCGACGCCGACCTGGTGCGCCGGCTGCGGGCGGGCGAGGCCGGGGCGTTCGAGACCGTCGTCAACGAGTACGGCGGCCGGCTGCTGGCCCTGGCCCGGCGCCTGCTCGGCAACGAGGAAGATGCCCGGGATGCGGTGCAGGAGACCTACATGGCCGCCTTCCGGGCCCTGGAGGATTTTCGGGGCCAGGCCCGCCTGTCCACCTGGCTGCACCGCATCGCCGCCAACACCGCCCTGATGAAGCTGCGCGCCCGGCGGCGCAAGCCGGAATCGTCCATCGAGGAGTTGCTGCCGGACTTCACCGATCAGGGTCGCGCCGCCCGGATGCCCCGGGAATGGCGGGACAGGTCGGAACGGTTACTGGAGAGCAAGGAGATCCGGCAGTTCGTGCGCCATTCCATCGATCAGCTGCCGGAGAGCTATCGAACCGTGCTGCTGCTGCGAGACATCGAGGAACTCGACACGGCACAGACCGCCGGGCTCCTGGGGATCAGTCCGAACGCGGTCAAGATCCGCCTGCATCGCGCACGTCTCGCCCTGAGAACGCTGCTGGACACCCGTCTCGCAAGAGGTGCCTCATGATGACCTGCCGGGAATTCGTCGACTTTCTCATGGCCTATCTCAACGACGAGCTGCCGGCGGCGCAGCGGGACGCCTTTCGCGCGCACATCTCCGACTGCCCACCGTGTGTCAACTTTCTCGACACCTACAAGATCACCCTCGACCTGGAGAAGGAAGCCTACCGGGAGATCGATTGCGCCGATCTGCCTCCCCAGCTCGTCAAGGCCATCCTGGCCGCCAAGGCAGAGGGCTGAGCGCTGCCTCAGGCGCGGCGCCGCCGGCGCAGGCGGTCGCGCCAGAGAAAGACGCCGGCCAGCAGGTCGTCGAACTCGGCCCCGGCGGTGACGGCTCCCGGCAGGCGGCGCAGGTGATGGAGGTCGTCGCGGCCGTCGACGATGCCCTCGTGACCGGTCACCGCGGCCTCGAACCCGACCTGGCGCACCCAGGTGCCGGCGCGCCCGGAGTCGTCCCCGTAGGGGTAGCAGAAGATGCGCGGCGGTTTCGTGTAGCGCGCGGCAAGCCGGTCACGACACCCCCGGATCTCCGCCAGCCCGGTGGCCTCGTCGACCTCCCCCAGGAAGGGGTGCGTCAGAGTGTGTCCGCCGACCTCGCCGCCCGCCTCGACCCAGCGGTCGAGTTCCTCCCAGCTCATGTAGTCGTAGGCCACCGTCTGCGGGTCGCCATCGTCCTCCAGCAGAAAGCAGCGGGAGCGCGCCGAGGCATACCGGCGCGGGCCGCCGAGAAACGACAGGATCGGAAAGACCGTGGCGACCACGCCCTGTTCCCTCAGCAGCGGAGCCACCACCTGCGCGGTGTCGGCCAGGCCGTCGTCGAATGTCAAGGCGACGGCCCTGGGCGGCAAATCGGTGCCGTACCGGAGCCCGTCGACGAGCCGCGAGACGGTCACGAACTCGTAGCCCCGGGCCTTCGCCCGCCGGAGCTGGGCCGCAAAGACCTCCCGGTCGGCCTGGCCCGGCCCGGTTCCCACCCGGTGATAGGTCAGGATCATGCGGGGTGTGCGGCCGGTGAGCCGGACGCCCCCGTGCACCATCAGTGCCAGGGCTCGTGACAGAGCCCGCCTCACCGGTCTCATGGCTCTCCCCGCCTTCCTGGGAAGTCGCAGCGCGCGGCATTATAACCAACGATGTCGCGGTCGGCGCCGGCGGGTGCTGCCGCCGGCCGACCGGCAAGGAGGAGCCCGGCCCATGAACCTGCTTCGACGTCTTCGCGACCGGATGGTCGACCGGTTCGCCCCGGCCCACGACCCGCTGCACGTCACCCACGCCCAGGCACTGCGCTGGTTCACGCGCCGCCGGGCGGAGTATGACCGCCTGGTGGCGGCGGTGGCCCCGTTCGTCCGGCCCGACTCCACCGTCTTCGACGTGGGGGCGAACATCGGCTACTTCAGTCTGCTGCTGGCGCGGGCCACCGCTCTGCGCGGGCGGCTCGAACTGTTCGAGCCGCTCCCTCACCTGGCGAACCTCTGCCACGAGACGTTCCGGTCCGAGCCGGGCGTGATGCCTGCGATCCGGAACTTCGGGCTCAGCGATGTCGACGGGGAGGCGCGGTTCCTGGTGGCGGGCAACGGCAACATCGGCTGGAACACGCTCATCGCCGCCGGCGGCTCACCGGACATGCACGAGGTCAACGTCGCCGTGCGGCGCTTCGATGCCACCGGCATCACCGCGGTCCCCGATCTCATCAAGATCGATGTCGAGGGGGCGGAGTACAAGGTGCTGCGCGGCATGGCGAACTCCCTGCGTGCCTGGCAGCCCCGCCCGGTGATCCTCTGCGAGGTGGCGTGGGGGCGGGTTCATCCCGACTGGGAGGCCGAGGTGGCCGCCTTCGCCGAGCTGGCCGCCCTGGGCTATCGCTTCGTCGACCTCGACGGGTCGCCGGTGCAGATCGCGACGCTGACCGCCACCTGCGACATCCTCTGCCTGCCGTCCCATCTGAAGGCGTCGTCACCGGTGCCTGGCAACTGACCCGGGGTTCCGGCATCGCCCGGATCAGCCCGCCCCGACATTACCGGCCGGCGTCGGACCACCGCTTGGCTCGCCACGCTCTTTCCGACCCCGCCGAGCGCTCCGGCCGGCGCGGCGAACCACAGCCCGGCAGGGTCGCCGCGGCTGGTCCGACACGCTCGTCTGTCTGCACCGCCGCTCCGGCTGGCGGGTCGGGTCGGTCCACCTATATTGATACCGACCTTCCGCCCCGCTGGACGCCACCATGATCCTTCCCATCGGCCATGAGAACGGCGGCGTGCGCCGCCTGCCCTGGGTGACCTTCGGCATCATGGGGCTCTGCGTCCTGGCGCTGCTGGTGACGCACTACACGCCACCCATCGACGCGCAGGGCATCGCCCTGATGAAGGAGTTGACCACCTTCGTCACGGAGCATCCCCATGTGGAGATCGACGAGGCCGCCGGCAAGATCGTCTTCGCGGGCATGGATGCGCGCTCGCGCCGGGCCATCCTGGAGATGTACCGCACCAGCCGGCCGCGTGAGGAGAGTGCGGAGGAACGCGCCGAGATCCAGGCGGAGTTCGATGGTCTGGTCGCCTCGGTGAGCGCCCACATCAACGCCCACCCGTTGCGCCGTTTCGGTCTGGTGCCGGCCCGGCCGTCCATCGTGACCCTCATCACCCACATGTTCCTGCATGTCGGTCTGCTCCACCTGCTGGGCAATTTCCTCATCCTGTACCTGACCGGGCCGTTCGTCGAGGATGTCTGGGGGCGGGAACTGTTCGCCGGCTTCTATCTGGCCGCGGGGGTGGTATCGGCCCTGCTGTTCCTGGCCATGCACCCGGCCGCGGACGTGCCGCTCGTCGGAGCTTCCGGCGCCATCGCCGGTGTCATGGGCGCCTTCCTGGTGCGCTACTGGAACACACACATTCACTTCGTCTACTTCATCGGGCTGATGTTCCATGGCACCTTCTCCTCCCCGGCCTGGATCATGCTCCCGATGTGGTTCATGGAGCAGGTCGTCATGGCCTCCATGGGCAGCGCGGCGACTTCTGGCGGGGGCGTGGCCTACTGGGCGCACGTGGGCGGGTTCGTGTTCGGCGTTGGCGTGGCCCTGGCCATGAAGCATTGTCAGGTCGAGCAACGAGTGATCCGGCCACGGCTGGATGCGACCCTGGAGCGGACCCTGGTCGACAACCCGGTGGTGGACGAGGCGCTGGACGCACGGGCGAGCGGCCGGCCGGAAGCCGGGTTCGACCTGCTCGCCGCGGCGGCCCGTCGGCAGCCGCACAACCGGGATGTGGCGCTGGCGCTGTTCACCGTGGCGTCGGAGGACGGCCGGCTGGCGGAGATCGCCGACCCGGCGCTGGCCCTCATTCACGATGAGCTGCGCGCCGGCGACATCCGACAGGCCATCGACCACTGGCGCGCCCTGGTGGAGAACTGCGCCGATCTGCACGCGGCCCCGGTGCTGCTGACACGGATCGCGCGCATCCTGTCGGCCGCCGGGCATCAGGACGAGGCCGCCGCCGCCCTGCGCCTGGCCCTGCTGGATCCCGACGGCACACTCACCGCCGCCACGGCCCTGCGCATTGCCCGGGTGGCGGCAGCCGTCGACCCGTGGCTGGTCAAGGGGGCCGCGCGGGTGGCGCTGGCCGTCTCCGACATCAGCGCGGTGGAGAAGGCCAGTGCCGAGGCCCTGCTGGCGCCACCGCCCGGCAGCGCCTGACGCGGAGGCGGACAGGTTCGATCCGGCCGATCACGGGCGAGCGGCCGGCGACGAGGGCCGCCCGGTGCGTGGACACGACCCTCGCCGCGCCTGTCTCACCGCCCGTGGTAGTCGACCTGCAGGTGGCGCGTGCGCACCGACGCATGGAAGCCGCCGTCGTAGGCCACGCCGTAGCCGGTCACCGGACCGCCATACAGATTGCCATCGCAGTAGGCATAGGTCCGGTAGACGGGACCGCTGTAGGGCGAATAGACCGGGAAACGGTAGATGCGGTGACGGTGGTGGTGGGCGCCGTGGTAGACCGACCCGGTGTAGTAGGGGCGGTAGGTCCGGTAGGCGGGGCCGTGGATCCGGTGCGGCACCGCGAAGCCACCATACACGGCACGGCCGGAACGGTATGAACGGTGCCCGTGGTGGGTCCGGATCTCATGATGGGAGTAGCCATGGCCGTGGCCCCGGTGATGGGGGTCGCCGGCCCGGGCTGTCGACGGAGCGGCCAGAAGCAGCAGCGCGGCGAAACCGATGATTCCCGAAGTGGTGCTGGCGAGTCGTCTCATCTGTCACCTCCGGCCATAGTGGCTGCGAGAACCGTTCCAGCCGCGACGGTTTTCCCGGATCATCCTGGAAAGAGTTGATGTCGTTGAGGTTGTGGCCTTCATGGGCGTTCACGCGGGTGGCGCGGCTGTCCGGGCGGGAGGTCAGGTCCGGCGTCCCCGGAACAGGACGGACGGGTCAGCGGCCGCGGGGATCCGGTCGCCCACCGGTGAGGGCGGTGGCGCGGGACGGCTGCAATTCACCCCGCCGGGCCAGGCGTCACTCGTTGTCGAACGGATGCGGAACTTTGCCGTCGGGGTCGCGCGCCGCCTGCTTCATGGCCTCCTCGAAGCGACGCTCGAGAAGGGCCTCCTGGTCACGCTGTGAGTTCAGGGCCTCCCCGAAGGCATCATCTCCCCGCTGCCGCCGGGCGCGTTCCTCCTCGAGGGCCTGCTGAAACGATTGCTTCGGCCGCTTCCTCGGCGCCGCGTGGTGCAGCACGGCGCCGGTGGACCCGTCCACGCGCAGATGGGCGTCACAGCACGGACAGACGACATCGAGCGTCGCGGCTGCCGGTTCGTCGCGAGGGCCTGCGGCGGGTCGCTTCTGCTTGCTCATGGCACATATTCTCGTTCGTCGCGGCGGCGAGGGTCAACCGCCCGGGCGGCACGGCGGGCCGCCTCACCCGTGTTAGCATCGTCCCCATGGCTCGCTACGAGCGCCATGTCTTCGTCTGTCTGAATGAGCGTGCCGCGGATCACCCGCGTGGTTGCTGTCTGGCAAAGGGCGGTGCGGCGGTGCGCGAGGCGTTCAAGCAGGCTCTCAAGGCAAAGGGCCTGGCCGGGCGCATCCGGGCCAACGCCGCCGGCTGCCTCGACACCTGCGAGAGCGGGGTCAGCGTGGTGATCTACCCGGAAGGGGTGTGGTACGGCGGCGTGACGCCGGATGACGTGGCCGAGATCGTCGAGCGCCACCTGATCCGCGGGGAGATCGTCACCCGCCTGCTGCAGCCCGGGGGAGAAGCGCTGCTCCCCGCTCGCCCACTGGGTGCATCGAAACCAGACACTGACCCGGCGGGGTGATCGTCACCCGCCGGCCGCCAGACGGCGGTGACATGCCACGATTCGCGCCTCTGGTCGGCATCGAGACGTCCCGACACCGGTGAGCCAGGCGACAGCGACAGAACGGCCCGTTGTTCAGGCCGGTCGGGTCTTGTGCCCTTCCTGGCGTGCCGCCCGGATCCGTTCCTTCACACGTTCCCGGCGGCGCTTGCGCCGCTGGCGAATGGTCCGCAGGTGTGTCTTCTGGCCCACGTTCGAGCTCCTCTCGTGTCAGATCGATTGATTCTCACCGAAGACGATGTCCGCCACCCGGACCTCGCCCCGGGAGACGGACCTCAGGTCGATTCCCGGGATCTTCGTCTGGGCGAGATTTGACGGGATCTTCTTCCAGCCGTGCTTGGTCAGGACCTTCTTGGCGAGATTGGCCACGCGGGTGGAGTGGCGGCCCTGCTGGGGAACGGACCGGACGACGATGTCCCCCCGGTTGTTCTTGCGCCAGCGGCGAAAGCCGATGGTCCAGTAGGAGGTCAGAAAGCTCGCGGAGATATGGGCGGTGCGCACGGGCGCCTTCAGGTGCTCGAAGAGACCCTCGTCGGTCTCCGGAAACTCCACATCCTCGTGGAGCAGGATGTCGACCGCATAGGAGTTGCTGAACGCCGTGGTCTCCGTCACCCGGACCGCAAGATCCTTGAGACTCTTCCTGAGATCGTCGGCCACATCGGTCCAGCGCAGCATCCGGTTCTCGGCCTCGGAGCGCAAGCGCAGCAGAGCGAGATGTTCGGGAAGGGCGTAGTAGGCTGCCGATCGCGCCGAGACCTCCGAGGGAAAGTAGCGACGCAGCGCCAGACGGACGTTATCGGGCAACCGGTTCGAAACGGCCCGCAACGCTGTCTTCATGGTTGCCAAGGGGATGGTACCTCCTCGAAGCCCGGGGGCGCTGCTCAGGAAAAGTCGAGATTGTTGCTGAACAGAACGTGACCGACCCGGGACTCGCCCGGGGTCTTGCCGTGCACGCTCAGGTCGGCGATCTTCTGCCGCACCTGCTCGGTCGAAAGCCGCAGCCAGCCGAGAGTTCCGAGCACCTCGTCCGCCACGAGGCGCACCTTCTGGGCCGGCGAGCGCTGCGGGGATTCCCAGCTACGGCGACTGCCTCGGCTGCCGACGCGGACGATCTTCTGGACCCCCATCCACCACGCAGGCGCCAGAAACGAGGCATAGATCGACGCGATGCGTACGCCACGCCGCAGCGTGCCGAGGAGGTCGGCGGGATCGTCGGGAAGATCCAGGCCCGGGTGGAGCAGGATGTCGACCTGGTAGCAGTTGTCGCCGACGTAGTTCGTGACATCCTTCACGGACAGGTTGGGGAGCTTGTCGCTCAGTTCGTCGACATAGCGTGACCAGCGCTCGGCGTTGCGCTCCGCCTGCGCGCGACTGCGGACCAGTCTTACGTATTCCGCCTGCACGTAATAGTGCGCCGATAGAGGTGGAATCCCGCGCGGCATGTACATGTCGATCGCGTCGCGCACATCGCGAGGAAGATCGCGAACTTCAACCGCGGCTGCAAGCTTCGAAGGTGCCATGTGGCTCCTCGTCGAAGGTCCGCGAAGCATGGCTTCGCGGGCAAGAAACATCGTCGATGACCGTCAAAATCTTTCAGAAGTATAACAGAAAGAAGGTGATTGTACCAGACTGTCCTCTAGGGGGGACGTAGTGAGGGATGTCTTCCTGCAGGCGCGAATGGCCTGGAATCGACCGGCACCGTCAGGACGGGACCCGCCCGGAGAATGCGTCTCATATCGGGCCGCCATCGTCCCGGTATCGAGTCTTGAATCGAGAATAGCGTCGAGATGCCCAGATGATGGGGCTGGCTGCGGCTCCGGCCCGGCGCGGTCTCAGGCCGGCAACCGTGGTGCGGGCCGGCTTCCGGCCGCCGGTATTCGTGGCTTCCCGGCGGCTCTGCACGCGGTTTTTGAGCAGCCGTTGATTCAACCTCCGGCGGCTGAGCACGGTCGAATCATCAGGCGAGCACGGGGCTCGCCGGCCGGCGGCCCGCTCCCCCGGCGTTCTCATCGCCCTTGCCGGAGGCTTCCATGTCCCGCTTCACTGCGCGTTTCCGCACCGTTCTCCTCGTTGTTGCCCTCTCGCTGCTCGCGCCGGTCGGCCTTCTGGCGCAGGAGGTCCAGAAGGACGAGATGCCCGACGACGGGTTCCGCTTCCTCGCCCCCCGGACGGTGGTGTCGTTCGTCCGCCAGACCGTCCGGCAGCCCGTGGGTGACGCCACCGATTTCCCGCGCTGGACGACCGTGGTTCACGTGTCCAACGTCGGCAACGGCCCGATGGGGGCTGCCGCCATCTTCGTGGCCTCGGATGGTTCCCATCGCAGCGCGACCCGCTTTCCGGTCTCCCCCGGGCAGACCGTCAGTGTGACCGTGGCGGAGATCCTGACCCAGGCGCAGGCGGCCCGGGAAGCGGCGGGTATGCCTCCGGAACAGCTCCCGGATGACGTGACGGGAATCGTCATCGTCCGGTTCTTCACGCCCACCGAAGCGGCTCAGGACCGCTTCTTCGCGCAGATGGTGAGCGCGGAGCAGTTTCTCGATCTCGGGCCGAATGTACCACCGGTCATCGTGCCGCTCGATGTGAAACGCCCCCAGGCCCAGATGCCACGCCGCGTTCACGACCGCCGCTGACCGCTCAGGTCAGGCAGCCGGCCGGCAGAAGGAGCCTTCAAGGAGACGAGGCGAAGGAAAAAAGGCGCATCCTTCCGGATGCGCCTTCCCCCCTCTTCCCCCTCCTCGAGAGGCGCGCCCGCCTCGCCCGATGTCCCGGGGATGGTCTCCCCCCGGCGGGCCTCGTGGCGCCCTAGAGGAGCGTCGTCGTCAACGACCCGCCAGCATCGGCAGAGCCAGCAGGGCGAGCAGATAGACGAGACGCCAGATCCTGGCGGTTTTCCCCCTCATCGTCGACCACCTTCTGCGGGTCGGCCGGAGCCCCCCCCGGCCGTTCCGCGCATGTCTTGGATCGATTCCATATACCTCGACTCCGCCGACGTGTCCAGACGAATCCCGTAACCGGCGGGGGTTCGCGGGCCACGGATCGAGCCGATGCGCTGGCGCGATGGCCCGAGAGTGGTATCATTCCCACAAGGAGTGCCCCCATGAGAACCAGCCGGCTCGTCTTCTCTGGCCTGACCCTCTTCCTCGGTTCCCTCGGCCTCGCCCTCGCCGGGTTCGTCCCGGCCGGCGATGAGACCACGGAGCTGTCCTCAGGCAATCCTGATGGCGGCACCATCCGCTTCGCGTTCTCCGGGATCGACACGCGTGTATCGCGCGGCTGGCCGCAGCCCGTGATGAGCTTTCACGTCAGCGTGGACAACCGCGCCGGCGGTGTGCTGACGCTCAGGACCCTCGACGTCTGGCTGGTGACCGGCTCCGGCACACTGCTCTCCGACCCGCAGCTCCGTCAGGACGGCGTGGCGGTCGAGCGGATCGAGGTGGCGGATGGCGCCGCCACCGAGGGCGATCTCCTCTTCTTCCTCGGCCCGACCGGGTCGTTCACCCGGGTGAACCTGCACTGGGGGGCACGGATCGGCGATGAGACACGGGCCGGTGTCGTGGACTACCAGGCCGAGGGGGACGGGTACGAACCGCCGGACGTTCCCGCGACGGAGGGGCGCGGCGGGGCGGCGCCGGATCCGTCGATCGCCGACGAGAGCGACGAGGACGGTGACATCTATATCTACAACGACGGCGGATACGAGCTGTATCCGTACGACGGATACGGGTACGCGCCGTACTACGGCTACCCGGGGTTCAGCTTCGGCGTGTACTACGGGTACTATCCGTCCTACGCCTATGGCTATCCCTACGGCTATGCCTACCCGTACGGGTTCGGCGGTCATCACCATCACGACGGGCATCTCGACGGCCATCATCATGACGGTGTCCGCCACAAGGAAGATGTTCTCCGGCATCGCTCCGGCGGCGGCAGCGCCGGCGTCACCGGGTCGCGAGACCGCGTCGTGACCCGCTCTCATCTGCCGGATCGTCATCGTTCGAGCTTGCCGCGACTCTCGGGTCGGACCGGCATCAGCTCACGGAGTCATGGGTCGGCGCGAACGCCCTCCCGGCGCTCGGGTCGAACGCTGACCTCGCACCGCTCCTCGACGGGCCATCGGTCGGTGAGTGCGTCCCGCTCGGGCAGCTCCCACAGGATGTCATCGCGCGGCAGCAGCGGCCGGACCCACCGGGTCTCGTCCGGCGCCTCGCGGGGTGCATCGCACCGCGGCATGTCCCGGGGCGTCTCCCATGGCCACGTTTCCCGGGGTGGGGGACGAACGGGCGGCCGGGGGCATCGCTGAGCGATCCGGTCCTGTCCGGCGGCTCACCGGCCTGGGCCGGGCGGACCCGCGGGCGTCTCGAGGAACTCGAAGAATCCCGGCTGGCGCCGTGGGCGCTGCGATCCGCCGGGGCGACCCGGCGTCATGGCATCGATCCTGAAGGACGGACCTTCGATTTTCGCACCGAATTCCAGCGCGATCGGGATCGCATCGTGCACTCCCGCGCCTTCCGCCGCCTCCGACAGAAGACCCAGGTCTACCTGCCGGATCGCAGCGACCATTTTCGCAACCGCCTGATCCACACTCTGGAGGTGGCGGGACTGGCGCGCACGCTGGCGCGTGCCCTGGCTCTCAACGAGGATCTGACAGAGGGCATCGCCCTGGGGCACGACCTGGGGCACAGCGCCTTCGGTCACGCCGGCGAGTCGGTTCTCAACGGCGTGCTCACCGGGTCGATCCCGGTCCGCGGCGTCGACCCGGCCGTCGCACGGCGATGCGGCGGCTTCAAGCACAATTACCAGAGCTTGCGGGTGGTCGACCTGCTGGAGATCCGCTACAGGCACCCGGGTCTCGACCTCACCGACGCGGTGCGGGAGGGTATCCTCAAGCACACCGCGCTGCGCTCCGATGTGAGCTATCCGGATCTGAACCGGGAGGGGCTGGCGCTGGACATGGCGCCGGCGCTGGAAGCCCAGGTGGTGGCGCTGGCCGACGAGATCGCCCAGCAGGTTCACGACCTGGATGACGGCATCCAGGATGGGGTGGTGGAACTGGCCGAGGTCGAATCGCTGGGCATCGTGCAGGAGGTGGTCTCGAAGCTGGCCGGATCCTGGGCCGGCCGGGGCCGGTTTCACCGGGTCAACCTGATCAACCGCGGCATCGTGCACCTGCTGGTGACCTCGGCGGCCATCCAGACCGCCGCGCGGATCGGAGAATGGGCCGAGAGAGAGGGCGTCACCTCGCCTGGCGAGTTCACCGAGCGGCGCCGGAGCCTGCCGGCCGGCCTGGTGCAACTCTCGCCGCCGGTACGCGGCCTGTTCGGGCAACTGAAGAAGTTTGTCTACCGGCGGGTGATCCAGTCATTCGCCGTGCATCGATCCGATGCGCGGGCGAGGCAGGTGTTCCTGGATCTCCTCACGGCCTACCATGCCGACCCCCTGCTGCTGGAGGATCATGTCCTGCTGCGTGTCAAGGAGAAGACCGGCGGCCGGTTCCTGAGGGATCTCTCCCCGGCGGCCGTGCCGGAGGAGATCCGGGCCCACTTTCGCTCGAACCCGATCTTCCTCCGCCTGCTGGCGGATCATCTGGCCGGGATGACCGATACGTTCGCCCTGGCCGAGCACGAGCGACTGCACCGGGCCGGCGTGTCGCCTGCGGCCCCGCGGGACTGATCCGGCGCGACAGCGGGCCGTGCTACTTGCCCAGCGCGGCCTTCTTTGCCTCGGCAGTGGGCAGGGGGTCGACCTTCTCGGTGACGTTCTCCAGCGAATCCAGCTCGTTCTCGCACTTGTCGTAATTGATCTGGGTCCACTTGCTCTCGGCCTCGGGCACGTCGGCCTCGGGATAGATCGCTTCCACCGGGCAGGCGGGAACGCACGCGCCACAGTCGATGCATTCATCCGGATGGATGTAAAGCATCGTGGCATCGCCGTAGAAGCAGTCGACGGGACAGACCTCGACGCAGTCTGTGAATCTGCAATTCTCGCAGTTGCCGGTGACTATGTACGTCATGGGGAAGCTCTCTCCTTATCAGAACGGGGCATTCATCGGGCCGGCATTCTACCAGCCGTACCGGCGGCCATGCCACCCCTGGATTTTTCTGCTGGCTCCCGGTTGCCGCCGGGGGGTGATTTCTATAATGATGGAATGGAAGGCCCGCCACGGGCCTTCCCCTGTTTCCCCGAGTGAGGTCGCCGAGGACTGCCGATGACCCGTGGCGTTGACATCGAGGGCGAGATGAGCCGTTCGCTGGAGTCCGTCGATCCCGAGGTTCATGCCGCCATTCGGGACGAGGCATGTCGCCAGGCCGCCACCCTGGAACTCATCGCGTCCGAGAATTTTGTCTCGGAAGCCGTGCTCACCGCTCTGGGATCGGTCTTCACCAACAAGTATGCGGAAGGATACCCCGGCCGCCGCTATTACGGAGGCTGTGTCCACGCGGATGTCGTCGAGAACCTGGCCCGGGACCGGGCGCGCCGGCTCTTTGCCGCCGATCACGTCAACGTCCAGCCTCACTCCGGCACGCAGGCCAACACCGCGGTGTACCTGACCGTGCTCAAACCGGGTGACACCATTCTTGGCATGGATCTGTCGCACGGCGGGCATCTGACACACGGCCATCCGCTCAATATCTCCGGGCTGCTGTACCACGTGGTGACCTATGGCGTGAAGCAGGGCGAGGAGACCATCGACTACGAGCAACTGGCCGCGCGCGCCCGCGAGCATCGCCCCAGGCTGATCATCGCCGGCGCGTCGAACTACTCCCGCCGCATCGATTTCTCGCGCTTCGCCGAGGTGGCGCGATCGGTCGATGCCGTGCTCATGGTCGACATGGCGCACATCGCCGGCCTGGTGGCGGCAGGACTTCATCCCAGCCCGGTGCCTCACGCTGATTTCGTCACCTCCACCACGCACAAGACGCTGCGCGGGCCGCGGGGCGGGCTCATTCTCTGCCGCGAGAAGTGGGCGAAGGATCTCGACCGCCGGGTGTTTCCCGGGTCCCAGGGCGGGCCGCTCATGCATGTCATCGCGGCCAAGGCGGTCGGTTTCCGCGAGGCGCTGGCGCCGGGCTTCACGCAGTACCAGGCGCGACTCGTCGCCAACGCGGCCCGGCTGGCGGACGAGCTGATGGCCCGGGGATTCCGCCTGGTCTCGGGCGGCACCGACACCCACGTCCTGTGCGCCGACGTCTCCGCCCGCGGGGTGACCGGCCGGGTGGCGGAGCGAGAACTGGAGAAGGCCGGCATCACGACCAACAAGAACACCATCCCGTTCGACCCGAACCCTCCCATGGTGGCCTCGGGCATTCGCATGGGCACGCCGGCTCTGACGACGCGGGGCATGGGCGAGGCCGAGATGAGTGTCATCGCCGGCCTCATCGACCGCGTGATCGGCGCCATCGAGGGCGAGGGTCGTGAGGCCGTGGCCCGGCCCGAGGTGGTGGAGGCCGTGCGCGCCGAGGTGGCCGCCATGGTGAGACGATTCCCTCTGTACGTGGGGCGGCAGCACCGGTGAACGCGCCGGCCGGGCGCGGGTCCGGACGATGACGCGCTTTTCTCCTGACGAGATGTTCGGCCCGGTCGGCGCCCTGGCGGCGGCGCAGGACGGTTTCGAGTATCGCTCGGGCCAGCTCGAGATGGCGCGGGCCGTGCAGGAGACGTTCGACTCCGGTGGCCTCCTGCTGGCCGAGGCGGGCACCGGAACGGGCAAGACACTCGCCTACCTCGTCCCTGCCGTGCAGTCCGGGCGTCGCGTGGTGATCTCCACCGCCACGCGCACTCTGCAGGAACAGATCGCCCGCAAGGACGTGCCGTTCCTGGCCGACCGCCTCGGTCTCGACTTCTCCGCCCTGACCATGAAGGGACGGGAGAACTACCTGTGTCTGCATCGGTTCGACGAGTTCTCTCGCCACCGCCGTCTCGACCTCGGAAAGGAGAGCGCGGTCTTCGATCTCGTGACCCGGTGGGCCGGCGAGACCGAGACCGGTGACCGCGCGGAAGTGGCGGGGCTACCCGACCGCGCCCGGTTCTGGAGCCGCATCAACGCGCGCGCCGACACCTGTCTCGGGCGGCGGTGTCCCGTGTACGACGACTGTCATCTGGTCAAGATGCGGCGTCAGGCGGAACAGACGCAGATCCTCATCGTCAATCATGCTCTGCTGTTCGCGGATCTGGCCGTGCGCGTCGGCGATTTCGGGCAGGTGATTCCCGACCATGACTGTGTCGTGTTCGACGAGGCCCACCGGATGGAGGCCATCGCCACCCAGTACTTCGGCCGGCGCCTGTCGTCGTGGCGTATCCGGGAACTGGCGGATGACGCGGCGCGGGAGGGAGGTCCTGCCCTGCCCGGCAAGGAGATGGTCCGCGCGGCCACCGACGTGGGCGGTCGCGGGCAGGAACTGTTCAGCCGCCTCCTCCAGGCCGGCGAGGGGCGCTTCCCGATGGACCGCATGGGCGAGGTGGCCGCACCGGCGGTCCGGGAGCTGCGTGCCGCACTGTCGCGCCTGGCCGCGCGACTGGGGGCTCCTGTCGAGGACGATGTGGAGACCATCGAGCGGCGTGCCGCGCTGCGACGCCGGTGTGATGAGGCCGATGAGGACCTGGAGGCGATCTTCGACGGCACCGATGCCCGTTTCGTGCGCTGGTTCGAGACCCGGGGCAAGGGCGTGTTCATCAATGCGTCTCCCATCGATGTCTCGCAGCCGCTGCGCGAACATCTGTTCTCCCGGCTGCGCGCCGCGGTCCTCACGTCCGCGACCCTGTCCGTGGCTGGCAGCTTCGAGTTCGTCCGGGATCGTCTCGGCCTCGATGACGCGGAGGAGATCCAGGTCGCCTCACCGTTTGACTACGAGGAGCAGGGGGTTCTTTTTCTGCCCGGCGATCTGCCCGAGCCGTCCGAGCCTCCATTCATCGCGGCGGCCAGCCTCATCGTGCGTCAGCTCCTGGCGATCAGCGAGGGGCGGGCCTTTCTGCTCTTCACCTCGTTCGCGAACCTGCACGCCATGCAGGAGAGGCTGGCCGAGGACACGGACTATTCGCTGCTGGTGCAAGGAGAGGCGCCGCGGGATTTTCTCCTGAGACGGTTCACGCGCACGCCGCGGGCGGTGCTGCTGGGCACGGCGTCATTCTGGGAAGGCGTCGATGTCCCGGGGGCGGACCTGTCACTGGTGGTGATCGATCGCCTGCCGTTCGCGGTTCCTTCCGACCCGTTGCTGGCCGCTCGCCTGCAGGACCTGAAGAGCCGGGGCGGCGACCCGTTCGTCGAGTATCAGGTTCCCGACGCTGTCCTGGCCCTCAAGCAGGGGGCTGGCCGTCTCATCCGGACACGGCGCGACGTGGGCATCCTGTGCGTTCTCGACCCTCGCCTGACCCGGCGACGGTACGGGGTGGCCTTTCTGAAATCCCTGCCCGCGTTCACCCGATCGCGGCATATCGACGGGGTGGCGGAGTTCTTCCAGGGGCGCCGCCCCGCTTGACCCCATCCTGGGCATCGACCACAATCGCCCTTCCGCGGAGCGAGAGCGTGAATCCGAAGAAGTCCAATCCGCCGGGCGGCCCCGGCCCGGCTCGCGTGCTGGTCACATCAGCCCTGCCGTACGCCAACGGTCCGATTCATTTCGGGCACGTGGCGGGAGCGTACCTGCCGGCGGACATCTACGTGCGCACGCGCAAGGCGCGGGGCCACGACGTGGTCTACATCTGTGGCACCGACGAGCACGGTGTCGCCATCACGCTGACCGCGGCCCAGGCCGGCGTGACACCTCGTGCCCACGTCGACCACTGGCATGATGAGATCCGGAAGCTCTTCGACCGGCTCGACATCCGCTTCGATCATTTTTCCCGGACCTCCACGCCGAAGCATGCGCGTCTGTCGCAGGAGATCTTCATGCGCCTGGTGGAGGGCGGCTGGGTGCAGCCGCAGGATTCGCGGCAGCTCTACTGCACCCGAGACGAGATGTTCCTGCCGGATCGCTATCTCACCGGCACGTGCCACGAATGCGGCTATGAGTCGGCGCGGGGCGATGAGTGTCCGCGCTGCGGAACGTGGATCGACCCCCTCAGGCTCCGCGAGCCGCGCTGCAAGGTTTGTGGTTCCCGTCCCGAGACACGCTCCACGCGGCACTGGTATCTCATGCTCGACCGTCTCGCCGGGCGGCTGACGGAGTTCATCGAGGCGCGGCCTCACTGGAAGAAGAACGTGCTGCGCTTCGTCGACGGGCTCCTGAAGCAGGGACTTCACCCGCGTCCGGTCACTCGCGACCTGGACTGGGGTGTCCCCGTGCCCCTCGCCGAGGCGGTGGGGAAGGTCATCTATGTCTGGTTCGACGCTCCCATCGGATACATCACCGCCACCCAGGAGTGGGCGGAGAAGCAGGGCGAGCCGGAGAAGTGGCGCGCCTACTGGCAGGACCCGGGCTGCCAGATCGTGCACTTCATCGGCAAGGACAACATCCCGTTTCACTGCCTCACCTTTCCCGCCATGATGATGGCCCAGCCCGACCCCTGGACCCTGGTGTCCGACGTCCCCGCCAACGAGTTCTTCAACTTCGAGGGGGGCAAGTTCAACACCTCGACCGGCTGGTACATCGATCTCGACGATTTCTTCTCGAAGTACAGCCCGGACATGATCCGGTGGACCATCTGTCGCAATCTGCCCGAGACCGCCGACGCGGAGTTCACCTGGAAGGACTTCCAGGCCAAGGTCAACGGCGAGCTGGCCGATATCTACGGCAACCTGGCCCATCGCGTGCTCACCTTCATACACCGTTCCTTCGACGGGGTCGTCCCGCCCCGCGGCCCGGAAGGACCGGAGGACGACGGGCTCACGCGAAGGCAGCGTCAGGCTCCGGCGGACGTGGCGGCGGCGGTGGAATCGTTCCGGCTCCGGGACGCGGCGGTGACGATGATGAACCTGGCGCGCGATGGAAACCGGTACTTCGATGCCACCCGGCCCTGGAAGACGCTGGGAAATGACGCGGTCCGCTGTGGAACCTCGCTCAACCGGGAAGTGTCCCTGCTGGAGACCCTGGCGGTGATCTCGGCGCCGTTCATCCCGGCTGCCGCGCAGGCCCTGTGGGGCATGCTCGGCGGGTCGGGTGACGTGACCGAGCAACCCTGGGACAGCTCGGGTGCGCCGCCCGACCCGGCGGGTCGCCGTCTGGGCGAACCCCGCCCCCTGTTTGCCAAGATCGACGACTCGATCATCTGCGCCGAGATCGAGGCGCTCCACGCGCGTGCCGCGCGCCTGAAGGGAGAAGAACCCATGAGTACAGAGGATTCACCGGTGGAGAAGTCGTCTGCACAGACACCGCCCGGCGCGGAGGGTGGAGTTTCGACAGCCGGGGCGAAGGTCTCGGCGTCCGAGGCGGCGGCGGATCCCGACGCGCCGGCCACCGAGTCGGGCTTGCCTTCTCTGCGCCCCGAGATCACCATCGATGATTTTCTCCGGTGCGATTTCCGGCTCGGGAAGATTCTCGACGCCGAGAAGGTGAAGGGGTCCAGGAAGCTTCTCAAGTTCACCATCGACACCGGCATCGATACCCGGACCATCCTGGCGGGAATCCAGGAGCATTACGACCCGGCCGATCTGGTCGGCAAGACCGTCGTGGTCATCGCGAACCTCAAGCCGCGTCGCATGATGGGCTTTGATTCCCAGGGCATGGTTCTCGCCGCGGAGGTGGACGGCAAGCTGTCGGTGATGACGCCGCTCACCGGCGGCCTGCGCCCGGGCGCGCGCCTGAGCTGATCCCCGGAGCCCGGGCGGGGCGACGATCCTCGGTTTCGATCGGCCAGCGCGCCTTCCAGCCGGCGGGAGAGTCAGTTTTCCTCGCCCCCGACCACGACCCGTCCCTCGTGCATGACGAAGACCGGGTGGGTGACGACGCTCATGTCCTCCAGGGGATTGCCGGGGACGCCGACCAGGTCGGCCACCTTGCCGGCTTCCACCGTGCCGACCTCCTGGTCCAGGCCCAGGAGCGTGGCGGCGTTGTGCGTGCCGGCGACGATGGCCTGCATCGGTGTCATCCCGTTGGCGGCCATCAGCTCGAATTCATGACCCTGCGTGCCGTGAGGAAAGACGCCGGCATCGGAGCCCAGGGCGATGGGGAGCCCGGCCTCCACGGCGCGGCGAAACGACGCGCGTGCCCGCGGAGCGATGTAGAGCGCCTTCTCCGCGCGCAGACCGACCAGGAGATGCTCTCTCGCCTGCTTCTCCACCGCCTCCTGGGCCATGAGCGTCGGGACCAGGAAGGTGTGATGTTTCTTGAACAACTCGATGGCCGCGTCGTCGAGCTCGGACCCGTGTTCGATGGAGTCAACCCCGGCGCGGACGGCCGCCTTGATGCCGGCGTTGCCGTGGGCGTGCGCGGCGACGCGCCGGCCGGCGAGGTGCGCCTCCTTGACGAGGATCTCCATCTCACTTTCCGAGTACTGCTGCACGCCGACGGCATCTCCCTCGGAGAGGACGCCGCCCGTGGCGCAGAACTTGATCACGTCGGCGCCGTTCTTCACCTGGAGGCGGATGGCCTTGGTGATCTCGTCCGCCCCGTCGGCGATCCCTCCCAGCGGGCCGCGGTCGAGGATGCCGGGGTTGTACCCGTTGGTGTCGCAGTGTCCACCCGTAATGCCCAGCGAATGCCCGGCCGCGAGGATACGCGGGCCGGGGACGACGCCATCGTGGATCATGTTGCGCAGAGCGATGTCGGAGAAATCATGCGCGCCGACGTTGCGGACCGTCGTGAAGCCGGCAGTGAGGGTCAGCCAGGCATTCCGGACCCCCCGGATGGCGTTCTCCTGCGGCAGGTCGCGGACGGCCGCGTCTTCCCAGTTGTTGCCCTCACCGATATGTCTGCCTGTCAGGTGCACGTGGGCGTCGAGAAAGCCCGGCAGCACCGTCTCGTCGGAGAGGTCGATGAGTGTGTGGGGACGGGGCAGCCGCACGCGCTCTCCGACGGCGGTGATGCGGCCGTCCTCGACCACGATGTAGGCGTCATGCATCGGTGTGGCCCCGGTGCCGTCGATGAGGGTGCCGGCCTTGACCACGATGGTGTCGCCGGCGGCGATGGCAGCGCCGGCCGGGCCTGCCGCCAGGGCCACGGCGGGTATCAGGGCCAGGCAACGGCGCCACGGGTGCGCCGCCGCCGCAAGATGCTGCGTGAGTCCGGCGCGATGCGTCGCAGTCCGGCGTGTCCGGCGATCCGACCGGGCACGCCGGCCTCTCCGGGAGGATGCCTGGCCGGCCGGGTGGCGACGGGGGCGGGAAGAATCGTGGGCTGACATCATGGCTTGCTCCTTGTCCTCATCATCCGGATCATCACACGATCGGCACGGTTTAACTGACGACGGCCCCTGGAGTCAACCATCGGGCCGTGTGCATGGCGCCGACCGGACGATGTGCAGGCGCGGTGTGCCGCGACGGTCCGGAAGGCGTGTCCAGCGTCAGGTCTCGCGCCGCCGTGGGGCGAGGGCCGCACCTGGGCCCCGTGGTAGACTCCGGCCTTCCCCGGGAGGAGATCGAGGATGAGTGCTTCGACGGTCCGTCCAAGACTGTGGCTGGTGGATGGCACCGCGAACGTCTACCGGGCGTTCTTCGCGCTGCGCGGGTCGTTCACGACACGTGACGGGCTGGTCACGAACGCCGTCTATGGCTTCACGACCATGCTGCACAAGCTGATCCGGGATGTGTCCCCCGAGTATCTCGGCATCTGTTTCGACCGGGGTGAGGTGACGTTCCGCAACGAGATGTATGCGCCGTACAAGGCCAATCGTCCGGCCGCTCCCGACGATCTCGTCCCGCAGTTTTCTCTCGTCAAGGAGGTCACCGCCGCTCATAACATCCCGGTGATCGAGATGGACGGCTTCGAGGCAGACGATCTGATCGGCACGCTGTGCCGGAAGGCCACCCGGTCCGGATTCGATGTCGTGGTCGTCGCATCGGACAAGGACCTGTTCCAGCTCGTGGATGATCACGTTCAGATCATGAACCCGCACAAGGGCAATCTGATGATGGACGCGGCCAAGGTGAAGGAAATCTTCGGCGTGCGTCCGGGCCAGGTGACCGACGTGCTGGCGCTGATGGGAGACGCGTCGGACAACATCCCGGGCGTGCCGGGTATCGGCGCCAAGGGAGCCCGGCAGCTCCTGGCCGATTACGGCAGTCTGGAAGGGGTGCTCACCCACGCCGCCGAGATCAAGCGCAAGTCCTACCGGGAATCGTTGCAGGCCAACGCCGATCTGGCCCGCCTGTCCCGGGACCTGGCCACGGTGCGTCGGGACGCGCCGGTCGATCTGGATGCCGAGGCTCTGCGCTGCAGGCCGCCTGACACCGGCAAGCTCCGTGACCTGTTCGGCCGCCTCGAGTTCACCTCGCTGCTGAAGGAACTGGAGCCGTCGGGAGCGGTGCCCGGTGCGGCGGGCCACGAGGCGATCACCGGGCGCGAGGGGCTGGCCGGCCTCGTGAAGCAGGCGGTAGCGGCTGGATCCTTTGCGCTGGAGGTGGTCTCGCGTGGCACGGACCCCATGCGAGCGGAGATCGTGGGCCTGGCGCTGGCTGTCGACGACGACGTGGGTGCCTATGTCCCCGTTCTTCCTCATGCAGCGCCCACGGCGCCGTCTCTTCCCGTGGCCACGGGCTCCGAGGTGTCCAACCGGACGCCGGAGTCTTCGGCCCATCTGCTGCTGGCCGGTGCGCTCGAGCTACTGCGCCCGCTGCTGGTGGGCGGCAAGACACGGCGAGTAGCCCATGATGCGAAGTTCGCCGATATCATCCTGCACCGACACGGGATCGACCCGGCAACCGCCGCCTTTGACACCATGGTGGCGGGCTATCTCCTCGATGCCGGCCGCCCACACCAGCTGGAAGACCTGGCGGTAACGTACCTCGACCGGAGACTCACTCCTCTGGGCGAGATCGCCGGCACCGGCGTGAAGGAGGTTCCCCTCGATCAGGTGGACCTCGACGCGGTGACGTCGTATGCCGGCGCCCGGGCGGCCACGACCCACCGCCTGGACGTCCTGCTGGCGGCGAAGCTCGAAGAGGTCGGTGTCGCCGGTCTCTTCAGGTCGGTGGAGATGCCTCTGCTGCCGGTTCTGGTCGCCATGGAGGAGGCCGGCGTCCGCATCGATGTCGATCACCTGGCGGCCATGTCACGCCGGATGGAGGAGGATCTGTCACGCATCGCCGCGACCATCCACGATGAGGCCGGCACACCGTTCAACATCAACTCGCCCAAGCAACTCGGCGAGGTGCTCTTTGGGCGCCTGGGACTGGCGTCGAAGCGACGGACGGCGAAGACCCGGGCGTTCTCCACCAGCCAGCAGGTGCTCGAGGACCTGGCGGCCGAGCACCCGATCTGCGCCCACGTCCTGGAATGGCGCAGCCTGGCGAAGCTGAAGGGGACCTATGTAGACGCCTTGCCGGCACTGGTGAATCCGGACACCGGCCGTCTCCACACCCGGCTCAACCAGACCGTGGCGGCCACCGGACGCCTGTCATCATCCGACCCGAACCTGCAGAACATCCCGATACGCACACAGATCGGCCGTGAGATCCGCCGGGCGTTCGTGCCCGAGGCAGGCAACCTGCTGCTGACCGCCGACTACAGCCAGGTGGAACTGCGGATCCTGGCTCACCTCGCCGGCGATCCGGTTCTCATCGACGCCTTCCGGAACAACGAGGACATTCATACCCGGACCGCGGCGGAGATCTTCGGCGTGGCGCCCGAGCTCGTCAGCAGTGAGATGCGTCGCCGGGCGAAGGCGGTGAACTTCGGCATCCTCTACGGAATGGGCCCACAACGGCTCTCCCGTGAGCAGGGCATCAGCATGAAGGACGCGAAGGCCTTCATCGCCTCGTACTTCGACCGGTTCGAGCGCGTGAAGAACTACATCGACACGACCATTGCTGCTGCAGAGGCCGAGGAGTGTGTTCGCACGATGTTCTCGAGAGTACGCTTCTTCCCCGAGATCAACTCGAAGAACCGCATGGCCCGGCAGCAAGCCCTGCGCGCCGCGGTGAACACCACGATCCAGGGCACCGCGGCGGATCTCATCAAGATGGCCATGATCGATATCGCCCGCCGGCTCTCGGAGGCGCGCATGGAGACGCGGATGATCCTCCAGGTGCACGACGAACTCGTGTTCGAGGTGCCGGTTGTGGAGATCGAAGCAGCCCGGGACCTGGTGCGCACCGCCATGGAGCAGGTTCATCCGCTGGCCGTGCCCCTGACCGTGGACCTGGGACACGGCGCCAACTGGCTCGACGCCAAGCCGGGGTCCGCCTCTCCCACCCCGGCGATTTAGACCGGCGTGTGAACTAAACCCGGCCGATCGAGTCGAAGTGTAGCTATTCCTTACACTTGCACTCCATCTGGGCACGCCTATATTCACTCTGCGGCCGGGCCCATGAGGGGGTTGCCGCGCGGGCTGGCCGACGGTGAAGCCCGGGCGGCGCGGCCAATCGTCAGGGATGGCAACAAGGTGTCGACTGCCAGCTACGCCGGGTACGCGTCCGACCTGAAGCGGCGGACCAACGTTCTCATCGTCGATGATGAGTCGTCGATCCGGGAGGTCCTCTCGGAGGGACTCATCAGCGCGGGATACCCCTGCTCGACGGCGGCGAACGCCGATGACGCGATCGCCAAGCTCCGCAACGTCCGGTTCCATCTGGTCATCTCCGACGTGCGCATGCCCGGCGCCAGCGGCATGGATCTGCTGGAGGCGATCAAGGCGTACAACTCGGACATCGATGTGATCATGGTCTCCGGCGTGGCCGACACGGAGACCGCCATCGATTCGATCCGTCGAGGCGCGTGTGACTACCTCACCAAGCCATTCAATCTGGCCGACGTGATGTTCACCATCGACCGGATCGTCGAGAAACGCCGGCTCATCGATGAGAATCGCGAGTATCAGCGGGACCTCGAGACCAAGGTGGCCGAGCGCACCGAGGAGTTGACCCGCAAGAGCCGCGAGATCCAGACGTTGTATGACGAGCTGAAGACCGCGTTCACCGAGATCCAGACAACGTACGAATCGACGCTGGAGGCGTTGATCGCGGCGCTGGACACGCGCGACACGGAGACCCAGGGGCACTCGATGCGCGTGGCGGAATACACGGCGCTCATCGCCCGCCACATGGGAATCACCGAGCCGGAACTGACCGACATCCGGCGCGGGGCGCTGCTCCACGACGTCGGAAAGATCGGTATCCCCGACGCCATCCTGCGCAAGCCCGGCCCCCTGGACAAGAAGGAATGGAAGATCATGCACACTCATCCGCAGCTCGGGTACGAGATGCTGCGGGGCATCACGTTTCTGGAAGGAGCTGTCCCGATCGTCCTGTCCCACCAGGAGCGTTTCGACGGAACCGGTTATCCGCGCCAGCTCAGCGGCGAGGACATTCCTCTCGGGGCACGCATTTTTGCCGTCGTGGACACGTACGACGCCATCACATCGACCCGGCCGTACCGCGAGGGTCGGTCGCACGACGTGGCGCGTGACGAGATCGTGAAGTTCTCCGGGATCCAGTTCGACCCGAAGGTCGTGGACACCTTCCTGAAGGTATCCAAGGCGGAGTTCGAGCGGATTCACGAGCGCATCACACGTCAGTTCGCCAGACGCTAGCAGGGCTGACACCGCACCATCGCGGACCGGCCGGTGGAACCGGGTCGGGCGAGGCGGTAACATCGCGCTTCACGGTTCAACGGGGGAGGGAGAAGACGCCGTCGCCGGCGCGGGGGAAAGGACAGCAGGTGGACGCACACCCCGAGCCAGTTGACGCACGTGTTTCCCGGGCTGCCGCACGGCCTTCCATCATGGCGCTTCTCGCCGCGGTCGGCTCGGTGATCCGCGGCAAGGCGGATGTCGTTCGGCTGGCAGCCATCACCCACCTTGCCGGTGGACACCTGCTCATCGAGGACGTGCCCGGGGTCGGCAAGACCACGCTGGCACGTGCGCTGGCACGGGCCATGGGAGGAACCTTCTCCCGGGTCCAGTTCACGTCGGATCTTCTGCCCGCCGACATTCTCGGTGTGAATGTCTTCGACCCGGCCACCGGGCAGTTTCGTTTTCGCGGCGGCCCGATCTTCTGCCACGTCCTCCTCGCCGACGAGATCAATCGCACCACGCCACGGACCCAGAGCGCCCTGCTGCAGGCCATGGAAGAGGATCAGGTCACACTGGATGGCACCACCCACCGATTGCCGCAGCCGTTTCTGGTGGTGGCCACCCAGAATCCGCTGGAACATCACGGCACCTACCCGCTACCGGAGTCGCAGATGGACCGGTTTCTGATCCGGATCTCCATGGGTTATCCGGATCGTGGGCACGAGAAGCAGCTCATTGCCGATCAGGTCCGCCAGCACCCTCTCGACCGCCTGGAATCGATCTTCACGCCCGCCGACCTCATCCATGCGCGCCAGCAGGCCCAGGCGGTCACCCTCGATGATGGCCTGCTGGATTACCTGCTCCTCCTCATCGACCGGACCCGTGCGCACCCCGATCTCTCGCTCGGCGCCTCGCCCCGGGCCAGTCTGGCGCTCAGTCGGGCCGCCCGGGCGGCAGCCTTCATCGACGGACGCGACTTCGTCGTTCCCGACGACATCAAGCACCTGGCGGAACCCGTTCTCGCGCGCCGCCTGGGGCCCCCGGATGGTGCCGACGATGTGGCCCCGCGCCGCGATCATGTGCGG
>JBHHZI010000016.1:0-32784 GCA_046757965.1 Acidobacteriota bacterium | reverse complement strand
TCGTCGAGAGCCTCGGTGATGACCGGCAGTCCCGTTTCCTCCCGGGCCCGCGCGAGAATCCGCAGGCCCTCCTCTCCCAGCCCCTGAAACGAGTACGGGGAGGTTCGAGGCTTGAAGGCCCCGCCCCTGAGGAGGTGCGCTCCGGCCGCCTTGACCTGGCGCGCGATCCGCACGCACTGGTCCTCGTTCTCCACGGCACACGGCCCGGCAATCACCGTGAACGCCTTCCCGCCGATGGGACACCCGGCCACGTCGACGATGGTGCCCTCTTCCTTCACCTCGCGACTGACGAGCTTGTACGGCCTGGTCACAGGGATCGCCTGGCGGACTCCCGGCAGCACCTCGAACTCCCGGCGTGACAGGGGTCCGGGATTGCCCGTGACCCCGATCGCCACCCGCTGTCCCCCGGGGATCGGATGGGCGCGAAAGCCGAGCGATTCGATCCGCTTGATGACCGCGTCCACCTGGGCCGGCGTCGATTGCTGATCCATCACGATGAGCACGGCAGCCTCCCTCCTCGCCTGCCACCCGGGATCGGCCCGGCGAGGTGCCTCATTGTACGGACCCGGGGTTTGAAGGTGCAACCGGACCGCTCCCGACAGCGTCCCGGTGGGCTATGCTGGCGGCCTGCGGAGGGAGGATTGATGCGGAGGAGGACGACGGCGATGCGGCCTGTCCCCGTGGTGATCTGTGGCCTGGGAGCCATCGGGACGGCGGTGGCGCGGGCCATGGCGACGGATCCGGGCGTGCGTCTGGTTGGCGCCGTGGACCCGGCGCCGGGCCTGGCCGGGGAGGCGCTCGCCGCGCATCTCCGGACGCCGGCGCGCCAGGACCGGAAGGGGATCTCCATCGCCCGGAGCCTCGGCGAGATCCGGCGATTCCCCGCCGGCACGGTGCTCCTGCATACCGCCGGATCGAGCTTCAAGGACGCCCTGCCGCTGCTGACAGCCGGGCTCGACCGCGGTCTGTCCGCCGTCTCGTCCTGTGAGGAACTCCTGTGGCCCTGGCACACTCACCCCCGGCTGGCGCGCCGGCTCGATCGTGCCGCCCGGCATGCTTGCCGGGCCATCCTGGCAACCGGCGTCAATCCCGGGTTCGTCATGGATCTGTTGCCCGCGGTGGCCAGCGCTGTCTGCCGGAACATCCGTCACATTCACGTGGTCCGCCGGGTCGACGTGGCCTCCCGGCGCCGGCCGCTGCAGCGCAAGGTGGGCGTCGGCCTCACGGTCGGTGCATTCCGCGCCCGGGCCCGGCGGCACGCCATCGGCCACGCCGGCCTGGAGGCCTCCGCCCGCTGGCTGGCCCACGCCATCGGGTGGGAACTCGACACCGTCACCCAGAGCCTGGCGCCGGTCACGGCGGGGCCAGGACGGCCGCGCGCCGGGACGCCCGTGCACGGGCAGACGCAGAAGCTCAGCGGCCGCTCAGGCGGCCGGGAGGTCGTGCGATTCGAACTGACGATGGCCCTCGGCACACGTCCCCAGATGGACGAGATCCGGATCAAGGGAACCCCGCCGGTGAACATCCGCATCTCTCCGGGAACCGCCGGTGACGAGGCCACCGTGTCCTCGCTCCTCAACGGCATCCGCCGCATCGGGCAGGAGAGCCCCGGACTGGTGTGGCGCCCGGGATTCGCGCTGCCACACGGCGGCGTCGGCTAGACCGCAGCGCGGGTCCCGTGACGGTCGTTGACAGGCCCGGGTCGGGGCTGTTAGGTTTCGGCTCCCCAGTAGGCGCGTAGCTCAGGGGGAGAGCACTACCTTGACACGGTAGGGGTCAGCGGTTCAAATCCGCTCGCGCCTACCATCATGCCCTCGAGACCACCCCGCCATGGCGATGGAAGGCCTCGCCGTCAGCCGGTCGCGTGCCGGCCGGCGACGGTCACCGCACGGCGCCGGCCACGTTGACTGAAACATCACTGGACAGTACACTTCGGCGTTGCCTTGGCGTCGTTTCCGGCCTGCCTCTGGACCGTGGGGTGGGAGTGCGGGCGGATTCACGAACCCGATGACGGGAGTCGAGCGTTTCATGTCCGAGCAGATCACCATCACCCTGCCGGACGGGTCGCGCCGGGAGTTTCCGCGCGGCGCGACCGTCGGAGAGATTGCCGCGTCGATCGGCCCCGGGCTGGCCCGCGCGGCACTCGCCGGCAAGGTGAACGGTGTCGTGGTGGACGTGGCGCGCGCCATCGACGACGACGCCGCCGTGGAGATCCTGACACCGGACGACCCCGAGACTCTCCCGGTGATCCGGCACACCGCGTCCCACGTGCTCGCCCAGGCGGTCAAGGAGCTGTTCCCGGAGGCCAAGGTGGCCGGCGGACCGGCAACCGCCGACGGCTTCTACTACGACTTCGACAAGCCCACGCCGTTCACCGAGGACGACCTCGCCCGGATCGAGCAGCGCATGGCGGACATCGTCAAGCGGGACCTCCAGCTGACGCGACGCGACCTGCCACGCGAGGAGGCCATCGGCTACTTCGAGCAGGAAGACGAACCGTACAAGGTTCACTTCGCACGCGAAAAAGGTGGTCCGGTGGTGTCGACGTACACCCAGGAAGGGTTCACCGACTTCTGTCAGGGACCCCATCTGCCGTCCACGTCGAAGGTGAAGCACTTCAAGCTGCTCTCCACCGCCGGCGCCTACTGGCTCGGGTCCGAGAAGAACAAGATGCTCCAGCGCATCTACGGCACCGCGTTCTGGGACAAGGGAGCGCTCGCCGAGTTCCTCCGGCGCATCGAGGAGGCCAAGAAACGCGATCACCGCCGGCTCGGCGTGGAGCTGGATCTGTTCTCCGTCGATGATGAGCTTGGCGCCGGCCTGTACTACTGGCATCCCCGTGGCGCGCGTCTTCGTCTCAGCGTCGAGGAGTACTCGCGCGAGATTCATGCTCGCTACGGGTACCAGTTCGTCCAGATTCCACACATCGCACGTGACCACCTGTGGCGAACGTCCGGCCACTACGAATACTACCGCGACAACATGTACACCCTCCGCGTGGACGACGCCGAGTATGTTCTCAAGCCGATGAACTGCCCCGGTCATATCTCCATCTTCAAGACACGGCGGCACAGTTACCGCGAGCTGCCCCTGCGATTCTTCGAACTCGGGACGGTGTACCGGTACGAACGATCCGGAACACTGCACGGACTGCTGAGGGTCCGCGGCTTCACACAGGACGACGCGCATATCTTCTGCACGCCGGACCAGCTCGAAGCGGAGGTCTCCGGGGTCCTGGATCTGACCCGGGAGGTCCTGCGGACATTCGGTTTTGACGACTACGAGATCGAGCTGTCCGCCCGCGACCCCGGCACTCCGGAGAAATACGCCGGGTCGGAGGCGGAGTGGAACCGCGCGGAGAAGGCGCTCGAGCGCGTTCTGAGCCGACAGGGGCTCACTGCACGCCGGATGGAAGGGGAGGCCGTCTTCTACGGCCCCAAGATCGACGTCAAGCTGGTCGACGCCCTCGGTCGGCGCTGGCAGGCCTCCACGGTCCAGTTCGACTTCAATCTGCCGAGACGATTCGGCGTCACGTACACAGGCGCCGATGGCGTCGAGCACACCGCTGTCATGGTTCACCGGGCGATCTTCGGCTCGGTTGAACGATTCATCGGCACTCTGATCGAGCATTATGCAGGGGCCTTCCCACTCTGGCTCGCGCCGGTGCAGGTGGTGTTCATTCCGATCGCAGACCGCCATGCCGAGCAGTGCCGTAACTGGGCGACCCTGTTCCGGGGAGCGGGTCTGCGCGCCGACGTTGATGATCGAAACGAGAAGCTCGGCTACAAGATCCGGGATGCCCAGGTGCACAAGATCCCCCTGATGCTGATCGTGGGGGATCAGGAGCAGGAGAACGGGACCGTCGCCGTGCGAACGCGGGAGTCCGGCAACGTGGGCAACGCCTCGCCGGAGAAGCTGTTGATCCGGCTCGAGGACACGGCCCGCGAGCGTCGGCGGGACATCGACCTGTCCGGCGTCATCGACAGCAATGAAGAGAATCAGAAGTCGGCCTGACCCCCATCACCGGGCGGGCGATACCAGGAGCCAAGAAAATGCCAAAACTGAAGTCTCACCGAGGGGCCGCGAAACGGTTTCGCTCCACGGCGTCGGGCAAGCTCAAGCGCAACCATGCGAATGCGAGCCACATCCTGACGAAGAAGAGTCGCAAGCGTAAACGCCGGCTGCGCCACGCATCACTGATCGCCGACTCGGACCACGGCAAGACCCGCGCCCTGCTCCCCTACGGTTGATCGGAGCGGGAGGTCGGGGTGAACACGACACAGATCTGATGAGCACGACGAGGAGTCACGCATGCCCAGGGTGAAGAGAAGCAACCGCCGCGTTTCTTACCGCAAGAAGATCCTGAAGAAGGCCAGGGGGTACTACGGCGCCCGCTCCCGCCTGTACCGGATCGCGGAGGAGGCCGTCGAGAAGGCCGGGGTCTACGCCTACGATGGCCGCAAGCGGCGAAAAAGAGATTTTCGGCGCCTGTGGACGGCCCGGATCAACGCCGGGGCTCGCGTTCACGGCATGTCCTACAGCCAGATGATCCGGGGACTGAAGAGTGCCAACGTCTGCCTCAATCGCAAGATGCTTGCTGCCCTTGCCGTCGAGGACGACGCCGGGTTTGCCGCCGTGGTCGAGGCGGCCAGGCGGGCGCTCGCAGCCTGACGCGGGGGATCGCCACCCGCCGCCGGAGGAGCCCGCCGGATGGAAGACAAGGTCAATGAGCTGCGCGAGTCCTTCCAGACCGACCTCGCGGCGGCGCGGGATACGACCACCATCGAGGCCGTGCGTGTCCGTTATCTGGGCCAGAGATCGGGGCAGCTCACCCTTCTCCTGAAGATGCTGGGCGAGTTGCCGCGCCAGGATCGTCCAGCGGCGGGCAAGCTGCTCAATCAGGTCAAGAAGGAACTCGAGGAGGCGCTGGCTGCCGCGGTTGCTCGATCCAGCCGCTCCCCGGCCCGTTCCACCACGGCCATCGACCCGACCCTCCCCGGTGTCATTCCGGAGATCGGCACCATCCATCCCATCACCATCGTCCGGCGGGAACTCGAGGATATCTTCCGGTCGATGGGGTACTCGGTGGAGGAAGGCCCCGAGGTCGAGACCGACTTTCACAATTTCGAGGCGCTGAACTTCCCGCCGGATCATCCGGCCCGCGACGAGCAGGACTCCTTCTTTGCGGGTCCCGGGCGCGTCCTGCGCACACACACCTCGCCGGTGCAGATCCGCACCATGCTGGCCCGCCGGCCGCCGCTGAAATTCGTCGCGCCTGGCATGGCGTTCCGACGGGACGCCATCGATCCGAACCACACGCCGGCGTTCTTCCAGCTCGAAGGCATGGCGGTGGCGCCGACGGTGTCGATGGCCGACCTGAAAGGCACGCTCGCGTTCTTCTGGAGGCGGGTCTTCGGAGAGGCCGTTCGCGTGCGCTTCCGGCCGTCGTTCTTTCCCTTCGTCGAGCCGGGCGCCGAGGTCGATATCTCATGCATCTTCTGTCTCGGCGGCGGGTGCCGTGCCTGTGGCCACGGAGGCTGGATCGAGGTGGGCGGGGCCGGGATGGTTCATCCCGAGGTCTTCCGGGCGGTCGGGTATGATGCCGGGAAATGGACCGGGTTCGCGTTCGGCCTCGGCATCGACAGGATCACGAAGCTCAAGTACGGCATCGACGATCTGCGCCTGTTCTGGGACAACGACGTGCGCTTTCTCGCCCAGTTCCGCGGACAGGGCCTCGTATGAAATTCTCTCTCGCGTGGCTCGCTACCTACGTCGATCTTCCGGCCGATCCGCTCGAAGTGGCATCCCTTCTCGCGGCAGCCGGCTTTCCGGTGGATGCCGTGGACCCCTGGGGAGCGGATCATCAGCTCGACGTCGACGTGATGGCGAACCGGCCTGACTGCATGGGGCATCTCGGTCTCGCCCGCGAGCTGGCAGCGCGCCTGCACGAACCGCTGAGGTATCCCGACGCACCCGTCGAACGAGACACCTCTCCGGCCATCGATGTGGCGAGTGTGGAGATCGAGCAGGCCGACGATTGTCCGCGTTACACGGCACTTGTCATCGAGGGCGTCACGGTCGAGGCCTCGCCCGACTGGCTTGTGGATCGTCTGGCATCCATCGGGTTGCGACCGATCAACACCATCGTCGATGTCACGAATTTCGTGCTCCACGAGTACGGCCAGCCATTGCACGCGTTTGATCTCGATCGACTCGCGGGTCGTCGAATCGTTGTTCGCCGGGCCCGGCAGGGTGAATCAATCGAGACTCTGGACGGCATCTCGCGAGCGCTCGGGCCCGACCACCTGGTGATCGCCGACGGCGAGCGGCCGGTCGCCCTGGCCGGGATCATGGGGGGAAGCAACTCCGAGATCACGCCGGCCACGACACGGGTCCTTCTCGAATCCGCCCATTTCAACCCCGGGCTCATTCGCCGGAGCGCGAAGCGTTTTCAGATCCATACGGACGCCTCTCACCGGTTCGAACGGGGCACCGACCCGGGTGTGACGCGGGCCGCCGCGCTGCGTGCCGCTTCTCTGCTGACCCGGACTGCCGGCGGCCGGACGCTGACGGGTGACCTCGACGTCGGCATCGACCGCGTGCATCGCCGCACGGTGTCCCTGTCCATGACCCGCCTCCGTGATCTTCTGGGATTGCCGGTGGAGCCCGAGTCCGTGATGGAATGCCTCTCCGAGCTGGGCTTCGAGGCCGCCCCTCCCGAGTGGGATAGCGGCGACGCGCGGCTGGCGGTCGTGGTTCCCACGTGGCGAGCGGACGTGGTGGGCGAGGTCGATCTCATCGAGGAGGTCGCCCGTCAGATCGGCTATGACAGCATCCCCTCCACCCTCCCGGAGTTCTCCACCGACCGGACCGGCCAGCCCAGCCCCTCGGCGGGGCGTGACCGGGTGCGGCGGTACCTGGCAGCCTCCGGGTACCACGAGGGACTCGGTTTTCCCATGCACGATCGCCAGGCGCAGGACGTCTTCCGGGACATGGCTCCGGAGCGGGCCCGTTTCATCACGCTGAGCAACCCCCTGAACCTGCGCATGGACACTCTCCGGTTCAGCCTCATCCCGGGGCTCGTCGAGGGCGTGCTTCACAATCTGCGCCGGGGCAACAACGACGTCCGGCTGTTCGAGGTCGGTCGCGTCTTCTTCGATGTCGACGACGCCACACGACCGGAGGGAGCGGACATTCCCCTGCCCGTGGAGAGGACCCACGTCGCCGTCGTCGCCCACGGAGCCGGCTCGTCACATCACTGGCAAGTCCGGACCCGTCCTGCAGGATTCTTCGACCTGAAGGGTGTGCTGGAGGGACTGGCGGCGACGGTGCTCGGTCAGGCCTGTGACATTCGCCCGCTGGGAACGGCCCTCCCGTTCCTCGATGGCGATGAGGCAGGGTTCGTGCATCTGGACGACTCCCGTGTGGGATTCATCGGCCGACTCACGGCTCAGGTGGCGCCCGGCGAGGAGGTGCCGGCCGACCTGTTCGCGTTCGAGATCGACATCTCCCGGGCGCCCATCGAGCCGCCGCTGCCGACCTTCCGTCCACCCCCTCGCCATCCCCCGGTGGCAAGGGACCTGGCCCTGATACTCGACACCTCCGTCCGCTACTCGCAGGTCGATCGAACCATCCGGCAGGCGGGAGGCGACCTGCTCGAATCGATCGAGCCGTTCGACCACTATGCTGGCAAGCCGATCCCGGAAGGCCGGTACAGCCTCGCGATTCACCTCTCCTTCCGTCACACCGACCGCACGTTGACAGCCGGTGAGGTCTCCGACATCCAGGCGAAGATCGTGGGCCGGCTCTCGTCGGAACTCGGCGCGTACCTGCGGGATGGCGTCGCGGCAGGGCCGAACCCGTCTCCCGACCGCAAAGGAGTGAAATCATGAGCAAGACAGCAAGCGACCCGCTGACGGAACGCGTCCACCGCGTCGTGGTCCTGGTGAAGGGCCTGCGGGAGGAGCTCGACGAGGTCCAGGCTCAGCTCGCCGCGGCGCGCCAGAGAATCGACGAACTCGAGGAAGAACGTGGGACCATCCGGGTCCGCGTGGAACGCATGCTCGAACATGTGACCGGCTGAGGAGCAGGGAATGGAACAGCAAACACTGGTCCAGGTGGAGATTCACGGCAAACTGTACTCGCTTCGCAGCGGAGGCGACCCGACCGTCATCAAGGATGTCGCGAGGTTCGTGGACGAGAAGATGCGTCAGGTGGCGGAACAGACCGAGACCGTGGACACGGCGGACATGGCGATCCTCGCGGCTCTGAACATCGCAAGCGAGCTGTTCGACAGGCATGAGATAGGCGAGGTGGTCCCCAACTCTTCTGCACGGGACCGAGATCTGGCCCGTATGCTCGACGAGGTTCTTGCTTGACGCTGGACGGAGAGGCCCAATAGAATCGTGGAGTCTAATGATGACTGCTCGGTTCGTGAAGGAAGAGCGCCTGGTGAGCCGATACGATACTGATCGGAAGCCCGCGTCGCGTCGCGGTGAGCAAGCCCCCTAGAAGTGGGGGAAGCCTGATGTGCCGCGCAGGGCATCCACCCTGGCCATCCAGACTCCAACCCGGTCTCTTCCTTCGCGCTCGAGCGGTCTGTCATTTGGCTGGTTCCTTCTCGACCGCACGCGACCCTTCGCCTCCTCCGGAATCGATGCTGGCACGATACGCCTCGCGCCGGCGAGGATGTCCCGATGACTGATCTCGATCCCCGATGGTTCATGGCGGCGGCAGCGATCGCCCTCGTCCTGGTCCTCGACTATGGATTGCGACGCCTGGTCTGGGCGAGACGCCGATCTCTCGCCGAGCGCCAGGCTCATCGGATCGCCAAGGAGGCCCGCAAGGCGGCCGAGACCGTGGTTCGGGAGGCGGAATTGCAGGCTCGCGAACGGGCCGACCGGATCGAAACCGACCTGGCCGCACGAGAACAGGAGCAGCGTGAGGCCCTCACCGCGCAGACAGCAGACCTCGACCGGCTTCGAAAGGACCTCGATGCGGCGCGCCTGGAACTCGATGAACACAGCGCCGCGCTGGCTCGCCGCCGGGAAGACATGGCCCGGAGAGAGGCGCAACTCGCCAGTCAGGAAGCGGAGACCGCCGCCACCGCCGCGCGGCTGAGCGCCGAACTCCAGGAAGTCGCCGCCATGACCCGGGACGAGGCGCGGGATCGTCTCACGACCCATGTTGTCGAAGAGGCGAGAGAGGCCGCCCGCGACGAGATCAAGAGGGTCACCGCAGAGGCGAAGGTCACCATGGAGGAACGACTGCGGGAGATGCTGACACGAGCCGTGCAGCGGGTTCCCACGACCGGGGCGATCGAGTCGACGGTCAGCGTGATCCGACTGCCGTCGGATGACATGAAGGGGCGCATCATCGGGCGCGAGGGGCGCAACATCCGGTCGATCGAGATGGCGACCGGAATCGACCTGATCGTCGACGACACGCCGCGGGCGATTCTCGTGTCCTGCTTCGATCCCCTCCGACGTGAGGTGGCACGGATTGCCATCGAGCGCCTCGTGGAGGATGGCCGGATCCACCCCGCGCGGGTCGAGGAGCTGGTCGACAAGACCCGTGAGGACGTCGAGACGATGATGGCGGAAACAGGTGACGCCACCGTGTTCGAGCTCGGCATCGAGGACCTCGACGCCAAGCTAGTTCCCCTCGTCGGGCGCCTGAAATATCACACGGTGACGGGACAGAACCTCCTGCGCCACTGTCGGGAGACAGCCGACCTGGCCGGCGCCATGGCTTCGGAACTCGGGCTGTCCCCCGAGGTGGTGACCCGCGCCGGCCTTCTCCACGAGATCGCCCAGGTGACCGGTGAACATCTCACGGCTCCCTCTATTCTTGCCTCCGCCGAGATGGTCGGCCGCCACGGCGAGTCCACGGAGGTCCAGCATGCCATCGCGGCCATTCACCCGGATGTGGCCGCTCGCCGTGTCGATGCCGCGCTCACGAGGCTTGCGTGCCGGCTTTCCCGGGCCCGGCCCGGCGCCCGGAAACACAATCTCGAGACGTTCATCTCCCGCATGCGTCGCCTGGAGAAGGTGGCCCGCGCAATGGACGGTGTGCAGACCGTCCACGCTTTCCGTGCGGGCAAGGAGATTCGAGTCCTCGTCAAGAGCGAGAAGGTGTCCGACGAGGATGCCGTCGAGATATGCAAGACCGTGGCAGGACGCATCGAGAAGGAAGTCGACCACACCGGTCAGGTCCGCGTCAGCGTGCTGCGCGAGACACGCCGGACGGACTTCGCGCTCTGAGATCCCGGCGGGAGAGCACCTGGACGTGAATATTCTCTTCATCGGAGACATCATCGGACGCCCGGGTCGACGGATGCTCGATCGGCATCTCGACGGCATCGTGGACCGCGAACGAATCGATTTCGTGGTGGCCAACGCAGAGAACGCCGCCGGCGGGTTCGGCCTGACACCGGAAGTCGCCGAGGAACTCCTGGGAATGGGCATTCACTGTCTGACGTCCGGAAACCACATCTGGGACAAGCGGGAGATCTTCGACTATCTCACCCGCCATCCCAGCGTCCTCCGTCCGCTCAACTACGCCGCCGGGTGCCCCGGCTCCGGTGTGTTCGTCGGCGAAACGGCTGGCGGCGAACCGGTGGCGGTGCTCAACGTCATGGGCCGTGTGTTCATGCCACCGGTCGATGACCCGTTTCGTCGGGTCGATGAGGAAATGCGAGACCTCGACGGACATACCCGGGTCGTCGTGGTGGACATCCACGCCGAGACCACCTCCGAAAAGATCGCCATGGGCTGGTTTCTCGCCGGCAGGGCCTCGCTGGTCGCCGGCACGCACACGCATGTGCCCACGGCCGACGCCCGCATTCTCGACGGCGTCACGGCCTACCAGTCCGACGTGGGAATGACCGGCCCCTACGATTCGGTCATCGGCGTGCAGAAGGAGGACATCCTGCAACGCTTCACCACGGGCATGCCCGTTCGCTTTCGCACCGCGAAGCGCGGCGTGGAACTCCATGCCACCGTGGCGGCGGTCGACAGTGCCACCGGGCACGCAACCGGCATCCGCACGATTCACCTCGGGGAAGACGATTGAGCCACCGCCTCGTCCGTTCCGGAAGCCTCGAAGAAACCGGCGCTGCCGGACCGCGCATCTATCAGGTGCGAGAGATCAACCGGAGCGCGCGGGCGCTGCTGGAGTCAGCATTCAGGACGATCTGGCTCGAGGGGGAGATCTCCAACTTCCGCCGTTTCGCCGGTTCCGGGCACTGGTACTTCACGCTCAAGGACGCCGGGGCACAGATCGCCGCAGCCATGTTCGCGAGCCGCAATCGATCCGTGCGCTTCACGCCGAAGGATGGCATGCACGTGCTCGCTCGAGGGACGGTCTCGCTCTACGAGCCCCGCGGCACCTTCCAGATCCTCGTGTCGCGCATCGAACCGCGCGGCGCAGGCGCCTTGCAGGCGGCCTTCGAGCAGCTCCGGTCCCGCCTCGCGGATGAGGGGCTGTTCGACGAGGACCGCAAGCAGTCCCTGCCGCTGGTTCCCCGCCGGATCGGCGTCGTCACGAGCCGGGACGGGGCCGCCCTGCGGGATATCCTGCGCATTCTTGCGCAACGGCACGCGGGTGTCTCCGTCCTGCTGTTCCCCACCCGGGTGCAGGGAGCCGGCGCGGCCGAGGAGATCGCCGGCGCCATCTCCACCGCGGCGAGGACTCCCGGGCTGGACGTCCTGATCGTCGGCAGGGGAGGCGGGAACCTCGAAGACCTCTGGGCATTTAACGAGGAGATCGTCGCACGGGCCATCGCCGCCTGTCAGATTCCCGTCATCTCGGCCGTCGGGCACGAGGTGGATGTGACCATCGCGGACCTGGTCGCCGACTGCCGGGCTGCCACGCCGTCGGCCGCGGCCGAGCGGGTGGTGGCCAGCCGCGAGCAGATGCTCGACCGGGTCCACGGCCTGACCCGGCGCCTGGCGGGATCGATACGTCTCACCATCGCCGATCTGCGGGGCCGGCCAGCATCCCATTTCCCGGTCCTTGCGGCCCGTCACATCCAGACCCGTCTCCACCGGGCCACCCAGCGCCTGGACGAGATGACCGCGCGCCTGTCCGAACAGGTCGCCGGCCGCGTCGCGCGGTACCGCGAGCGGCTGGTGCGTCTTGCCGCACGCCTGTCTCCCGCCTCCCTCGCGGCCATCGCGCTGCTCCGCCGGACCCGGGCGGAGCAGACACGGGACCGCCTGGTTGCAGCACTGCGCCGGCGCGTCGAGCGGGCCCGGAACGATGTGGCCGGTGTCGCCGGCCGTCTCGGGGCGCTCTCGCCACTGGCGGTTCTCGAGAGAGGCTATGCTCTCGTGCGCCTGGCAGAAGAAACCACGCTGCTGCGTGACGCCAGCCAGGCGCCGCCGGGAACGCGTCTTCACGTGCGCCTGCACCGGGGACACCTGGATGCCCGGGTTCTCGCCTCCGACGATGGTGGCGCCGACCAGGGCCCTCCGTCGAGACGACCCACGGAGCCTCGAGATGGCTGATGGAAAGACGCGTCAGGCGACGGCGACCGGGAAATCCGTCGATGACGGCGCCGAGCCGAGCTTCGAGGCGGCTCTTTCCCGTCTCGAGGAGATCGTCGAGCACCTCGAATCAGGTGAGACCTCGCTGGAAAACGCCCTGGCCCTCTTCGAGGAAGGCGTCGGCCTGTCGAGGCGCTGCAATGCGCGCCTGACCGCCGTGGAACGACGTCTCGAGGTCCTGGTGCAGCATGCGGACGGGAAGACGCGGACGGAGGACCTTGCCGAGGACGAGTTCAGACCGGACGGGGAGCCTTCCGGGGATTCAGGATCATGACCGGGTCCCGGGCGGTTCTCGACAGGCTCGAGACGGATCGCCGGCAGGTGGAGACCGCGTTGCATCGGTGCCTGCCACCCGAGGATGCCGATCCACGGCGCCTGCACGAGGCCATGCGGTATGCGGTGTTCGCCGGCGGCAAGCGGCTGCGTCCGTTGCTGGTCCTGTCCGGCTGTCGAGCGTGCGAGGGGCGAATCGAGGACATGCTCGATGTTGCGGCCGCCATGGAACTCATCCACACCTATTCGCTGGTCCACGACGACCTGCCGCCGATGGACGATGACACACTCCGCCGGGGCAAGCCGACCACCCACGTGGTCTATGGTGAGGCGCTCGCCATCCTGGTCGGCGATGCCCTGTTCACCCGCGCGTTCGAGCTGATCGCGTCCATCAACAGCCCGGACCGCGGCGATATCTGTGCCCGTGTGGCCAGGGCAACCGGCAGCTGCGGGATGGTGGGCGGCCAGGTCCTGGATCTAGAGGCGGAACACCATCCCCTCGATCGATCGGCCCTGGAAAACGTCCATCGGCTGAAGACGGGACGATTGATCACAACCTGCGTCATCGTCGGCGGACTCGGCGCCGGCGCCCGACCCGAGTCGATCGCGGCGCTGGAGACGTACGGCAACGCTCTCGGCCTGTCATTCCAGATCGTCGATGACATTCTCGACGTCACGAGTTCGGACGAGCGCCTCGGCAAGTCGGCCGGGAAGGACGCTCGCGCCGGAAAGGCGACGTTCCCTTCCCTCATCGGCCTGGACGGGTCCCGTCGCGAGGCGGACCGTCTCGTGGCCGAGGCGCTTGACGCCGTGGCGCCGTTCGGACTGGCGGCGGATCCTCTTCGATATCTGGCCCGCTTCGTGCGCGATCGAGATCATTGAAGGCCGGGAAGACACGAACGCGACTGGATCACCTGCTGGTCCAGGAGGGTCTGGCACTGACCGGGGCGAAGGCCCGGGCCTTGATCATGACCGGACGTGTCCGCGTCGACGGGCAACGGCTGGACAAGCCCGGGACCCGGGTCTCCTCCTCTGCCCAGATCGACGTGGCCCCGCCCCCGCACCCGTATGTTTCCCGGGGCGGCGTGAAGCTCGCCGGCGCCCTGGACGCGTTCGGCATCGACCCGGCAGGGCACAGCATCATCGATGTCGGTGCATCCACCGGCGGCTTCACCGATTGCCTGCTTCAACGCGGCGCCCGTCGGGTCATCGCCCTGGATGTGGGCCACGGGCAGCTGGACTGGACGCTACGGACCGACGACCGGGTGATCGTGCTGGAGCACTTCAACGCCCGGCGGCTCGACCCGGATTCCCTGGTTCACGCCACCAGCATGGCCACCGCCCCGGAGGATGTCGACCTGGCGGTGGTGGATGTGTCGTTCATCTCCCTGGCCTTGATCCTGTCCGCCCTGGCCACACTGCCCGGGCTCCACCGGGTCCTCGGGCTCGTGAAGCCCCAGTTCGAGGTCGGCCGCGCGTCGGTGGGCCGCGGCGGCATCGTGCGGGACCCGGCGCTGCACGTGGATGCGATGGAACAGGTGGCCGCCGCGGCAGCCGCGCTCGGCTGGGGAACGGCCGGCGTCAGCCCCTCTCCCCTGGCGGGCGCCGAGGGAAACCGGGAGTTCTTTCTCCACCTCGTGCGCCCTCCCTGCCCTCAGGTGGCGATGCCCGGCACCGAACGTCGTGAGGCCATTCGACGGGCCGCGGAGAACGCGCCATGAAGCACGGTGATCGCATCCGCACCGTGGGACTCATTGCCAAGCCCACACCTCGATCGTCGAACACGACCGTCGACCGGATCGTCCGGATCCTCCGCCGGCACCGGATACAGGTTCTCACCGACGTGCCGTCTGTCCGGGGTCCGTCAATCACGTGTGGTCTCGACCGGGCCGACGTGGTCCGCGGCGCCGATGTGGTCATCGTGGTGGGCGGCGACGGGACCTTTCTGGCCGCGGCCCGGCAGGTCGGACCGACCGGCCCCCCCCTGGTCGGCATCAATCTCGGCACGCTCGGATTCCTGACGGAGGCCCGACGGGCCGAGATGGACAGCGCCATCGAGACGGTCGTGAAAGGGCAGGCCACCCTGGAGAGACGTCTCATGCTGTCGATCACCGTGAACCGGCGCGGCGGGCAGCGCACCCGCTACCGGGCCCTCAATGATGTCGTGATCACCAATGCCCGTCTGGCCCGGCTCGTCGATCTGCAGATCGATATCGACTCTCGCCCGATCAACAATTACCGGAGTGATGGGCTGATCATCGCCACCCCGACCGGATCCACCGCCTACTCCCTGTCCGCCGGAGGTCCCCTGGTTCATCCGGGGATCGCCGCCATCCTGATCACCCCGATATGCCCTCACGCGCTTGGAAACCGTCCCCTGGTCGTGCCAAGCCATGCGCGGGTGACGGTCCGGCGCCTCTCGCGTCGAGAGCCGGTGCAGATCACGGTCGATGGTCAGGTCGGCGGCCCGTTCAACGAAGGGGACCGCATGGAGATCCGGCGCAATCGATTTGCCCTGCGCCTGCTCCGTCCGTTTCCGCGCACCTTCTACGACACGCTCAAGACCAAGCTCAAGTGGGGTTGACGCGACTTGCCGGGTCTCCTCAGCGGGAGGCCGGTGCGGGATCGCGCGGTGTGTGGAGAAGCACGCGCTCGCCGTATCGTTCCACCATGCCCGCGTTCTGCGCGCGGACGTCGGCATCGGAGTCGAGCAGTTTCTGCAGATACGTCAGCATGGTGACGGCGCCGATCGGCTGCTCGTTGCACGGACAGACGGCCAGGTCGTGCGGACAGCCACACAGGCACCGGTACCCACGGGCCGCCTGCTGGACGCGGGGCGGAAACGCAGCGGAGGCCGGCGTTTCCCCGGCGATGGACGGTGGGGCGCCGCCTGCCGTCGGGGTGGCCGGCCGGCCGGACGCGATGCGCGCCAGCTCGTCGGGCGAAATGCCGCCGACCACTGACATGCTGGAGCCGCGGGATGGCGCCGAGGCAGCGAGTGCTTCCGGCGCCGTCGCCGGGCTCGCCGGGGACGGATCTGTCGCCGGCGCGGTCGGCGCCGGGGCGGCCATCGCCGGCCGCTGGGGTCCCGACGGGGACGAGAAGTGCTGCCAGCCGATCACGAGCAGATACCCGATAACCAGCGCAATGACCGAGAGACCACCCAGGTTCACGCCCCGGATCCAGCCTGAAGACCGTCGCACCATGGGGAGATCATACCCTCACCGCGGACCCGCTGTCTGCCCCCGTCCGGTCGTCTGTCCAGGAAACCGCCGTCCCGGTTCCCGCCGCCGGCGGTCCGCCTCGCTCGCTCAGCGGACGCAGATCCGCGTCAGGTCGCGTGCCGGGTACCACACCTTCTCACGGCCGTCCGCGGGTGAGATGAGGTAGGCGCTCGCGACCGCGCGGTTGCCGAACATGTGCCGGGCTTCGAACCGCAGGACCGTGCCGAACGGCTCCCCGGTCTCCGCCAGCGCCAGGGCCTCTCCAGGCGAGAAGCGGGTCAGGTCCGCCTTCCATGACGGACCGTGAATGATCAGGGTCACGACCACGAAGATCCCGAAAAGGACGATCAGGACCCGGGTCTTGCTCAGGCGAGTCCGCTGACGAGCGGAACTTCTCGACCTGACCCCGTCGTAGGTGCGGCGGCGGTCGACATCGCGAAGGGTCTCGTAGGCCGCCTGCACTCGCGCGATGTCCACGGCCCGGCGGCGCTCCTGGTAGCTCTTCTTCAGGAGCGCGTACGCCAGCTCGATCTGCTCGGGACTGGCGTCGGGCCGCACGTTCAGGATGTCGTAGTAGCCGCGTGGGTCCTGGCGACTCATGGTGCTCTCCCCGCTCTGGACGTCTCTCAATCTCGCCTCCGGGGACGCGGAAGTCAAGTAAACGGCGTGAGTTGACCGGTTCTCCCGCCCGACAGTAGAATCCCGCGGCCATGGAGTTATCCTCTCCTCGTCCCCCGTCGGCAATCCTTGTCGACGCGGGTCTTCTCATCCTGCTGGTCCTCTACGGCATGGTTCTGGGCGCCTCGCCCATCACGAACAACGACATCTGGCTCCACCTGGCCACTGGACGATGGATGCTTGCGGCCGGCCACGTCCCGGTCACGGAGGTCTTCTCCTACGTCGCGGCGGGTCGGCCCTATGTCGCCCACGAGTGGGGGAGCGAGCTGCTGTTCATCGCTCTCTACCGCGCAGGGGGCGTCCTCGGTCTGGTGCTGTTCAAGGTGGCAGTGGGCGGACTGCTCGCCGCCTGGACATTCGTGGCGATCCGGCGACGGAGCGGGGCGCCCGGAGTGGCCGCCGCTGTCACCGGCATCGCGGTCTTCATCGCCGGCGCGCACCTCTGGGCCCGCCCTCACGTGTTCTCGTGGTTCGCGGTCCTGGCCACCGTGGCCCTCCTGCGCCGGTCCCGGCAGAAGCCGGCCAAACTCCTGTGGCTCCTCCCACTCCAGATCGTCTGGACCAATCTGCACGGCTCTTTCGTGCTCGGGCCGGTTCTCATCCTGGTCTGGGCCGTGGGCGAGGCCTGGCGGCGGCGCGCCGGTTCCCGGGCAGACGCCCACCCCGGCCGGACCGCCCTCATCGGCGTCACCTGCGCCGCCGCGACCCTGATCAACCCGTACGGGGTCGCCCTGCTGCGGCTGCCGTTTGAGCTGACGTCCTCCCGGACGTTCATGAGCGCCGTGTACGAGTGGCAATCGCCCTTTCGTGCCGGCTATCGGCACACCAGCATGTTCGCGGCGTTTCTGCTGCTGGCGGCCCTGTTCCTGGTCGGCTGGCTGGCCGAAACGTCCCGGAAGAGAGGGGCCGGATGGACCGGGCCATCTGATGACCCGTGTGAGATCCTGATCCTCGCCCTGGCGTTCGCCCTCGCCTGCCGGATGAACCGCAACGTCCCTCTCTTCGCCCTCCTGGCCGCCGCTCCCGCCGCGGGCGGGCTGACAACGCTGGCCAGGCGCATGCAGTCTGCCCTGCCCCGACCCACGTGGTTCCGCACCGCGGCGAGAATGCTGGTCATGGCGGGAGTTCTCACCGTGGCCACGGTGACCTGGACCGCGGGTTACCCGTACGGTCTCCATGCGCGCCGTGCGCGCGGCTTCGGCCTCGGACCGCGGGTTCCCGAGGCGACGGTCGACTATGTCGAGGCGGCCGGATTGTCCGGCGATGCGTTCACGACCTACGGCGAGGGGGCCTACGTCGTGTGGCGTCTCTGGCCAGGCGTGCGTGTCGGCATGGACTCCCGCAACTCGGTCTATGGCGAGGATCTTTATCGACAGTATCGCCAGGCTCTCTGGACGGATGCCGGTGCCGCGAGTTATCTGGGGAAGTGGCCGCCGGACCTGGCCATCGTGGGGCACCAGGGCCCGTTTCACCGCGAGGATCCCGCCGGCGCGGGAGTCGATCCGTCTGGAGATATCGGGCACAATCCCGACCTGCCGCACCGGGCCCTGCTCCAGTCGGGGAGATTCGCGCTGGTCGACTTCGACGATGTGAGCGCGGTCTACGTCGCCAGGTCCCCGGAGCATGCGGACCTCATCGCCCGGGACGCCTACCGGGTCATTCACCCGGTCCTGCTCCCCGCGACCTTTCCACCGGTGCAACTCCCGGTGGCGATCGACGAGGCACGACGGGCGATCACCAGACACCCCGGCGCGGTCCTGCCCCGCTGGATCCTCGCCCAGGCCGAGGCCCAGGCGGGGCACCGGGCCGGAGCCATCGACGTGCTCGAACAGATCGCGCGGCTCGACTCGACGGCGATTGCCACCTGGGGGGTCGGGCCATCGTTCGAGGCGGCGCGACTTGGCCTCCTCGGCTTCCTCGAGAAACAGGCCGGCGACTGCCCGGCGGCGCGGCGGGCCCTGCAGGACGCTCTCGATGCCGACCCCCGCTACGAGCCGGCGCGACGTCTGCTTGCCGGACTGGACTGCTGAGACCGGACCGACCAGGTTTGTCAGAGATGCCGCCCACCGTTCAATGCCCCTCGCCGGCCCCGGACACCGCGTCCGGAGCGCATCGCTTCCGGGCGACGCGCCGGCGGCAGGCCGTCGCCCTGGGAGCGGCCGGCTGTTGCCTGGCCGGGTTGTTTCTCGCGGTCAGCATCACACCGCTGACGAACAACGACATCTGGCTCCACATGGCCAACGGCGACTGGATCCTGACGCACGGGAAGGTCCCCTTGACCGACCCGTACTCGTTCTCAGCCGCCGGGCGACGCTTCTACGCTCACGAGTGGCTGGCCGGCGTGATCTTCGCCCTGATCCACCGGGCAGCCGGCGTTACGGGCCTGATCCTGTTCAAGACATTGCTGGGCGGACTGGCTCTTGCCGGGGTCGCCGGCCTGGCCAGACGACGTGGGGCCGGGTGGATCAGCATCGTCGGCTGCACGACCATCACCCTGGCCGTGGTCAACTCGAGGTTTCTCGAGCGGCCGGAGATGTTCTCCTACGCACTGACCGCCCTCTACCTCTGGGTGTTCTCGATCGAACACGAACGCCTGGCCTCGGGCACGGCCAGCCCGTTGTCGTCTTCACGTCACCCGCTGGCCCTCATCCGGGCAAGCCGCCTGTGGCTCCTCGTACCGGTCCAGTGGCTCTGGGTCCAGCTCCACGGTTATTTCCTCACGGGTGTCGCCCTGACAGGACTGTTCTTGATCGGTGAATGGCTCGGTCGGTGGTCGGTCGGCGGCGACCGGCGGCCGGACTCCCGTGACGGGTCTGGAAGGATATCCTCCGCCGCCCGTCCGCCTGTCCCGATGGCGTCAGGCCGGCGTCGGCTCACGCTGCTGGCAACACCGGCACTCGTGTCGGGGAGCCTCGCCGGTGGAGCGATGCTCCTGGTGGGCCTGCTCAACCCCAACGGCCACGAGATCTACACCTTCCCGTTCAAGCTCGCCGGCACCATCTTCACCGACACGATCTTCGAGTGGCAGCCCACCTTCACGTCGGCCACCATGACCCAGTCCTCGATGTTCCTCGCCTTCACTCTCTGGCTCGGTCTGCTGGCCGTGGGTTGTATCGATGCGCGCGCCGTCCTGCACCGCCACGGTCTGTGGCGTGTCGGGAGCGTGGTGGGCCTCGGCTGGATGCTCATCGTTCGCTCGACACTTCCAGGCCCGCTCCATCCCGGTGGGCTGGCTGCGTCGACGTGGCTGTGGTCACCGGCCGAGCTGCTGTTCTCCTGGACGGGCCGAACCGGCGCGTTCGCGACGATCGACGCGTTCGCCGCGCCGCTGCGTGCCGTGGTCCCATGGGGCGACGATCTGTTCACCCTCCTGTGGGTCAGCCTGGCCATCGTCGCGGCGCTGAGCTGGCGACGGCCAGCCCGGGCGGCCCTGCCGATTCTTGCCGTGTCTCTGATGTTCCTCTTCTCCGATGTCGAGCGGGTCGTCGGACCGTCCGCACGGTCGCTTCTTTCCCGTCTCTCCGGCGGGTCGCACCTCAGCATGCCAGGCGGCCTGTTCAAGGACCTCTGGATGCTCGGCCCCGCCGCCGTCGCCTGCATCGGGATCGTCCTGGGATCCGCCCTCCTGTCCGCCCTCCGGCGGCGTCGATGGCACCCCTGGGAATTCCTGGTGACCGTCTTCTTCCTCTACATGGCGGTCAAGCAGAATCGCAACATCGTCAACTTCGCCCTTCTCACCATGCCGTTCGGCGCCGCCGGACTCTCCCGCACCTGGCAGGCGATGCACACCTCACCCGACTCTCTCCCCTCTCCCGGGGACGATGCGTCGCCCGATACCGGAGTGATGCCCTCTGATGACGGGCCGGTCGACGACACGGCGGCCACGAGGCAGAGAAAAACGGAAATGCCACTCCCCTCCGTTGCGGCCGGGCTTGCGGTCGGTCTGGCGCTTCTTCTCGGCCTCACTCTCACGGCGGGCTGGCCCTACACCGCACGGGTCACCAAGCGCCCGGGCCTTGGGGTCGGCCCGCAGATCCCCGTCGGGGCCGTGACCTACATCCGCCGCCGCGGGATCACCGGCCACGTGTTCAACAAGTACGCCTACGGCGCCTACCTGATTCATGAACTCTACCCGGACACCCGTGTGTTCATGGACAGTCGAAATGACGTGTATGGGCCGGAGATTTATTCAACATACCTCAAGGCGCTCGACAGCCCCGAGGTGACCCGGAGTGTGTTCTCACGCTACGATCTCGACTACGTGCTGGTCGACTATGCCTTCTACCCGTCACCGGCGCGCGACAAGGGTCTCATCACCTATCTCCAGGACCATCCGGAGTGGGTCCTGGTGTATTTCGACTCGGCGTCATTGCTGTACCTGAAGGACACCCCGGAGCACGCGGCGATCATCGAGGCGGATGGGTATCGTCGGGTTGACCCGACGCGGTACACGCCAGGGATCGTTGCCCGTCTCCCCACCACCGATCTGGCGGCGTGGGGACGAGAGTCGGCCCGGGCCGTCGAGGCGGCTCCCGGCGCCATCCCGCCGCAGATCATCCGGGTTGACTTCCTGACCGCGACCGGCCGGGCCCGGGAGGCCATGGACATGCTCCGCGCCATCCTGGCCCGCGACCGGCGCAACATGGTGGCACTCGTCGCCGGGGCCCGGCTCGCCCACCGGCTCGGCCACGATGGCGAGGCCAGGGAGTACTATGCCCGCGCGCTGCATCTGCGCCCGGCGATGGCCGACCTGAGACGCGAGGCTGAAGCCCTCCCATCGAGGAAAGAGCCATGACACGTCACGCCGCCGTCCGTCACCTGCGGGGCGCTGTCCTCGTTTTTCTGGCGTGTCTCGTTCCAGGCTGTGCCGGGAACTCGCGTCCGTCCATTCTGTTCATCACCATCGATACGCTGCGGGCGGACCATGTCTCCAGCTACGGCTATGGCTGGCCGACCACCCCCACCCTCGACGCTCTGGCCGCGAGCGGAGCGCGATTCACCGGCATGGTCGCACCTCTTCCCGAGACCGCACCGGCCTGTGCGACGCTTCTCACCGGGCGCTGGCCCGGCCAGCTCGGCATGCACGGCAACGGGCAACCTCTGGGGCCCGATGTGGAGACTCTCGCGACCCGCCTCCGGCAGGAAGGCTACGCGACTGCGGCGTTCGTGTCCGGCTTTCCCCTGACGCGCCGCCTGTCAGGGCTGGCGCGTGGATTCACCGTCTACGACGACGCGCTGCCGGACGCTCGTGGCCGTGTCCCCGGAGTGCAGCGGGTCGCGGCCAAGACCGCCGCGGCCGCGCTGAAGTGGCTGGGTCAGAGGAGGTCCACTCCGTTCTTCGCCTGGGTCCACTTCTACGATCCGCACGGCGACTACGACCCCGGCCCACCGTATGACACCCTCTTCGGGCCGGCCCCTGCCGGTCCGGACATCCCACTGGCGGACATCCCCGCCTACCAGAGAAGAGACTCCGAGACCGACGCGGCGGCCTACCTCCGCCGCTACGATGGCGAGATCCGGCGCGTCGATGATCAGGTCAGGCGCTTGCTTGCGAAGCTCGATGATACCGGCGACCGCCCCCGCACACTGGTCGTCATCACGGCGGATCATGGGGAAAGCCTGACCGAGCACGGTTATTTCTTCGACCACGGGAACGAGATCTATCAGCCGTCGACACATGTCCCGTTCATCCTGAACGGCCCGGGTGTTGCCTCCCGACCCGAAGGCATCGACGGTGTGGCCCGCACCGTCGATATCATGCCCACGGTCCTCGACCTGCTGGGCGTCGCGCCGGCTTCTGACGCGCCGGGCCGCTCGCTGCGGCCGCGGCTGACCGGCGCCGTGCCGGCCGAACCGCCCGAGGCGTTCACCGAGGCTCGATTCAAGCCGTACCGGGCCCTCACACCCGGGGCCGATGTCGGCCCGAAGCTCGCCGCCCGCGACGACCGGTTCACAGCGATCCTGCGTCTCGCCACGTCGCGGCTCGAGATCTACGACCGCCTGGCGGACCCCGGAGAGACCGATGACCTGTCGCCGGCTCTGGCCGCCGGCGCCGGCGGGAGGGACCTGCTGCGCCGCGTCGACGGCAACCTGCGCCGCCTCCGCGACGCGACGACGGCCGGTGCGGTGTACACGCCCCGGGTGTTCGGCCAGACGGAACGGGAGTTCCTCCAGCGCTGGACCGCGCAGGAGCGCCGGAAGTGACCTCGTCCCGTGCCGCCACCTGGACTGCCCTGGCTGGCCTCGGGCTCCTCGGCGTGCTGCCCCTCTGGGTGAACTGGTGCCACGCACCGGAGTCACTCGATCTGAACAGTCTGCCGTATGTGGCGCCGTTCGATCCCGCCGGCCGCTCGCTCGTGATCGGTCCCGGCTTGCCGTTCGGATCCGACCTGGTCTTCGCCTCCCAGTCCGCCCACAACTTCATCGCCGCCCTGCACGAGGGCGTCATCTATCCACGCTGGTTCGACACGTCCAATCGTCGTCTGGGAGGCCCCACCTTCTTCTTCTACCCGCCACTGCCGTATTACGCCGTGGCAGCCGCCGCCCTGGTGACGCCCGACGTGGTCGGCGCCATGCGCATGGTGCTGGCCCTGGGCGCCCTGCTGGCCACCATGACGTTCTTCGTGGCGATCAGGGAGTACGTCCCGCGGGGGATCGCCCTCGCGGGGGCCGGCCTCTACATCCTGGCCCCGTTTCACACGCTGGACCTGTACGACCGCTTCGCCTTCGCCTCCTATCTCGCCTACGCCTGGTACCCCCTGCTGTTCCTGTTCACGAATCGCCTCCTGCGCCGGCCGGACCGACGGGCCTGGTTCGGGCTGGCGCTGAGCTACGGCGCGCTGGTGGCCACCCACCTGGTGAGCGGATTCCTGGTGCTGTTCGTCCTGGCGCCCTACGTCATGGGCCGGCTCGCCATCACCCGGCGATGGCACCGGCTGATCCCGGTGGTGCTCGCGGGCAGCCTCGGGCTCGCCTCGGTGGGGGTCTACATCGTGCCGCTGCTGGCTCATCGCTCCGACGTGCATCTCGAGTGGGTGGTCGATGCGCCGTACGGGAACTGGCGCCGGAACTTCGTCTACCGCGACGAGGTGGCGCACGGGTTCAAGCCGGCGCCGATCAAGCCCTGGGTCAACCGCGCAGCGACCTGCCAGCTCTTGCTCGGTGCCATCGCGGCCTGGATGCTCGTCGTGAACCGGGGACCCCGGCGAGAGATCGAGGCCGGGGCCTCACCACGCGATGACGACCTGCGGCTGGAAGGGCTGCTCGTCGGCGGTCTGGCGCTCTGGACCTTCTTCCTGCAGATCCCCCTCTCCACGCCGATCTGGGTGCTGACGCCCGAGCTGGGCACGGTGCAGTTTCCCTGGCGCTTCGGGGCCTTCCAGGGGCTGGCGACCTGTTTTCTGCTCTGCCACGCCCTGGCGGCGTGGGTCCGGACTCCCGCCGGAGGACAGGCCGCCGCAACGGTGGCTCGCTCCCGGCAACCGGCCGGCCGGTCCGGCGGCCGGTTCGTCTTCGGGCGCCCGCGGCCGGCCGGAGTCGCCCTCTCGGTGGTGACCCTCGCCACCCTGGCGCTGTCCGGCCACGCCGTCCTGAATCGCTTCTTCGTGTTCACGGAGAGTGTGGCGCAGAAACCGGTCTACCTCACCCGCGTCATGTACGAGTACATCCCGCAGGGTGTCGCGGGCTGGCGAAACATGGCTCGACTGCCGAGCGACCTGCCGGCGGCGACCCTCGACGGCCCCGGACAGGTGGAGATCGTCCGGTGGACGACTCACACCCGGCAGTTGCACCTGGACATCCCGGCAGGGCGCACCGTGCACGTGAGGACGTTCGACTTTCCTGGCTGGCGCGCGCGGCTGGACGGCTCCCCGGCTCCCATCGTGCCCGACGAGACCACACACACCATCACCGTCCGCATCCCGGCCGGCTCGCACGACCTGCATCTGAACCTGGAGGCGACCCCCGACCGGGTGGTCGGGCGTGCCATCAGCCTGGCCGCGCTTGCTACAATGCTCGGCCTCGGCATCGCGCCGGCGGTGAGAAGGCGCCGGCGCGTTCCTGTGTGACCCCCTTCCTTCATCAGGACGATGGCTCGCAAACACCGCACGAGGAAGACCCGCTCCCACCCTCCGGCACGGACAGCCACCTCGCCGCCGCCCGGGACACCTGCCCGTCTCGACGGCCCTCGGCCGCGGGCGCCCCGCTGGCGACGGGCCGTTCTCGTCGCGGCACCCCTCGCCCTGCTGCTGAGTGTGTTCATCTTCTCGGGGCGCAACCGGCTTGCACCACCCCGGTTCAACGTCGTGCTGATCAGCGTCGACACCCTGCGGGCCGATCACGTGGGCGCGTACGGCTACCCGCGTCCCACCACGCCGAACATCGACCGTCTGGCGCGCGGAGGCGTGACCTTCAGCGAGGCCATCTGCCAGAATACCAACACCAATCCGTCGCACACGTCGATGCTCACCGGCGACTATCCCCGCTTCCACGGCAACTGGGACAATTTCTATCTGCTCAGCCCGGACGTTCCGCTCCTGCAGGAGATGTTCGCGCGCGGGCGGGCCCGGACCGCGGCCTTCGTGTCCGGATACACGCTGAAGAACAAGATCTGCGGGCTGGCAAGGGGTTTCGAGACATACGACGACGATTTCACCGGCAAGGAGCGGCGCGGCGATCTGACGGCGGACCGCGCCATCAGGTGGCTGACCGCAAACGCCGGCGACCGGTTCTTCCTCTTCGTTCACCTCTTCGACCCTCATGGGCCGTACAACCCCCCGCCCGACCTCGCCGCGAGATTTCCGCCCAGCGGCCCGTCCGAGACGGTCCCCGTGCAGCGCATTCCGCGATACCAGCGCCTGCCGACCGGAGCACCGGCTGACGAGGTCTGGACCGATCTACGACGTTACAAGGCCCGCTATGACGCCGAGATCGCCTTCGCCGACATCCAGGTCGGGCGACTCCTGGCGGCGCTGACCGCGCTGGGCCTGGACGACAGCACCGTGGTTCTCCTGACATCGGACCACGGCGAGGCTCTGGATGAACGTTTTCACCTGCTCGATCACGGCGGCGGCATCGGCGATGAGGAGATCCACGTGCCGATGATCCTGCGACTGCCAGGCGGTCACCATGCCGGCGAGACGTTCCCGGGGCAGGTGGAGAGCATCGATATCGCTCCGACGTTGGCCGCCGCGGCGGGGCTACGCTATCCGGTGCCCACCCAGGGCAAGAACCTGCTGCCTCTCATCGGTGTCAGCGGACCATCGGCACACGCCTATGCCCTGACGGAGACACGCCTCGTTCCCGTGCGCTGGGGAGATCGGCCGTATGATCTGAGACCGGGAGAGTCCTTGAAGGCCGTCCGATCCCCGGAGGGGAAGCTGGTGGTGTTCCCCGGGCGCCAGCACGACTACCGTGAGTTCTATGACCTCGAGACCGACCCGGCCGAGCGAACCGACGTCTACGGGCAACAGAGGGCGCGGGCCAGGGCGTTCGAGGAGCGGCTGGCCGGCTTTCTCGCCATGCCGACCCGGAGAAACACGACCGCCGATCCCGACACCGACACCGCAACACGCGACATCTTCTGCACCCTCGGCTATGTGGACTGCGCCGACTGACCCGGAACCGCCGAGGCGGCTCGCAGTCGCTCACGCACGAACGACACCGGCAAGGCGGCGAGGAAATGTCCAGCTCGCGGACCGCGAGACCTCCCGATGAACGCCAGATAGATCGCGGCGAACGCGGCTGCTGGTTGCAGGTCCGGCCGCTTCTCGATGAGCTCATAGATCAGCGCGTGCAGGTCATCACCGGTGGCCTGGTCGGGGATCTGCTCGGCGAGCCGGGCCAGGAAGGCCCGCTGATCGCCGGTCAGCCCGGCCGTATCCTCCGGCAGGGTCGGTGAGAGGGAGAACCGCACGTCAGGCGGGGCGAACGATTTCAGCCAGTTGCGAACGTGTTCGAGCCGGCGAGCCAGAGCCGCCTCGTCCTCGATCGTCCGGCCACCGCGGGCCAGGATCTCGCGGGTTCTCTCGAGGTCGAACCCGGCAACCTGCGCGATGGTGACCAGATGCCGGAACGAGACCCCGGGACGTCCGCACGCGGCCACGCGGGAGAGCTCGGCGGCGCGGCGATTGTGATTGCGATTCTCGGCATTCTCGAACTCCTCGAAGGTCTGCAGCAGGGGCAGGCCGGGATCGAAGCGAATCGCCCGGGGAGGGTCGGTCCGCAGGACGACGTAGCGCAGCAGGTCGGCGGGCACGATCTCGAGCATGCGGTGGATGGAGACGGTATTCCCCCGCGATGAGGACATGTCGCCCTTGCCCTTCAAGGAGATCCATTCGTAGGGCACTCCCCGGGGCGGGATGATGCCGAAGATCTCCCGCGCGATTCTCACACCGGTGTCATACGACCCACCCCGGCTCGCATGGTCCTTGCCAAATGGCTCGAGCGTCACGCCGAGAACCTTCCAGCGTGCCGGCCAGTCGACCCGCCAGGTCAGCTTGCCCCCGCCGGCGAACGGCACGGTGCCGGTCGTTCCGCAGGCGCAGGAGAACGCCACCGTGCACGCGCCGGAATCCACACCGGTCACCGTGGTCGCGGTGAGACGGTGGCATGCCGTGCATCGGGCATCAAAGACCGACCAGTCCGGTCCCACCTCCTTGCCGGTGAGATCCTTCAGGATCGATGCAATGTCCGCGGTATGCTCCAGTGCCGTGGCGATGACGTCATCCATGCGTCCCGAGGCGTAGAGGTCATGAGACCGGACCAGCTCGATATCGACCTCGAGTTCCGTCATGGAGGCCAGAAACGGCTCCAGAAAATGCTCCGCATACGAGCCATGCCGCGTGCACGGGCAGGGAATGTGAGACAGCGAACAGCCGACCCTCCCGGCGAAGGTGTCGGCCGGAAGAAATGGATAGACACGCCGGAGCGGATCGAGATCGTCCGCGATGAAGAGCAGCTTGCTTTTCCGCCCCCGTTCCTTCAACACCCGGTGGATCGCATCGCCGGTCAGGACCTCCCGCAGATTCCCGACATGGATCTCTCCGGACGGAGAGATCCCGGTGGCCAGCACCTCGCCTCCGGCAGACGGTTCCAGCCCCGCCGCGATGTCATCTGCCCAGTAAGTCATGGGCCCTCACTGTAGTCCGGTGAACGGGTTCAGATCGAGAAGTGGCGAAAGTCGCAGGCCCCACAGATAGCCCACGGTCAGCAACAGGACCAGGAGCGACGCCCGGTCATTCGGCTGCCGGGGCCACCATCTCCCGTCGCGCATCCGCCAGAGGGCCAGACCGGCGTATCCCGCCAGAAACGGCACCATGGGCAGACGGAAACGGCTCATGCCGAAGGTGAGGGCGTGAATCAGCAGCAGCGAAAGAATCATCGCCACCACCGCCCGGCGTGGGACCGGCGCGGACGGCACCCACAGACCGACGATCGCCAGGACAACCAGGGCCATCCAGGGAACCGCGGCAGCCATGGTGGCCAGTGCCGCTGCCCCTCGCGACACCCGGGCCATGGGCATCCCCCGGTACCGGCCCGCCCGGACCTGGCGGACGAGAAACGAGGTGGGATTGAGCAGATCCGCCCACTTCGTCACCGCCCGTGACGCGAACGCTCGAGGGTGGTCTGCGATCCAGCCGACGGCGCGCCGGACCTCACAGCGGTTCCGGTCGATGAAATCTCCTTCCTGGCATCGCCCCCTCGAGGCGCGCGCACGGGATCGTTGCGGCGTGCCCCAGTCCCACGTCACCGGCGCGGCATCCGAGTTGCCCAGGTAGAGATTGGTCCCGAGGGTCACGTCGATGAAGACGAACCGGCCGTACCGGATGGCATTCCGGATCGTCCACGGGCTGATGACGAGGAGCGCTGCGCCGAGCACCAGCGCGGGGACGCGCCAGCCGCCCGGCCGAGCACGGTCCAGCATCCTGACCGCCAGAACCGGCAGCGCGAGCCAGAACCCGATGGCCTTGAACAGGGCCGCACCGCCGAGCGTCGCACCGGCCACGAGCCAGCCGTGCAGCCGTTCACAGGCGATGATGCAGGTGATCGACGTGGTGAGCAGGACGAGGAAGATGGTCTCCGGCCAGAGCAGGTGCGAGAACGCGACCAGGGTCGGATCGAACGCCGTGAAGGCGAGGGCCAGGTGCACCACCGGCGCCTGACCGGCCGGCGCCAGCGCGCCCGCGTTGGTTGGTTGCCCCGGGGAGACGGCATCCGCTCGGGTGAGCAGGGCGGCAAAGGCGGCGGTGGGCACGACCAGCAACGCACCGAGGCATGCCTGGACGAGCCGCGCCAGCCCTGCCGTCGACCCGGCTGGCGGGGCCAGCAGCGCCAGGAAGGCCGGGAAACCCGGGGGCCACAGGAATCCCTGCTCCGGGCCCAGATCGACACCAGCCGCCATCTGGTGGGCCAGGTCGAGATACGAGCAGCCGTCGAAGGAGCAGGGCAGGTCCGATCCCGCCCACCACCAGGCACCGACCCGAACCAGCGCGGCGGCGCCGACCCAGGCGAGCATCTGACCGGTGGGGATGCCGAATATACGGCGCGATCGGTTCATCGGCACAGGTTCCGGGCGTGCATCCTAACACGTGCCCGGCGCTCCCCGGGTGGGCTCACCCCGCAGAATCAATGTGGCCCGCGCATCCGGCGCCATGGTCTGCCGGATACGCGGACCGAGGGTCCAGTGACCCCCCCTGTGTCGAGCTTCAGGTCGAGGTGCGGTGTCGAGACTCCGATGGGTCGACCTCGACGACCGTCGTATATACCCCGACCCGGCAGCTCCGTCAACGAATCCGAACGGAACCGTTCGATCGTTCCGGACGATCCGTCCGCAGGACGGGCCCGGCCCGCTGGCCGGCGAGATCCGATCACGACATGACGCGCAGGGTCTTGACCAGCACGGTCACCGGCTGACCGACCGCCAGCCGCAGTTCCCGGCACGCGTGGGTGGTCACCACGCCCAGGAACGGCTCCGGCGCCTCGAACCGGACCCAGACTCGCGGGCCGGCGGGGATCAGCGCCTGGATCGTCATCAGAAGCCGGTTCTGCGCGCTCACCCGGCCCGGATCGTCGACGGCGATGAGCAGATCGCTCGGTCGGACCGAGACGGTGACGGCCTCGCCCCGCAGCACGCCGGACAGCAACGTGCGGATGCGGTGCTCACCCCACCGGAGATCGACCAGACCATCCCGGCGCGTGGCCTCCACCCGGGCGTCCACGAAGTTGATCGGTTCGTCGGTTCCCAGGCCATCCGGCTCCTGGAGGAGGCGCGCCGGCTCTCCCTGCCAGAGAATCTTTCCGGCGCCGAGACGGATCACCCGTTCCGCCAGGGCCAGGACCTCGGCGACCTCGTGGCTGACGAAGAGGACAGGCATCTCGATCTCACGGCACAGGCGACGCAGGCCGAGCAGAACATCGCGCTTGAGCTGCCGGTCGAGCCCGACCAGGGGCTCGTCGAGAAACAGCGCCCGCGGACCCGGTGCGAGAGCCCTGGCGAGTGCGACTCGCCGGGCCTCACCACCTGACAGCCCGGCCGGACGCCGGTGCAGGAGCGGCCGCAGACCGAGAAGAGTGATCCAGTGGTCGATGGGCACCGTCCCCGGTGCGGACCGGTTCCGTCGGACGCCGAAGGAGACGTTCTCCTCGACGGTCAGGTGGGGAAACAGCAGGCCATCCTGGAACAGGGCACCGAAGCGGCGCCGCCGGGGGGACCCGCGGATCCCTCGACCGACATGTTCCACGACCTGGTCGTGCCAGCGAACCTCCCCGCCGTCCGGACGGGACAGGCCAAGCAGCAGCCGGAGAATGGTCGTCTTTCCACTTCCGGACGGCCCACACAGCGCGGTCACCCCGGGCGGCAGCGTGAACTGCACGTCCAGGTCGAGCGAGCCCACACGGTATTGCAGCGAGGCGTGGATCACCGGCCGGAACCCGACAGGAGACGTCGTTCGGCCATGCGACCGAGAGAGAGCAGCGCGAAGGCCATCACCACCGCCAGCAGCGCCATGCGCAGGGCCCCGACGGTATCGCCCACCTCGATGCGCTGGAACAGTTCGAGGGCCACCGTTCGCGTCCGGCCGGGAATCGAGCCTGCGAGGATGATCGTGGCACCGAATTCCCCGAGCGAACGGGCCAGGGTGAGGAGACAGCCGGCCACGATGGCCGGACGGATGAGCGGCAGGTGAATGCGCCACAAGATTGACAGGCGGGAGGCCCCGAGAGTCCGGGCCACGTCCGCGTAACGGGGATCGATCGACTCGAATCCCTGCAGGAGCGACCGCAACATGAGAGGGAACGACACCACGGCGGCGGCGAGAGCCGCCCCTGGCCACGAGAATACCAGGCGAAGCCCGAACGCGCTCTCGAGGAACCGCCCCACGGTGGCGGATGGAGACAGCACCATGAGCAGCACGAGTCCTGTGGCCACCGGCGGCAACACGAGAGGAAGGCTCAGGCAGGTCTCGATCGCCGCGCGGCCGGCAAACCGACGTCGAGCCAGCCACGCCGACAGGAGCAGGCCCGGGGGCAGCGCCAGAGCCACGGCGGTTCCGGCCACCTTCAAGGTCAGCAGAATGATGGCCGCATCCTGCGTCACGGGGCCCGTCATCCCTCGGGAGAACCGGGGGAGGATCCGGAGAGAATCAGAAAACCGGACTCGCGAAACATCGCCGTTGCCGCGGGGGACGACAGAAACGCACGGAATCGGCGTGCCGCATCCCGGTGGGGCGCGCCGGACGGAATCACCGCCGGATAGACGATCGGCGGGTAGCTGGCCGGATCGAAGGCAAACGCCACCTCGACCGCGCTGCCGGCGCGGGCATCCGTTTCATAGACCACGCCCACACTCGCCGCACCCGACTCCACCCACGCGAGGACGGCGCGCGCCGACCCCGCCCTCGCCAGGTCGGGCTCCAGATCGTTCCACACGCCCGCGGCACGCAGGGCGGCTCGGGCATAGTTCCCGACCGGCACGGTCTCCGGATCGCCGATGGCGACCCTCTTTCCCAGTCCCACCAGATCAACGGGGGACCTCGGGTCGACGGTCGCATCCGCTCCGACGATGACGACCAGCCGGTTGCCCAGCACATCCCGGCGGCCGCTCGCGGCCGCGTGACCGGACCGGACCAGGTCCTCCACCGGCCCCGGCCCCGCGGCGATGAACAGGTCGGCAGGAGCTCCCGCGGCGATCTGACGGGCGAGGAGCACCGAGGACGCGGCGCTGACGTCGACGTGAATTCCGGTCTCCGCCTCGAACGATCGGCCCAGGGTCTCGACCGGTTCGCCCAGGCTGGACGCGACGAACGCCAGCACGGAGGGATTCTCTCCGGACCCGGCGGGGCCACCCTCCATGACGCACGAAGCGATGGTCACCGCGATGAGGCTGACGAGGAACCATCCAGGTCCCCGGAAACCGCGGCGGGTTCGTGGTTGTCCGCGCTCGGAGATGGCCTCCCGGCGTCTCACGGCAGCGTGTCGCCTTCCAGGGCCGAGACCTCCAGGGTGTAGGACGACCGCGGCGACGGGACCGGCAGTTCCTGATAGTTGCCGTCCATGGCGCGGACGTTCGACAGCCAGACCGGGCCGACGCTGTCGCCCCCCGGGACCTTCCATGTGGTCCGCAGGATCACGCCGCCCTCGAGACCCTCGTCGGACCCCGACGGACCGACGCGTGCCACCGTGTCGGTCACGCGCCCCTCGGCGGCATGGTCGGCGTCGAAATCCACGCGGACGGGAATGCCCGCCTCGACGAACCGGTCGCCTGACACCGGCGGCCCGGCAGGAGACATCTGTTGCGGGTCGAAGACCAGGTCGAAGCTCACGGCGAAGAGGGCTCCCGGTGCCGTCGTCCGCTCCAGGACGACCGACAGCTCGACCTCTGTGCCGGGGCCGCCGTGGGCTTCGAGACTCCATGGGTCCGATGACGCCTCGTCACCCTGGCGAAGGGTCCGGACCATTCTCGCCTCGACACATCGGGGTCCGGGCGGCCGGAACCAGCCGCGCGAATCGGTGCCGGGGGCGGCCGGCCCACACCCGGTGTCAGCAGCCAGCAGGTAGTAGAAGCC
>JBHHZI010000015.1:0-32785 GCA_046757965.1 Acidobacteriota bacterium | reverse complement strand
ACATCAGGCAGGCGATGCACAGTTCCTCGCCCGTGTCCGGGTGATACCGGAGACGGGGCACACCCCGGAAGCGGGGTCTGAGAGCGATGCGTTCCTGCGGGTAGTAGACCGTGACCTTCTTGCGAAACTGATTCCGGATGACCACCCACATGCCGACCAGCAGCTCCCACAGCGTGAGCTTCCGGATGATCGCGGCAACACTCATGATAACGGGGTGTTCCGGCCAGGGAGCGTCATGACTGCATCCAGATGATCACCAGACCGGTGACAAGAATATTGGCAAGCGACAGGGGCAGGAGCCATTTCCATCCCACGCTCATGAGCTGGTCATACCGATATCTCGGGAAGGTCGCCCGGATCCAGTAGTAGATGAAGATGAACAGGGACACCTTCGCGGTGAACCAGAACACACCCGAGAGGAACAGGCCCACCGGGCCGGGAATGACAAGACTGAAGAAATCGAGAAACGCCAGCGCCTCCACTCCCGGGAACGGCCGCAACCAGCCCCCGAAGAACAGCGTCGTGGCGATGGCCGACACCACCACCATGTTCGCGTACTCGGCGATGAAGAAGATCCCGAATCGCATGCCGGAATACTCGGTGTGAAACCCCGAAACCAGTTCCGTCTCCGCCTCCGCCAGATCGAACGGCGCCCGGTTGGTCTCCGCCACGCCGGCGATGAAGTAGATCACCATCCCGGCGATCTGCGGAACGAAGAACCAGATGCCTGCGTCACGCTGTGCCTCGACGATGCCGACCATCGACGCGGTTCCGGCCCACATGAGAGCACCGACCAGCGCCAGGCCGAGCGGCACCTCGTAGGACACCATCTGGGCCGCCGACCGGAGCGCCCCGAGCAGCGGGTACTTCGAATTGGACGCCCATCCGCCCAGGACGATGCCGAAGACGCCGACCGACGAGATGGAGAGGATGAAGAGAATGCCGATGTTGACGTCCGCGATCCACGGGGTGATGGTCCGCCCGAAGATCGTCAGGCTGGTCCCTGCGAACGGAATGACCGAGAACGCCGCGAGAGCCGGCATCAGGACGATGATCGGCGCCAGACGGAAGACCACGGGATCCGCACGATCCGGGACGATGTCCTCCTTGAGGAGGAGCTTCAGCCCGTCCGCGATGGTCTGCAGCGCGCCCGACGGCCCCACGCGTTTCGGACCGATCCGGGACTGCATGAACCCGATCATCTTGCGCTCCATCAGGATCATCAACGGCACCGACAGCGCCACCAGTGTCAGCACGACACCGATCTTGACGACCATGATGAGGATGTTGACGGCGAGATCCGTGAACATGAGCCCTCTACCTGTCCGAATCGCCGAGGACGATGTCAAGAGTGCCGATGATGGTGACCACGTCGGCCACCAGCCGCCCCTCGATCATCGGGGACAGCGCCTGGAGATTGGCAAACGAGGCGTTGCGCATCTTGCAACGGTACGGGCGGTCGCTGCCATCGGAGATCAGGTAGACCGCCTGCTCACCCCGAGGACCCTCGATGGCGTGGTAGATCTCCTCATCCTTGCGCGGGCGCATCTTGCGGCCCTTGACACTCATCAGCGGTCCATCGGAGGGCATCCTGGCCAGACACTGTTCCACGATCCGGCAGGATTCCAGCATCTCCGCCATCCGCACCACGTACCGGGCGTACGTGTCACATTCATCGGACACCGGAACCTCGAAGTCGATCTGGTCATAGATCGCGTACGGCTCGTCCTTGCGCAGGTCCCGTGCCACACCGGCCGCCCGGAGGACCGGGCCGGTCACCGACAGGGCCACGCATCGTGCGGCGTCCATGTAGCCCACATCCTTCGTCCGCTGCAGCCAGATACGATTCTTCGTGAGGATGGCCTCGTATTCCTTGTGGCGCTCCCGGAAGAGCTTCAGGAAAGCCCGGCACTCTTCCGCCCATCCCGGGGGCAGATCCGAGGGCACACCGCTGATCCGGAAGGCGTTGTAGGTCAACCTGGCCCCGCAATACGCCTCGAACAGATCCAGGATCGATTCCCGCTCGCGGAAGGTGTACAGGAAGATCGACATCGCGCCGATGTCGAGGGCGTGGGTACCAAGCCACAGCAGGTGTGAGGCGATCCGGTTCAGCTCGACCATGATCACCCGGATGAAATGGGCCTTCTCCGGCACCGTGATGCCACACAGCTTCTCGACCGCTCCCAGGTAGGCCAGATTGCCACTCATGGCGTTGACGTAGTCCGTGCGGTCGGTGTACGGCGTGATCTTGATGTATTCCCGCGATTCAGCGAGTTTCTCGACACCCCGATGCAGATAGCCGATCACGGGCCGCGATGCGGTGACCCGCTCGCCGTCCAGACGCAGGCGCAGGCGCAGCACTCCATGCGTGGAGGGGTGCTGCGGCCCCATGTTGATCTCCATCTGTTCCGTACGAAACATGGTCTCCTGCGCGTCTCCCTGCCCGGTCGGCCGGTCAGTCGCCGTCTCCGGTGTCGGCAGGCGGCGGTGCGGGAACGTGAGGTGAGATCTCCATCACGGGCTCCCGCCCCTTGTATTTCTTGACGATGGCGGCTGCCTTCTCGCCCGCCGCCTTCCAGGAAATATCGGCGTAGGCCCGCCGGGTGACGTCTGCCTCCCGGTAGCGCAGGTGCTGCTCCGGAAACCCGGGCAGCGGGTAGTCCTTGCGCAGCGGGTAGCCAACCCAGTCGTCGGGCATCAGAATGCGGGTCAGGTCGGGGTGGCCATCGAACACGATGCCGAAGAGGTCGAAGACCTCCCGCTCGAACCAGTCCGCGCCCGGCCAGATGGACGTCACCGACGGGACATGCTCTCCCTCGGCGCTGGCCAGCGTCAGCCTCAGTCGCGCGGTGTGCGGGATGGAGGCCAGGTGGTAAGCGCACTGGAAACGCTTGTCCCGTTCCGGGTAATCGGCCCCGGAGAGATCCGCGAACAGGTCGAAGGCGCAATCCGGGTCGTCCCTCAGGAACCGGCAGACGTCGACGAGGTCGGCCGGTTCGACCGCCACGGTCACCTCACCGGCGAAGGTGTGTGGCTCACCGGTGCGACCGGGCAAGGCGGCGCGCAGGCGATCCACGGCACGGCACGGGACCTCCCGGTCCAGCGGATCGGGCTTCTTCACAGGCTTCGTCGGTGGCGGTGTGTCTTCCGGCACGTCAGGCGCTCTTCAGGGACGCGCGCGGAGGGCGAGCGATCGTCATCTCGCTGATCTTGTCCTGGAGGCGCAGGACGCCGTGCATGAGCGCCTCGGGACGAGGCGGGCAGCCAGCGACCGCGACGTCGACCGGTACGAGATGATCGACGCCCTGGACGACACTGTAGGTGGGGAACGGTCCCCCGGCAGTGGAACAGATGCCCATGGAGATCACCCACTTCGGGTCCGGCATCTGGTCATAGAGGCGTTTCAGGACCGGCGCCATCTTCTCGCAGACCGTGCCGGCCACGATCATGACGTCCGACTGGCGCGGAGTCGCCCGGAACACCACACCCATCCGGTCGAAGTCGAACCGGGATGCCCCGGCCGCCATCATCTCGATGGCGCAGCAGGCCAGTCCGAAGGTCATCGGCCACAGCGAATTCTTCCGGGCCCAGTTGAACAGGGTATCCACGGTGGTCGTGACGATGCCAGCGTGAAGACGGCCCTCGATCAGACCCATTCCAGCGCTCCCTTCTTCCACGCGTACAGGTAAGCGGCCACCAGGATCAGGATGAACACCGTCATCTCCACGAATCCGAACAGACCCAGGACGCGGTACTGGACCGCCCACGGGAACAGGAACACGGTCTCCACATCGAACACGACGAACAGGACGGCGATGACGTAGTACTGGATGGAGTATCGATCCCGGGGATCGTGCAACGTCTCGATGCCGCACTCGTACGGAGACATCTTGACGGGGTCGTATCTCGCCGGCCGCACCAACCAGGCCAGCGCGAGATTCACGACTCCGAAACCGATGGCGGCAAGAATGAAAAGCAGGACCGGCAGGTACTCCGCCACGTCCGTTCTCTCCCCCCTTGCTCAAACGCGAGGATTGCGGCGCAAGGTCGGGGAGATTAGCACAGCGGAAAAACGAGTGTCAAGCAAGACGCACACCGGACGACCGGGACCAAGTCGTTGGTTCTCTGGAATTTGGCAGGTCCGCGCCGGGATCGATCCGGGTGGTTCCCACAGCTCGGCCGGCGAAGATGGTGGATGCCTCAGGCCAGTCCGTGGCGCTATCCGGGACCGCCCCGTCGAGACCCGGCGCGCCCGAAAAAAAGGGCCGGCAAAAGCCGGCCCCTAGCAGCCCCGTGCGCTTTGCGCACTTCGAATCAATCTCGTCAGCGATCGAACTGCTTCAGGCTCTGTCGGACGCGGCCAGCGTACTTCCCCGGCAAAATGCCCGCGTTGTTCATCGCTTCCACCCGGGTCGGTCCTGCGTTGTACGCGGCCAGCGCGTTGTCCGCATGGCCGAATCGCCGGAACATCCTGTGCAGGTACTCCGAACCGAGCTGTATGTTGATGACGGGGTCGCGCAGCATCTTCTTTCCCGTCCACGGAATGTTCAGATCCTTTGCAACCGCGCGTCCGGTCGCCGGCATGATCTGCATGAGCCCCACCGCCCCGGCCGCTGACACGGCGTCGACATCGAAATCGCTCTCCGCCTTGATCACCGCCAGGAGGACCTCGGTCGGGATGGAGTAACGATGATGTGCCTCGAGCAGCGAGGCCATCACGCGGTCCATCTGGTCGGGATCCAGGTTGAGAGGCGCCCGCTCGAGCGACGTCCGGACCCACAACTGCGTTCTCAGGTTCTCGTTCTCTCGCTCGATGGCCGCGACGCGCATCCTCAGGGACGCGATCCGATCCGGCGTGCTGACGTCGGTGCCGAGGAGAGCAGTCCCCGGCCCGGCCGGGTCGTGCCGGGCGCTTCCGAAGAGGAAGGCCAGCCCCGCGACCGCGCTGACGACTACGAGTGTCCTGGCGCGTCTTGGTCTCATCTCGATGAATCCTCGTCCGAGTGATTCTGAGTATAGGGGGGCCCGGGGGGGTGTCAAGGGAGGAAAATGTAACAATCGTGTAGGTGCTTGACCGGGAGGAAGATCGACGAAGTCGTCCTCATCAGAGGACAACATTTTCATTCTCGCGGGGAAGTGATGACCCGCCAGCCTGTTACGCGGATCTCGCCTGGATCGCCGTGGGGGCGGCGCCGGCTCCTAATAAGGAGACCCGGGCGCCGGCCCGGCCGGGGGGATGGGATCGGTCACCACCCTGAGGCGCTCGCCGACCGCGAGCTTCTCGGCGGCGGCGATGCCTCCCTTGACCTCGAGAACATGGGTGGTGGGGAACAGCGGACCGAAACCCGGGCAGGGATCCTCCCGACACGGCGGCGCGGAATGCTCGATGAACAGGACCCGGTAGTCCTGATCCAGCCAGATCATGTCGATGGGAACCAGGCAGTTCTTCATCCAGAACCGGCGCACCCGGGGTCCGTCTCCATGAAAGAGGATGCCCTCGTCGTCCCGGATCTCGGACCGCCCCATGTAGCCGCGTGCCTGTTCTGCCGGGGTGATGGCCAGATCGACGAAGAAACCTCGCCCGGACGGGAAGGTGACCTGCCCCACCGGCCTTGCCGGCCGGGGCGACTCGACCGTCGCCGCCGGCGTGCACGCCACCAGAGCCATCAGGCTCACGACCACTGCCGGCACCTGCATGCCGCGTGCTCTTCTTCTCATCGGTCCCACCGGCGAGACAGTACCCTCCGTTTCCAGGCCAGGTCAACAAGATCCGACACTCGTTGACAGGTCCGCCCCGTTGGTTGAAGATCGGCTCGGGGGGCATCACCCGACATGCGTACGAAGACGATTCAAGACCTGGTCCACCTCGACGGACGGCGTGTCCTCGTGCGAGTTGATTTCAACGTTCCCTTGCGAGACGGTCAGGTCGCGGATGACCACCGGGTCCGCGCCGCCGTTCCCACGCTCATCAGCCTGCTCTCTCGCGGCGCCCGCGTGCTCTGCGCTTCTCACCTCGGACGGCCCGGCGGCACCGAGGTCCCCGCGCTCTCGCTCTCCCCGGTGGCCGATGTGCTGTCAAGCCACCTGAAGCGCCGGGTGACCTTCATCTCGCCGTGTGTCGGGCCGCGCGCCGAGAGCCGCGCCGCCGCCCTGCCCGCCGGTGAGGTGGCATTGCTCGAGAACGTGCGGTTCGAACCGGGCGAGACCGAGAACGACGGCGTGCTGGCCGCGCGTCTCGCCGCCCTCGCCGATGCCTACGTCAACGACGCCTTCGGAACGGCCCACCGGGCCCATGCGTCCACCGAGGGCGTCGCCCGCCTCGTCCGGCCGGCGGTGGCGGGTGCGCTCATGGAGCGCGAGGTCCGCTGTCTGACCCGTGTCCTCGAACCGGATCACCGCCCGTACGTCGCCGTGCTCGGTGGTGCGAAGATCGCCGGCAAGATCGATCTGATCGAGCATCTCATCCCCCGTGTGGATCACCTGCTCATCGGCGGCGCCATGGCCTACACCTTCCTCGTGGCCCGCGGGGTGCCAGTCGGCCGGTCTCTTGTCGACCGGGCCCGGGTCCGCCTGGCCGGGCAGCTTCTGACCCGGGCCGAGGAGGAAGGCGTCCGGATCGATCTGCCCGTCGACCATGTGACACGCTCGAGCCTGACAGCCGGTTCCTGCGGCATCACCTCCGGAGCCGAGATCGCGCCGGATGAGCTGGGAGGCGATATCGGCCCCCGAACGGTCGAGCGGTTTGCCGGCATCCTGTCCGGTGCCGGGACCATCCTGTGGAACGGCCCCCTCGGCGCCTTCGAGCACGAGGGGTTCGAAAGCGGCACCCGGGCGGTGGCCGAGGCGATCCGCAGCGGCCCGGGATACTCGGTGGTGGGTGGTGGGGATTCGGCCGCGGCATTGCGCCACCTCGGCGTCGAAGAGGGCTTCGATCACATCTCCACCGGGGGCGGGGCCTCCCTCGCCTTTCTCTCCGGCCAGACGCTGCCCGGGCTGGCCGCCCTGGAACAGGTGTGAAGCCGATGACTCACCGGACCGCCCCACTGGTGGTGGCGAACTGGAAGATGAATCTCGACGGGCGAGTCGCGGAAGACCTGGCCCGCGCCATCGTGGCCTCCCCTGCTGTCGGGGACCGCTCCGTCGAGGTCCTCCTGGCGCCGCCGTTTCCCTACCTCGAGCGGGTCGCTGCCGTGGTGCGCGGCACACAGGTGGGTGTCGCCGGACAGGATCTGCACTGGGAAGAGGCCGGCCCGTTCACCGGGGCGGTATCGGGGTCGATGCTGGCGGATACCGGGGCGACGCACGTGCTGGTCGGCCATTCCGAGCGTCGAGAGCGCTTCGGCGACGACGATGAGGCGGTGAAGAGGAAGCACCAGGCCGCCCGCCGGGCCGGCCTGGATCCGATCCTGTGCGTGGGAGAATCGCTGGCGTCCCGCGACGCGGGGCAGGCCACCAACGTCGTGCTGGCCCAGATCGACGCGGTCGCGCCCGGCACGCCGACCATCATCGCCTACGAACCGATCTGGGCCATCGGCACCGGGAGAGTCGCCACCATCACCCAGGCAGCGGAGATCCACGCCGCCATTCGCCGACACCTCGGGGCAGGCGCCCGCGTCCTCTACGGGGGGAGCGTCACCCCGGATAATGCCGGCTCGCTCCTGTCGGAACCCGAGATCGACGGCATCCTGGTCGGCTCGGCCTCACTCGCCGCCACCTCGTTTCTCGACATTCTGGCGGCCGCCGGCACCCAGGCACCTTGATCCCTCATCCACCCGGATGGTAGCGTCCATCGTCGCCCTGAACCGCTCGGTCCGCCAGAAACGCACCAACGGAGACATGACGCCGTGCTGCATTACCTGCTCGTTGGACTTCACATCGTCGTCAGCCTGATCTTGATCCTGGTCGTACTGCTCCAGACGGGGAAGAGTGCCGATCTGGCCGGTGCATTCGGCGGCGGGGGCAGCCAGACGGCGTTCGGCAGCCGGGGTGCCGCGACGTTCCTGTCCAAGATGACGACCACCTCCGCCGTCATCTTCATGCTGACTTCGTTCAGCCTGTCCATCTTCTCGGCCCGGGGCCATACGTCCCTCCTCGAGAGCACCGGCTTGCCCGCGGCCAGTGCCCCGCCGGTGACCGGGTCGACCGTGCCGGAGCCCACTCCGGTCCCGGGCGCCACACCCGCTACCGGGGACGCGGGAGCCGATCCGTCGGCGCTGCAGCCGTCGTCCGATGCGACGGACAGCCCCGACGGGAGCGTACCGGGCGACGCCGACACGAGCGACGCCGAACCGGGCGCGGACGGCGCGGCGGCGCCGGACACGGACGGTCAGTGAGTTCGACGATCGTGCTGCCCAAGTGGTGGAACTGGTAGACACGCCATCTTGAGGGGGTGGTGGGGTACTCCCCGTGCCGGTTCGAGTCCGGCCTTGGGCACCAATCATCGAGGGCATCTGTGCAGCGGACGAACAGCGTCCGACGATGCGGCCGCATCTCGTGCACACGGCGCGCGAACTCGATCACCACGCACCGCGAGCCCATCGCACCGCGCTCACGACTCGAGAATGAGGCGTGTCTTGCGCAGACAGTTGTTGACTTTGTGATCTTCGTTCTGTAGACTCGCGGCCGATGAAAACGAACGACCGGTCTCGGACCTCGTTCGGCACTCTTTCGTCCGTGCCTTCCCTGCCTAGCGATCTTCTCACTCCACATCATCGTCGATGGTCCCCATCTCTCATCTCATCATGCGCTCGACGTCCATCCTTGACGTTGAACTGCCCGTACCTCGCGGGCGAATGACTTGACACCCCGTGGACCAACCCTAGATTGACCTTTGGCCTCATACAAATCTGTGGGCGCGTTTGAGCGTTCAGGAAAGGAGGAAGGTTGATGATGAGGAAGAAGAAGACGACCAAGCGCAAGGCTGCGAAGCGCAAGACCACCAAGAAGAAGGCCACCAAGCGCAAGGCGACCAAGCGCAAGACCACCAAGCGCAAGACCACCAAGCGCAAGACCACCAAGAAGAAGGCCACCAAGCGCAAGGCGGCCAAGCGCAAGACCACCAAGAAGAAGGCCACCAAGCGCAAGGCGACCAAGCGCAAGACCACCAAGAAGAAGGCCGCGAAGCGCAAGAAGAAGGCCTCGACCCGCCGGAAGGCCACGCGTAAGAAGCGGTAACCTGCCGGCACAGCCCGTGCGTTGCAAGGGGAGACTTCGGTCTCCCCTTCTTTTTCCGAAAGCGGGATCTGGTGGGCGCTGCAGGATTTGAACCTGCGACTTCTACCGTGTGAAGGTAGCACTCTCCCGCTGAGTTAAGCGCCCGCCGCGAGGCGCGGATCGTAGCACAGGGTCCCGCAATGACGTCATTCTCGCCGATCAAAGGCCAGCCGGAAGAATCTCGGTCCGGCCTGGCCCGGCTGCGATCCCGCTGGCGACACGGCCACCCGGAACACGGCGACGGCCTGCCGAGGGCAGCGTCTCAGAGCAGGAGGTCGCGCACGACCTTCTCGCTGGCCGGGGCGACATGCACGCGCCGGCTGACCTCGCCGCGTGAGGCGACGATCTCCACCTCCGCACGGGTTCGATCGCGGGAGTAACGGGCCACGATGGCGGCCATGAGCTGCCACTCGTCACCGGTGGGCTCGCCGAGGCAGATCCCGACCGGGCTGGCCTCATCCGCCGACTGAAAGCTCCATCGTCCGTCCCTGTATCGCTGGAGAAACCGATTCTCCCCTTCGTTGCGGCCGGCGACGAGCTTCACCCCGTCCGAGACGCGAAAATGGCGCCCCACCTTCAACAGCGTGGCGTCGTCCGGCCCATCGAGCTGGTCGTGGTCGACAAGGTCGCGAAAGCGCCGGGCGAAGTTCGGATCCGCCAGGAAGCAGCAGCCGCCGGCGGGCTGCGGGTATTCCGAGACACCGAGCCGCTCGGCGAGATCGATCTGGGGCTTGCGGCTCCGTCCCTGGATGGCGAGAAGCCGGTCGCGGTCGACGCGACCATCCCGCTCCGGCTCCGTGGGCTCCAGAAGATGAGCCGACAGGGGCCGCAGCAGTCGGCCCGACAGACCCGCTCGTTTCTCCACCAGGTCGAGGGCCTTCCGGTACTGCGACATCGGTCGCTGGCCGATGACTTCGCCGGTGAAGACCAGGTCTGCGCCACGCTCCTCCATCACCTCGCGGGCCCAGATGAGCATGAAGATGCGGCAATCGATGCACGGATTGACGTTGGCGCCATAGCCATACCGGGGATTCTTGACCACCTCGAGGTAGGCCTCCGCCACGTCGATGACCTCGACCGGAAAGCCGACGATGGCGCCAGCCCGCAGGGCCGGATTGCGCAGTCGCTCGGGTGGCTCGTCCGGGTCGTTGATGGCGCGACGGTGATCGACCTTACAGAAACCGGTGGAGAAGTTGAGACCGACGACCGCCACACCCAGTTCCTTCAGGATGCCGGCGGCGAGTGTGGAATCGAGACCCCCGGAGATCAACCCGATGGCCGTGACCTGTGGTGTCGGGGGCATCCGCGCGATCCTAGCGTTTTCTCACGAACAGGTGGTAGGTCCGGTTCTCGGTGCGATGTCCCAGATAGACATGACCGTGTCCTGTGCACCAGTCCGGGATATCCACCAGCACGCCGCGATCATCGGCGATCAGTTCCAGGACGCCTCCCGACTCCAGGGTGGCGATGGCGCGACCGGTGCGGACGAGCGGCACCGGGCACAGGAGCCCCACCGCATACACCGTGCAGTCGGGCTGAGGCCATGCGCTCATGGCGACATCTCCCGCAATCGGCGGGTCGCGCGGGCCAGCACCTCGACGACCATTTCCACCTCCGCAGGGGTCAGATGGGCGCTCACCCGGAACAGCAGGCACGACATCGCCTCCTGCGGAGAGAATCCACAGGCACGCAGGACCGCGGACGGGACTCCCGCACCTTCCACACAGGCGGAACCGGACGCGGCCAGCACGCCGTTGCAGGCCATGTCCGTCAGCAAAGCCTCGCCTTCGGCTCCGTGGACGCGCAGGTGCAGGTGGCCGGGCAGAGACCGGTCAGCGGGCGTCTGCACCGTGACGCCGCTGATCCGTTCCTGGCATCCGCGCGCCAGGTGGTCACGCCGGCGACGCGCCGTTGCCGCACGCCCGTCGAGCAGCGACCGGGCCGCCTCGACGGAGAGCCCCAGCGCCGTGACGAGCGCCGGATGAAGACCACCGGCACGCCGCCCGTCCTCCTCGATCCCTCCCTCGATGAGCGGCAACCAGGCAGCTCCCCGGCGCACCACCAGGGCCCCCACTCCCGGGGGCGCTCCCATCCGATCCCCGGCAAGGGACATCGTGGCGGCCGGCACGGCTCGCCAGTCGATCGGAACCCATCCGGCCGCGGCGGTGGCATCGACATGCAAGGGAATGCCGCGGTGGGCGGCGTGACGGGCGATGGAGATCACGGGTTGCAGCGCACCGATCTCGTCGTTGGCCCATTGCAGCGCCGCGAGGGACACCGGGCCGTCGAGCGCTTCGATGAACCGCCCCTCGTCCACACGTGCGCAACGATCCACGGGCACCTCGACCACCTCGAAGCCGAGGCGCGCCAGACCCCGGGCGGGGTGGCGAACCGTCGGATGCTCGACGGCGGAGAGGACGATCCGACCGGCGCGACCGTGATGAAGAGCCGCGGCGGCCAGACCCTTCAGTGCCGCGTTGTTGCTCTCCGCCCCGCCGGACGTGAGGATCACCTCGTCATCGTGGCTCCCGATCAGATCGGCGACCACGGCGCGGACCGCGCCCAGGGGATCGCCGACATCGGATGAGGCCGGCCCCTCCTCGACGAGGGCCGCGAGCTGCATCGATCCTTCCGGGTGCTGCCACACACAGGGCCGCCCCGACAGATTGATGGGCCTGGCGAGCCGCGCCCCTTTTCCACCGTAACCCATTCTCATCCTTGACTTTGCAACGCGCGAATCTTACCCTCGCAAGGATAATATGGTAGCCGGTTCGTGTCGCGGCTCCGCGCCGGGATCGCGCCCGGCGAGAAGCAGCACCGACGCCGGGGGTCATGGTCGACACGCATCAATCATCACGCGCCACAGCCCGGCGGTGGAGCACGGCGCCAGGACTCGTGGCGATCAGTGCCCTGCTGCTCGCCGGGCCGGTCGCCGGGGCGCACGACCCGCTCACCATCGCGCGCGAGAAGATTGCGGACGCCTTCCGCCGCGGAGAGGCCGCCCGGCTGCGCCCGCTGCTTCCGGCCGCCGGTCGGGTCTTCGTCTCCATTCCGTCTCTCGGCGTCCGGGGCGGGTACATCAGCCCGGACCAGTGCGGATACCTGATGGATGCCGCCCTCGATGCTCACGCGGTACGTGCCTTCCGTCTTGCACCGGTCGACCCCGATGCCCGCCGGGATCCGGATCGACACGTGGCCCACGGCGTCCTCGAGTTCACGAGTCCAGATGGGGAACCGGGCCGTATCGAGATCCGGTTCGTCCTGACCCGGGAAGACGGGACGTGGCGGCTGCGTGAGGTCCGGGAGAATCGAGCGGATTGATATCACCGTCCCGCCGCCGCTGTGTCGTGGGACTCGGGCTCGTCGGTCTCTGTCTGGTCGGTTGCGGTCCGGCCCCGGCGCCGGAACCATCCGCTGCTGCCCGTTTCACGACCATTCTCGCCGGCCTGATGGCGGACACCGAGAACGCGGCGGCATCGGTGGCGCCTCTCCGCGGTGGCGAGACACCGGGAGTCGCGGCGTTCGTCGCCCTCGGCCGGCTGCGCGACCGGATGAGGCGCAGCGGTCCAGGTGAACCGTCCGTGGCCATCTGGTCTCTCGATGGCACGCCCCTGGCCTGGGCAGGGTCGATGGTTCCATCTCGGGGTGACGAGTTCGCCGGCGGCGCCCGCTTCGCCGTCTTCACGCGGGCGGGACGGACCTGGTTTCTTTCCCGCATCGAGCAGACACGCCGCGTCATCATCGCCGCACGCTCGTTCGGACCCGAATCCGCGTGGTCTCCGGCGAACGGCGAGGGCGGCATCCGCTTCGCCACCCGTCCGGTCGATGCGCCTCCTGCCACGAGCGGTCGTCAGACCTCACCAGCGCCGGCGACCGACCTGATCGATCCCGACGGGCGGCGCCTCGCCGTGCTGGTTTCCTCCCGTGGCATCCACGCCCCCGTGAGCGGGTCCGGGCAGCGACATCTCCTGATGGGGCTGGTGATGCTCGCCGGCCTCTTCGCGGCGGCCCGGCTGGCCCGGCGACCCGACGGCACCTGTCGCCTGCTGGTGCCGGTTCTCGCCGTGGCCGGGGCGCGGGCGGTCACACTCGGCATGGGAGGCATGTCGATGGACACCCTGGGCGGAGCCGCCCTCCAGGGTTCGCGCATCCTCTTCGGGCTGTTCCGCTCGCCCCTCGACACCGTGGAGACCGGCGCCACCCTGCTGGCCCTCGCCGCCATCACCATGGCGCGAGTCGCGGCAGAGCATCGCCGTTCCCGATCGCGGCAGGGCGCCTGGCGGCACGTCGCCGGCCTGCTGGCGGCCGGCATCATCACCATCGGCGCGGGATACCTGGTCTTCCACGTTGCCGTCGGCAGTCAGATGAATCTGCTGGCCACCGCACGCGACGACGTGCTGCTGCCCCGGCTGGCGGTGCAGATCGGCCTGCTCTGCGTTCTCTGGGCTCCCGGCCTCGGGCTGGCGCACCAGGTGAGCCGCCTGGGCTCGCGGCCGGTGGTCGCCGCGACGGTGGCGCTGCTCGGGGCCGCTGTCGGCTTCTTCGCCCTCGCCACGCTCGCCCGGGGCGTGGCGAGGGAGGAGCTCATCGAGCACAACCTGCGCCCCGAGCTGCTCGCCCACGAGTCGGACCGACTCCAGGCCCTGACGCTGTCGCGCCGGCAGATCATGGCCGGACGGGATCTGCCCGAGCGGTTGACCCGGGCTTTTCGCAGCGGCCACGAGGACGACCTCGCCTGGCAGCTCTGGGCCGGCACGGAGATGGCCCGGGAGGGTTACCGCAGTTCTCTGGAGGTCTACGACGCGGACGGCCACCTGCGTGGCGCCTTCGGCATCGAGATGCCTCCACCGGTGGCCATCGATGACCACCCGGCCGACAACCTGGTTGCCGTGGACGTGGCGACGGTGGTGTTCTCGACGCTCAGCCAGGAAGCCCCGGTGTTCACCAGCCGCTGGCCGGTCAGGGCGGGGCAGGAAATCGTCGGCGCGGTCGCTCTCTACGTGTCGAACGAGGTGGACAATCTGCCCGCCCTGCTGGCCGACCACTCCCCCTGGACACGCGCCGTTCCCGGCTTGCAGTGGCCGGGCGTGACCGAACAGCTCGGCGGCCCGGTCCTCGCCCTGGTCCGCGACCGCGACAACCGCCTCCTCTGGTCCGCCCACGCCGACCCTCCGCCGGTCCCACCTGGCTTCTCCGCGGCGAGCGTGCCGTCGCTCGGCGTCTGGCGTCACGCCCTCAGCGGCCATCACCCGGTCCGCCTGCTGTACTTCGGTGACGGCCACCGGCTGTTCGCCCTCGGCTTCCATCACGACAGTGTGCTCGACCATGCTGGAGGCCTGTTCCGGCTGGTGCCGTTTCTCCTGGCTGTCGGCGGGCTGGCCATCGGCCTGGCCCTGCTGGGTTCTCGAGGCATCCGGTTCCTCACCGTGCGGTCCCGTGAGCTGGCGCGCCAGGTCGGGGGTTCGTTCGCCGGCAAGCTGGTCGTCGCCACCCTCCTGGCATCATTGCTTCCCCTGCTCATCCTGGCCCTCGTGCTGCGCGGCTCGCTGGCGACGCAGCGGCGGGAGAACCTGAACGAGCTGGGCATCCAGTCTCTCGGCGTGGCCGAGCGGGTTGTGCGCGATGCCCTGGTGGCGGCCGGCAGCCAGACCCCGGACATCGTCCCCACCGACGAGACCCTGTTCTGGATCTCCCGCGTCATCCGCCAGGAGATCGACCTGTTCGTCAACGGCCGGCTGGCGGCCACATCGCGACGCGGGCTCTATGCTGCGGGCCTCATCAGTCCGGTCGTGGACGCGGACGTCTACCGCCGCATCGTCCTGGAGCAGGGCCAGAACGTGCTCTCGCCGGCCCCCCGCTTCGATCCGGCCGCGGCGATCATCAGCGGCCGTGTCGACCTCGGCGCCGTCGAGCCCGCCATCCTGTCCCTGTCTCTCGATCTCCAGCAGGCGGACATCGACCGGCGGCTGCGTCGTGTCCGGGAGCTGACGGATCTCGCCACCATCGCCGTGGCGCTGCTCGTGGTGGGCGCAGCGATCGCGGTGGGCCGCGGCATGTCCGCCCGCCTGAAGACGCTGACTGCGGCAACGGAAGGACTGGCCGGCGGCGAGGAGGGGACCCGCGTCGCCGACCGGTCGGCCGACGAGGTCGGCCGGCTGACGCGATCGTTCAACTTCATGGCGACGACCCTGGGGGAGCAACGGGCCGTTCTGCGGCGACGGACCCGGACCCTCGAGCAGATTCTTCTTCACGCGCCGACGGGGATCGTCTCCCTCGATGGCGAGGGGCGTGTGTCCACGGCCAACCCCGCCGCCACCGGGATTCTTCACACTGCCCGGCCGCTCACAGCCGGCGATCTGTTCCGGAGGGTTGTCGCGGGCTCGCCCTACGAACGGGGAGTGGCGACCTTGCTCGACATGTCGGGCGGGGACGCGTCGACGGTGTCCGACGTGTCCCTGGCACCCGATGAAGGCGGCGAGGAGCGCCTGCGGGCCATCGTGGCGCCCCTGCCCGTTCCCGCCGGTGGACGCCTGCTGATTCTCGAGGACATCACCCAGACGGTGCGCTCCCATCAGCTCGCCGCCTGGGCGGAGATGGCGCGCAGCATCGCCCACGAGATCAAGAACCCCCTGACGCCCATCCGCCTCTCGGCAGAGCATCTCCTCCGACTCCACGAGGCGAACGATCCGGCTCTGGGGGAGGCGCTGGTCTCCACCGTCAAGACGATCTTGCGGCAAGTTGATACCCTCCGGGAGATCGCGTCCGACTTTTCGTTGTATGCTCGCATTCCTGCACTCGTGCGTCGGCCGGTGGACGTGACGAAACTCGTGAACGGCATCATGGAACCGTACCGGCACTCTCCCCCACGAGGCACCGACGTGCAGGTGAACGTTGCCGATGGCCTGCCGGTCCTCGAACTCGATGAGCGGCTGGTGGAGAGGGCTCTGGTCAACATGGTGGAGAATGGGTTGCAGGCGATGCCCGACGGCGGCACGCTGTCGGTCACCGCCGTCCGCCGGGCACAATCATCCGGCGGGGGGGTGAAGATAGAGGTGGCGGACACGGGGCTCGGCATGGACCCGCAGACCGTCGACCGGTTGTTCGAGCCTTACTTCTCCACCCGGGAGACCGGCACGGGACTGGGCCTGCCGATCGCCCGGCGAGCCATCGAGAGCCACGGCGGCCGCATCACGGTGCGGTCGGTGCCGGGACGAGGGACCACGTTCGTCATCGACCTGCCGCTGTCTGCGACCCCGCCTGCGGCATCCGACACGTCCCTGTCGCCGGAAGACCGAACTTGAGCACCCCACCCGCCCCACCCGGGGCCGAACGTCTCAATCTCAAGGCGGTGGGCCGCTGGTTCATCTACGGCGGCCTCGTCGGCATCGTCGCCGGGCTGGGCGCCGTGCTGTTTCACGCGCTGTGCCTGTGGGCGGTGCACATCCTCCTCTCCGGACTCGCCGGGTTCACTCCCACCTCGCCGGCCGGTGAGGGAGAGCTGTTCTCGGTGCTGTCGGTGCCGCTCCGGCCCTGGTTGCTGGTCCTCATCCCGGCCATCGGTGGCCTGCTCTCCGGCCTGATCGTCTACACCTACGCCCCGGAGGCGGCGGGGCACGGCACAGACTCGGCCATCGAGGCCTTTCACCAGCACCACGGGATCATCCGCACGCGCATCCCGGCCATCAAGGTGATCGCGTCCGTCCTGACCATCGGCAGCGGCGGCTCGGGCGGACGCGAGGGGCCGATCGCCCAGATCGGTGCCGGGTTCGGTTCGTTCCTCGGGCGACGATTGAAGCTGCCGGAGCGCGACCGCCGGATCCTGCTGGCCGCCGGGGTCGGCGCCGGCGTCGGCAGCATCTTTCGGGCCCCGCTGGCCGGCGCCCTGTTCGCTGCCGAGATCCTCTACTCCGAGCCGGAGTCCGAGTCCGATGCCGTCATTCCCGCCGCCATCTCCACCATCGCCGCCTACTGCGTCTTCTCGCTGGTCTTCGGGTTCGACACTCTCTTCGCCACCCCACCGTTCGCGTTCCGATCTCCCCTCGAGCTGGTGCCCTACACCGTCCTCGCCGTGGTGGTGGCGCTGGCCGCCGGCGGTTTCGTCAAGGTGTTCTACGGGACCCACGCCCTGTTCGAGAAACTCGCCATCCCGAACGTGTTCAAGCCGATGATCGGAGGCGGCCTGACCGGCCTGCTCGCCGTCTCGCTCTACCTGATCGTGGGCAAGCGCGAGATCCTCGACGTGCTCGCGTTCGGGTATGGCAGCCTCCAGCAGGCGCTGATGGGCCGGCTGGGGATCGTCGTTCTGCTGGTGCTGGCCGCGGGCAAGCTGCTGACCACCTCGCTGTCCATCGGCTCCGGCGGCTCCGGCGGAGTGTTCGGCCCCTCGATGGTCATCGGGGGCTCGCTGGGCGGCGTCATCGGCATGGGAGCGCACCAGCTCGCGCCGGTTCTCGTCCCCGACCCCGGGGCGTTCGTGGTCGTGGGCATGGCCGGCTTCTTCGCGGCCGCGGCCAACACGCCGATCTCCACCCTGGTGATGGTCTCGGAGATGACCGGCACGTACCAGCTCCTGCTCCCGGCGCTCTGGGTGTGCACGCTGTCCTACCTTCTGGGGCGGCCCTGGAAGCTGTACCGCAGCCAGGTGCCGACCCGCATGGATTCCCCGGCCCACCGCTCGGAGTTCTTCGTCGACCTCCTCGAGGGAGAGACGGTCGGGAGCCTGTGCCCGGCCGGAGCGGCCATCACCTTGCCCGAATCAGCCTCCCTGCAGGAGGTGATCGATGCGTTTGCTGAATCGAATCAGGAGATCTTCCCGGTGGTGGACCACGAGAATCACCTCACCGGGCTGATCTCGCTGCGCCAGATCCGGAAGATCCTCGACGAACGGGAGGCTGGCGATCTGCTCATCGCCCGGGATATCGCGACCGACCCGGCATCGGTGCTCTGGTCCGATCCCGTTGATGTGGTCCTACAGAAATTCGTCTCGATGGACGTCAACGAACTCCCGGTCACCCGGGAGAGCGACCACGGCCCGGTGGTCTCGATGATCTCCCGGCGAGAACTCATCGACGTGTACAACCAGCGACGTCTCGAGCGCCTGAGGCGCCGCCTCGAGACTGCCTGACGACGGCTCATCGGGCGGGGTCGTCCTGTCCGCCATCGTCACGTCGATCCGGTCGAAGGTCACGACCGTCAGCATCCGCCCGTCGAAGTACAGCGCGACCTCGTGAGGGAACGGCACGCCCTCCACGACGCGCCAGGTCGAATACACCTCGGAAACCCGGCGTGTCCCGCCCTGGCCGTCTTCCAGCTCGTAGTCGACGCGCAGCGGCAATCCGCCGGCCTCCGGAACCACCAGGGCCACCTCCTTGCCATCGGGCACGCCCAGGGTGATGGCGATCCCCCCGCGCCCGCCGACACCCTCCGGCACCTCGCCGTCTCCTGCCGGCGCCTTGCCCTTCACCGTCAGAAGACCGTCGAGGGCATGGGGCACGACCAGCGCCTCGTCAAGCCACGCGAGGCGCAACATGGCCGTGCGGTCCCGGCCGACCAACTCGACGCGCTTGCCGCCCTGGGTCCGCGTGTAGGCCGCTCCACCCTCGGCGGATCGCACCGTGGCCCCGTCATCGGTGGTCACCTCCACCCGGTCCGGAGGGACCACGACCATGTCGAGGTGGGAGGTGACGTCCCCTGACGCGGTGGCGACAACGATGGTGCCCACGCGGTGAATCTCGCGGATGCGCCCCATCTGCTCCAGACCTCCACGGGCGGCGGCCGACTGCTCGAGGAGCGCACGGGCTGCCTCCACCGGGGAGACCGGTGTCGCACCTGTCGCCGGCTCCGCGGTGGCCGGCGCCAGCGACGTGGCGACGATCAACGGGGCAAGCAGCAGGATCGCGGGGGCCATGGGGAGATTCTAACACCCGGGCGAGCACAGACCGCCGCGCTCCCCCGGGCCGGCCAGGCCGCGTTGCGCTCGTCACCTGCAGATGTCAGAATGCCGTCCGAGGGAGACCCCGCGCCATGACCCCGAACACACGCGGCCGACATCGTCTCATGGACCTGTGGAAACCGGGAGAACGGTGTCAGATGGCCGGCGAGTACGAGTGCGACACCTGCAAGGGCCGGAATGAGAACACACGCATCCATGCGGACACAGGGGCCTTGTTCCCGATCTGTGCGGCGTGCGCCGACCGGGACATGGGATGGCGCCGTGTGAGCGGCTGACCTCACGATGGCGGGCCGGCGACTCCCGCCGTGCTGCCGAAGACCAGCTCGAGAACCGTATGCCCCCTGCGGACCCGCAGGTGAATCTCCCGTCCGGAGTTCATGCGCCCGAGCACGGCCCGGACGTCGCCCTCGTCGAGCGGCTGCCCATCCGCTTCGACGATGAGATCGCCGGATTGCAGCCCCGCCCGGGCAGCGGCGCTCTCGTCCTCGACACCGCGAACGACCGGAAAACCCCAGGCGCGACCCATGACCAGACCTGGCGGCGCCGTGGGGCCACGTGCGCCCAGCAGAAAGCTCTGCCGCGGATCGACGCGAACGGTGCAACCACGATCGGGCAGCTCGATGGTCGCTGTCCGCCCCGCACCGATGCTCACGAACCGCTCGGCCCGGATCCCGTGACCGCCATGACATGACTGCTCGAGCGGGAACTCTCCGGCTCCCCGCCCCCGATTCTCGATGCTCACCTCGCCGTCGGCGTTGACCGTCACGTGAGGGTCGGGATGGCCGCTGCCGCGGATCCATCCGGTCTCGAATGCGTCGAGCCGCACACCGGAGACGGCCGACATCACCTCGATGAGCCGCAGCCAGTCCACCGGATCCCCCTGGTTCATGAGATCCTTCAAGCCGGTGGTGAACGCCTGGTGGCCGATGCGGAGTTCAAGCATGCGGATGATCCAGGCGGCGCGGGCGTAGCGCACCGCACGGCCGGGCCATCGAGCGCCCTGCTCGTTCTCGACGGTGGCTCCGGCATCGGCGATGGCCTCGCTGGCCATCACGTACTCGTCCTTCAAGGCCTGCCACCGCGCCGTCTCGGCAGACGGACCGACCAGCGAGCCGATCACCCGGCACGCCGCATACTCCGCCAGACCCTCCTGCAGCGCGGACGCTCCCGGCCCGGTGGTCCGGACCCCGTTCGCCCACCACAGATGGGCCGCCTCGTGGGCGAGAATGGCGAGACGGCCGGCGGGAGGGGCGCCGTCGCCGAGGGCCAGTCGCCGGTCCAGGACCAGCGCTCCCGGGAAGGCCTTCGCCATCCGCCGGGGAAAATCGACCACGGCCACACGCGGCGGCTGCCCGGCGAGGGGACCGAAACGCGCCGACAGGTCGTCCAGGATCGGCTGCAGGAATCCTGTCGCCCAGGGCGGGGCAGCCGGAAACTCACCGTCCGGTCCGGCCGCGCGCGCCAGCACGTACAGCCCCACTCCCCGGTCGCGCTCCTCGCCGGCAAACACCGTCCGGGCAAGACCCGGGGCATCGGCGTCCTCGCGGGCGATCCGGTATCCCGAGGCCAGCACGGCTTCATCGGCGCGGGTCACCACCTCGATGCGGAACGGCCCGTGCCGGCTGCCGGCGAACCGATCCCAGAGGGACGATGGGAACAGGTAGCTGTTGCCCGGCTCGATCCGGAAGCGGCTGGTGTCCACCGTGGAGCGGTACGACCGGACGTGGTCCCCTGCATCGGCGCCGGCCGACTCGGTCACCCGCGCCTCGCCCCGACCGGGAAACAGTTCCAGGGTCAGGGTCACGGGGACGGCCGGGCGGACGGCGGGCGGCGCCACGGCGCTCAGCCCGCCGGCGCCCAGGACCAGGAACACGAGAGTCGCCGGCATGAAGCGAAGATATGACCGGCATCCAGCGCCGGCCACCGCCTCAGGGAGACGGGACGGGGCGCGGAATCACCAGGACCTGACCGATGAGGACGCGCGACGGATCGGCCAGGCCGTTCGATCGCGCCAGGTCGTTCACTCCCACGCCGTAACGCCGCGCGATGGTCTCCAGGGTGTCCCCTCGCGCCACGACATGGTGCGCCTCGCCGGGACCGGGAATGCTCGTCCACTTCTCCGCCCGGCGCACCTTGAGCCGCTGGCCGGGATAGATCGTCCGGCGCCGCCCCAGGGCATTCAGAGCCACGAGCGCCGACACCGATGTGCCGTACCGGTGGGCGATGACCGAGAGGTTCTCCCCCCGGCGCACCCGGTGCCACCGGGTGTTCACCCCCTGCTCGAAGCGGAACGACCCGGGGAGATCCGACCAGTCACGCGCGACGCGCGCGGCAACTCCGGCCGGCAACCGCAGCTCGTAACCACGCGGTGCGAGCCGCTGGCCGGACCAGATGGAATCGCGCAGGGCAGGATTGAGCGCCTGGAGCGTCGTCAGCGACAGGTTCGCGGCCGCCGCGAATGCGGGCATGCGGGTGAAATCGGGCAGCGAGAACGGCTCGAATCGGATCGGCGCATCTTCCGGAACCGTCCCGAACCAGACCTCGGGCGAGGCGACGATCCGCATCACGGCCAGGAATTCCGCATAGAAGTTCTTCGAGGCGAACCCGAAGGTGCGCGCATCGTACCGATCGACGATGGTGGCCAGATCATCCCCGTACCGGCGCTGCGCCCGCGCCATGCCGCCCTGGCCATGGTTGTAGGCCGTGATGGCGAGAGGCCACGATCCGAGGACCTCGTGGTTGGCCGCCAGAAGACGGAACGCGGCCCGCGCCGCGAGCCACGGATCGAGGCGCTCGTCACGAGCCGCGTCGATGGCCAGATAGTTGCGCGCCGTCGCCGGCATGAATTGCCACATGCCCGCGGCGCCGGCCGCGGACCGCGCGCCCCGCTCGAACGATGACTCGACGTGCGGGAGGTAGGCCAGATCCTCGGGGACGCCGACCGTCCTGGCGAGGGCGCGAAACGAGTCGATGTACCTTCCCGAGCGCGCCAGGCCGAGACGAAACCGATCCGACTGGCCACGCTGGCTCCGGACGCGACCGGCAGCGGCGACCAGAGGATGTCGCCCGAGCAGCGCCGCCGCCGCGTCCAGGATCTGCCGCTCCTCCGGTGACAGGGCCTCGACAGGCCCGTGGAAGTCAGCCAGGCCCCGGAGATGTCGCGCCACCCGGTCCCGCGCCTGATCCATGCGCGCAACATCGTCCTCGGGGTACGGGGTCACGCTCCCGTCCGGCACGCCCCCCAGATCGAGGATGCCGTAGATGACCTCCGGGTGATCCGCATCGTGGAGAATCGCCTGGCGGGTCGTGTACGACGTGTACACACTCACCCAGAAATCGACGCGGGCCGCCAGCCGTTCCGGCAGCGGAAACGGGCTCGGCGCAGTGTCCGGCACCGCAGGATCCGCCCACCCCGTCACCGGGGGCATCACCAGCGCGACGAACAGCGCCGCGGCCAGTGCCACGCTGCGTCTCCTCTGGTCCGTCACCCCGTCACCCTGCCATCCGCCGCCTTCCCTCCGGTCCCTCCTCGTGAGAGGAGATCTCTTTCATATACCGGCAGGCGGCGTGCGATTCAACCGTGAACACACGCGCCGCTCATCCTTTATTCCCCACAGGGTTCGGGATCTGAACACTCATCGGGCCGCCGATGGAGAATCTTCCAGACATGGTCGGTCGCGGCCAGGTCATCGACCAGCGCGAGCGGTCCAGCACGTCGCAGAACTGCCGCGGATGTCCATCCGGTGGCCACGGCGAGTGTGCCCATGCCGTTGGCCCGGCCACACTCGATGTCCCGGACCGAATCGCCCACCACCCACACGCTCCCGGCGGAGACCGGGCAACCGGCCTGCCGTTCCAGGCGATGCCAGGCAACGCGAGCCACCTCCTCGCGCGTCGGCCCATCCTCCCCGAAGGCCCCGGCGGGAAAGAAGCGGTCCAGATCGACCGGCCGGAGCTTCGATCGCGCACCGGCCTCGATGTTGCCGGTGAGCAGCCCGGTGACCAGTCCCGGGGCGGCCTCCAGCCGGCTCAGCAGGCGACGCACGCCGGGGAGCACCCGGGGAGGACCCTCCTCGATCAGCACCGCCTCCAGTTGCAACCGATAGCTGGCCACGAGGTCGCGGTGCGCCGCATCGAAGCTCCGGGCGTCGATGCCCAGGCGCAACGCGATCTCCCGCATGATCGTCGGGTCGAGGGCCCCGTTGAAGTCCACTCCGCCGGCGACTTCCGTCGCACTCTGCACACCGAAGACGTCGGCAAACGCGAGAGACAGGGCGCGACGTCCCTGGCCATCGCCCCGGACCAGCGTCCCGTCGATATCGAAGAGGACGATCTTCACCGTGCCTCACCTTAGCGCGGATGATCCCTGCAGCGTGCAGTCGACCTCAGGAAGATGCCCGCGTCTCCTTGGACGGCCGGGGCGATCAACTGCTACGATGAAGGAGGTTCTCGCTCCACCGACGGCATCCCGCCTCTCGATCCATGCGCGCATCTGTGCCATTCCGGTTGCTACTCGCCCTCGGCGCGGCCGGCGGTTTCGTCGTCACGCCAGCCGCCACGCCCCGGCCGGCGGTCCCGGTGGTGAACAATGCCATCCTGGTCACCATCTCCGGGCTGCGAGCCGACCGGATCGGAACCGACCACCCGGGGGCAACCCTGACCCCCGAATTCGACCGGCTGGCCACCGGCGGTGCGTTGTTCACCCACGGCCGGACGCCGGCCCCGGTCACGTTGCCGGCGCTGGTGTCGCTGATGACCGGCTTCGATCCCCACAAGCACCGCATCCTCGAAGCGTCGAACGTGGGACCCGACCTTGCCACCCTGGCGACCCGTCTCGCCGGACAGGGGCGAACCACCCTGGCCGTGGTGCCGGATGAAGCCCTGGCGAATGTTTCCCTCCTGTCCGCCGGATTCGAGCGTGTCCTTTCTCTCCCCGGAGCCACGGCTCCACAGCTCGCCCGGCGGGCGGCGGCCCTCACCCGGAAGCTCCCCGCCGAGACGCCGTTTTTCCTCTGGATACATCTCGCCGACTGTGCCGCGCCGCTGACCCCGGATCTGGACGACCTCCTGCAGGCCAGCCCGGCCCACGTCGGATCCGTCCGGGACCTGACGCTGGCCCCCGGTGAGCGTGATTCGCTGCCGGGGATCCTGCCGACTGATGTCCACAACGGGCCGCTGCGCAGCACCGGGTACTACCTGGCGGCCTACGACGCCGGCGTGATCCGGGCGGATCGGGGGCTCGGCATCATCCGCGCCGCGCTGGAAGAGTCGGGGAGGCAGGCCGACACGCTGCTGGTCGTGGCGTCCGTTCACGGGACGCCCCTCGGCGAGCACGGTTTCTGGTTCACCCACGGCCAGTCGCTCTACGAGGAAGAGCTGCGGGTTCCCATCCTTTTTTTCAACGCACCCCGGTCGCGTCCGCTCCGCTTCGACACACCGATCTCGCTGCTCGATGTCCTGCCGACCATCCTGGGGGTCCTGGGCTCGCCGGGGCTGCGGACGGATGGCCTGGATCTGGCGGGGCGCCTGAATGGGCGGTTTCCCCTCCCGCAGCGCAATCACTATGCGACCCAGGTGGTGGCTCCGTTCGCCCGGGCGGTGCGGGCCGCCGGGCGGTTCAAGCTGATCTTCACCCCACCCCCCCCCCCCCAGGTCGACGGTCAGGAATGGTGGCCGGACGCCGTGCGACGTGAGCTGTATGACATGGTGGAGGACCCCACGGAATCTCGCTCCATCGAACGGCGGCGGATGGCCATCGCCAACGAGCTCCTGCTACAGCTACAGGACCGGTACCCCGCCCTCCCCGGCACGCCGCCGGCCGAGGACCGGTCCCGGCACCGCTGACCGCCGGGCCGCACCGGCTCCGGGCCCCGGCGGGGTGATCCCATCCGGCCGCCGGACAGGCGACCAGCGGGTGCGCCGGACCGCTGCCGCCCGACCCGGTGCTTCCCTGGCGCATGATTTGGCACTAAATTGCGGCTGGAGGTGCAGATGCACGGTTCGCGATATGGAGCAGCGACGACGGTGGCGGCGGTGATCGGTGTGGCGCTCGGGGTGGCCGCCTGCTCGGACCGCGGGACGGGAGAGCAGGCCCAGCGGACAACCGCCGGGCAGGACGGCGGTGGAACGATCGTTCTGGGGCTGCGCCGCGATGTGGAAAGTCTGAATCCGTACCTGTCGATCCGCTCCGGGACGCGGGACATCGCCTTCAAGATCTTCGCCCGTCTGGCCATCGAACAGGCCGACTTCGGCCAGGGGCCCCCGAGCTTCACCCCCTCGCTGGCGACCGCCTGGCGTTTCTCGGAGGACGGGAGATCCCTCACCTTCGATCTGCGTCCCGATGCGGTCTGGAGTGACGGCGTGCCGATCACCGCGAACGATGTCCGCTTCACCTGGAACGCGTCGATCGATCCGGCGCTGGGCTGGCTCGGCGCCGAATCGAAGAATCGCATCGAGGATGTGGTGATCGACGCCCCACACCAGGTGACCTTCGTCTTCTCCGAGTCCTATCCGTACCAGATGATGGACGCCAACGACGGTCCGATCCTGCCCGAGCACATCTGGGGCAAGATCCCCACCTCAGAGTGGAGAACCGCCGGGCTTGACCGCCAGCCTGTCTGCTCGGGACCGTTCGAGGTGGGCCGCTGGGTGCCGGGACAGTCGATCGAGCTGGTGCCCAACGAGCGTTACTGGGACGAGGCCGTTCCCCGGGTGGACCGCGTGATCTTTCGCATCACACCCGATGCCGCCTCGGGCATGGAACAGTTGCTGGCCGGTGAGATCGATTTCTGGGACGGCGTCCAGCCGGCCGACCTGCAGCGCGTCGACGCCACTCCCGGCGTCGACGTCCGGCGCTACACCGACCGCTACGTCGCGCTCATCTCCTGGAACACGCGGCGGGCGTTCTTCTCCGACAGCAACGTGCGGCGCGCGTTGACCCTGGCCATCGATCGCCAGCGCATCGTCGACGACCTGCTCCTCGGCACCGGGATGGTCGCCTCCGGCCCGTTTCCGCCGCTCTTCCAGATGCAGGATCCGGACATGCAGGCCCTCCCCCACGATCCGGCCGCAGCGCGGAAGGCTCTGGCCCGGGCCGGCTGGCGCGACTCCGACGGGGACGGGTGGCGCGACCGCGACGGGGAGCGCTTCTCGTTCGATCTCGCCATCCGGCCGAATTCCACACTCGACCCGGACACCGCCCTGCTGGTCCAGGAGGACCTGAAGAAGATCGGCGTCGAGGCGCGCCCGCGACTGCTGGAATCCAGCGTCATCGTCGGCCAGGTGAAGGACGGGACCTTCGATGCCTGGGTCACCGCCTTTCGACTTCCCACCAAGGTCGACCTGGCCGTCATGTTCAAGACCGAGGCCGCTCGCACCGGCGTGAACTACGGCCATTACTCCAACCCCGAGCTGGACCGGTTGCTGTCCCGGGCCGACTCCTCGGTCACGTCGGAGACCGCCTTGCCTCTGTACCGGCAGGCCCTCCGCATCGTGCAGGACGATGCACCGTCCACCTTCCTGTACTGGCGAGACCGCCTCGTCGGCTTCAGCTCGCGGGTTCACGATGCCCATCCCAACGCCCAGTCCCCGCTCTTCGATCTGGACGCCTGGTGGGTCGACCCCTCGTCGAGATGATCTCGGGACCAGCGCGGTGATCCGGTTCGCTCTCCGCCGTCTCGCCACGGCCATCCCGTTGCTGTGGCTGGTCTGGACGGTGACCTTCGCCATCGGGCGCCTGGCTCCCGGCGACCCGATGGCCCTCTACGAGGGTTCCCTGGTGCCTGCCGACGCCATCGAGCGCCTCCGCCACATCTACGGACTGGATGCCCCGCTACCGGTGCAGTACGTGAAGCAGCTCGGCGCCACGCTGCGGGGAGATCTCGCCCTGTCCACGTCCGAGGGGCGGCCGGTCGGGACCATCATCGCCGAGGCCATCGGGCCGACGCTGCTGCTGACCGGCACGGCACTGGTTCTGACCTTTCTGATCGGGGGGGGGGTCGGATTCCTGTCGACCCGGACCGCCGATTCCGGATTCGATCAGGTGGCCACGGGCACATCGCTGTTCCTCTACTCGATGCCCTCGTTCTGGATCGGCGTCGAGCTGGTGCAGATCTTCTCGTTCCGCCTCGGCTGGCTGCCCTCGTCCCACATGGCATCGATCGTCTCACCCGGTGGCGTCATCGGCTCCATGGGCGATGCCGTCCTGCATCTCGTCCTGCCGGTGACGACCCTGGTCCTGGGCAGCGCCGCCGTGGTGGCCCGGCACATGCGCAGTGGCCTGCTCGAAGCGCTGGCCTCACCGTTCGTCCGCAGCGCCCGCGCACGCGGCCTGTCCGAATGGCGCATCATCGGACGCCATGCCCTGCGCCACGCGCTCCGACCACTCATCACCCTGATCGGTCTGTCCTTGCCGGTCCTGCTGTCGGGAACGGTGCTCGTGGAGGTCATCTTCGCCTGGCCCGGGCTGGGACGCGTGGCCTACAACGCGATCGTCGCCCGAGACTATCCCCTCGTGCAGGCCACGACGTTGATGACCGCGACTCTCGTGATCATCGGCAGCCTCCTCGCGGATCTCCTCGCCGCGGCTCTGGACCCGAGGATCCGTCTCGCGGAGGAGCAGACGTGACCGGTCGGACCCCCTGGTTGCCGGGAGCAGGCCTCTGGCGGTCCGGCCGGAGGCGACGGGCCACGGTCACCGGGACCATCCTGCTCTCCCAGGCCATCCTGTGGCTCGTCCGCGGAACGACCCTGGGACCCGCGTTGCTGGGGAGATCCGGCGCCGACCTCGGCCTGGCGGCCTGGTTCTCGCTGCTTCTGGTGGGCGCGGCCTGGTGGGCTGCCCTTCCGGGCGCGGGTCTTGCGCCCGATCACCGGTCGCCCGGTCCCTGGCGCGGCACCTGGCGACGGCTGGTCTCGCGGCGGCGAGATGCCATCGCGGTCGCCGGACTGTTTCTCCTGCTGATCCTGGCGGTCGAGGCTCCGGTCCTGGCCCCGTTCGATCCGGATGAGATCGGCGCGGGCCCGGCGAGCCACCACCTCCCGCCACTGTCGCGGCTGCACCTCATCCACACGCGCGACGGGGGCGTGGTCGCGGCCAGCGCGGTGGAATTCGACGGCGATGCCATCCGCTTCCGCCGCGGGGACCGCTGGACGCGACTGGCCCGCTCGGCGCTGCGCGGCACACGTCCCGGCGCCTGGCATGAGGTCCGGCTGCATCTCCTGGGCACGGACCACCTGGGGCGCGATCTGCTCAGCCGCATCCTGCTCGGCTCGCGGTTCTCCCTCAGCGTGGGCCTGCTGGCCGCACTGCTGGCGGCGGTCCTCGGCGCCGCCATCGGCGGCACGGCCGGCTGGGCGGGACCGCGTCTGGACGGACTGCTGATGCGGGCCACGGATGCGGCGCTCTCCATTCCCACCCTGTTCCTCGTGCTGATGGTGCTGGCCGTGGTGCCCGGTTCGTTCATCGCGGTGGTCATCGTGCTCGGCGCCACCGGCTGGATGGGTCCATCGCGCCTCGTCCGCGCCGAGGTGCGGTCGCTACGACACCGGCCGTTCGTCGAGGCGGCGCGGGTGATTGGCCGGCGCGGCCCGGGACTCATCGGACGCCACCTGCTGCCCAACGCTCTCGCCCCGCTGCTGGTGGCGACCACCCTGCGCGTGGGGCAGACGATCCTGCTGGAGGCCGGGCTCTCGTTCCTCGGGCTGGGTGTGCCGCCCCCTCACGCGACCTGGGGCAACATCATCTCCGGCGGACGGCCGGCGCTGATCGGAGCCTGGTGGGTGGCGACCTTTCCCGGCCTGGCGCTGGTGACAGCGGTGGTGCTGTTCAATCTGGTCGGCGACGGCGTGCGCCAGGCCCTGGCCCCGGAGTGAGATCGCCCGGGTGGGTGCAGGCGATCAGATGGGACAGGAGATCTGGCCGAGGCGATCGTTGAGCCGGATGTTCTCCCGGTAGTCGATCGGGATCGTGACCAGGGCCGGCCCCGGTACCGCCAGGGCCGCCTCGAGAGTGGCCGCCAGATCGCGACTGTTCTCGCAGCGAAAACCACTCCAGTCGAATGCCTCCGCGAGCTTTCCCCAGTCCGGATTCGAGAAACTCAGGTCGGTATGATGACCGAAGGTCGCATCCTGCTTCCAGGCGATCAGCCCGTAGGCGTGGTCCTCCCAGACGACCACCATGAGGTTCGCGCCCAGCCGGCGGATGGTCTCCATCTCCTGGACGTTCATCAGGAACCCGCCGTCTCCACACACGGCGACCACCCGCCGTTCCGGGCAGGCGAGGGTGGCGGCCAGGGCGCCGGGAAGGGCGAATCCCATGGAACAGAAGCCGTTGGGAATCAGGCAGGTATTGGGCTCGTGGCAGTGAAAATACCGCGCCACCCACATCTTGTGGGCCCCGACATCGCTCAGGAGAATGTCCTCGCTGGACAGCGCCTGTCGAAGATCCCAGATCACCTTCTGGGGACGGATCGTGCCATGAGTGTCGTCTTCGGCATGGCGCCGCAGATCGTCGGCCATCTCCCGCCGCACCGCCTGCTGCGGGGCCAGATCGAACGCCGGTCTGCCGGCGGATTCGAAGCGCTCGTTGAGCATCCACAGACTGTGTGCGAGATCCCCGACCAGCTCGACGCGCGGCTGATAATGCGCATCGATCTCGGCCGGCAGGAAGTCGACATGCACGATCGCCTTGCCGGCCGCCGCGTTCCATAGCCGGGGCGGGTACTCGACCATGTCGTAGCCCAGCGCGATGACCAGATCGGCGGCATCGATGGCGCACGCACTCCAGTCCCTGGCCGCCAGGCCGATGGTGTAGAGACAGTGGCTGGCATCCATGTCGACGCATCCCTTGGCCATGAACGTGCTGACGACTCCGATGCCGGTCCGCTCGCACAGCAGCCGGAGCTGCTTGCTGGCCCGCTTCCGGATGCAGCCGTTGCCGGCCAGGATGATCGGCCGGCGGGCCTGTTGGATGAGGGAGAAGGCCCGGTCCACGATCTTGTCGTCGGGCACGGGCCGGCGGAAGCGCACCGGTTCGATGGGCGGCGAGGACGTTTCCATCGTCGCGATGTCCTCCGGCAATTCGATATGGCAGGCACCTGGTTTTTCCGTTCGCGCCAGGCGCACCGCCTTGCGGATGACCTCCGGGATGATGTCGGCATGTCGGATCGAGCAGGCCCACTTGGTGACCGGAGCAAACATCGCCACCACGTCCATCACCTGGTGGGATTCCTTGTGGAGTCTGCTGGTGGCGCCCTGCCCGGTGATGACGATCATCGGCGCCCGATCCATGTTGGCATCCGCCACGCCGGTGATCAGGTTGGCGGCCCCGGGACCGAGGGTCCCCAGGCAGACCGCCGGCTGGCCGGTCAGCCGGCCATAGACCTCGGCCATGAACGCCGCTCCCTGCTCATGGCGCGTCAGGATGAAGCGAATCGACTGGCTCCGCTCCAGGGCGATCATCAGATCGGCGTTCTCCTCGCCGGGCACACCGAAGATGTACCGGATGCCCTCCTCTTCCAGGCACCGGACGAACAGTTCAGAGGCTTTCATGAGACGGCGTTCTCCTCCATCCGGGACATGCGTCTCACGCGACCCAGATCGTCTTGACGTTGACGAATTCCTTGATGCCGTGGTGGGACAGCTCGCGACCAAATCCGGAACGCTTCACGCCGCCGAAAGGCAGCCGCGGGTCGGACGCCACGATGCCGTTGATGAACACGGCTCCGGCATCGATCCGGTGGGCGATATCGATCCCACGATCCGTGTCCCGGGTCCAGATGCTGGCGCCGAGGCCGAACGGCGTGGCATTGGCCAGCTCGACCGCATCCTCCACGCCGGCCACGGGATAGATGACCATGACCGGTCCGAAGGTCTCCTCGAGGAAGATGCGCATGGAGGGCTTGACGTCGCTGAGAATGGTGGGCGCGTAGAAGAAGCCGGGGCCATCGACGGGATGCCCCCCGCACCGCACCCGGGCGCCCGCCGCCACCGCGTCCTGAACGAGGGAGTCGATATCGCTGACGAACTCGCCACGCGCCAGCGGGCCGACATCCACCGACCCGTCGCGGGGATCTCCCACCTTCTGATTCTTCATCAGTTCCACACAGCGTGTGGTGAAGGCGTCGCAGATGGTCTCGGCCACGATGAATCGCTTGGCAGCGATACAGCTCTGCCCGGCGTTGAGCATCCGGCCACGGATGGCCTGGACACAGGTCGCTTCCAGGTCCGCATCGTCGAGCACGATGAACGGGTCGCTGCCACCGAGCTCGAGAACGCTCTTCTTGATCTCACTCGCAGCCTGGGACGCGACCAGCGACCCCGCCTTCTCGCTGCCCGTGAGGGTGACCGCCATCACCCGGTCATCGCGGATCACCGCCTCGACGTGCCGGGCGCCGATGAGCAGGGTCCGGAACGTATCATCCGGGAACCCGGCTTCCTTGAACACCGCCTCGATGGCCAGGGCGCTGCCCGGCACGTTGGAGGCGTGCTTGAGCAGTCCGACATTGCCGGCCATCAGGGCCGGCGCGGCGAACCGGAAGACCTGCCAGAAGGGAAAATTCCACGGCATCACCGCCAGGACGGGGCCCAGAGGTTCGTGCACCACCATGGCCCGGCTGCCACCGGAGTCGGCCTCTTCGGGGCGCAGCATCTCCTCGGCATTCTCGGCATAGAAGTCACAGACCCAGGCACACTTGTCCACCTCGCCCCGGGCCTGGGCCAGCGGCTTGCCCATCTCCTCGGTGATGCAGGCGGCGTGCTCGTCCCGTCGCTGCCGCAGCCCATCCGCGGCGCCATGCATCAGCCTCGCTCGCTCGGCAAACGGCCGCCGGCGCCAGTCGAGGTAGGCCCGGTGCACCGCCGCCAGGATCTGAGCGACGTCCGCCGGGGAATGTTCCGGATAGTCGCGAATCACCTCTTCTGTGGCCGGGTTGATCGCCTTCATGAATGGCACCTCCAAAGACCCACCTCCAGAGAGCCGGGTCCGAAAATCGATCTGGTCACCGATCCTCCGCTGCCGCCGACTTCTCCAGCAGGCGCTTCGTCGCTTCAGCGGCCGCCGGTCGGGCCGCCGCGCGCCGCTCCCCGGGCGACGATCATCGACACGACACTTTCAACCAACCATGTCGACACCGATGCCATTCCGCCGGCGCGGAACACGGTTCACGGCCGCGGCACCGGGGTGAACGCCGGCCGCAACCGGATCTCGATGCCGGCCGATGTGATCTCCACCGCCGTCACCGTCAGCTCGACCGACAGTTCCCCGCCCGGCAAGGCGAGCAGGGAGGAGACGACGGTCTCGATGGGAACCGGGTCGATGAACGAGGCCAGGTCGTAGGTGCCGAGCCGCCCGACGGTGACGGGCAGGGAGTCGACCGCGACCTGCCAGCCGCCGGCCGCGACCGGGAGCAGACGGACGTGCGGCGCCACCTCGGCCGAGAACGGAACCGGTGAGCCGGTGGCCGTCATCTCGAGGTCGAGGCCGCCGGCCACCAGCCGCACGGCGTGAGGATCGTCCAGGACCACCCGCTCCCGGAAGAGACCCGCGTCCAGTTCCACGACATGGGGCACCGCGGCACGGATCACGCCCTCGATCACCGCCGGTCCGACGTGGATCCTGAT
>JBHHZI010000014.1:0-33044 GCA_046757965.1 Acidobacteriota bacterium | reverse complement strand
GAATCAGTCGGTGGCCGTGCTGGTCTACTCCGGCCCGCGGGCCGACGGCGAGCGCGAGTTCAACGACGGCCGGTACAGCCTCGTCACCGTGCCCCGGAGCCCGGCGGATACGGTCCTCTTCCTTCGTGAGGAGGTCTGGCCGGCCCTGTCGAGCGGTTCACTCTCCACCGGGACCCTCAGGGGTCTGCCACGGGATGTCGTTCCCGGGCGAGATGACCAGCGACTGGATGCCCTCGAACGCAACCTGCTGCGCGCGGTCTGGTACCCCCGGCTGGTCGCCGCCGGCCTGCGCGGAACCCACGGTCCGGTCGGCCGCTTCGACCGCCAGGACCGCGCCCGGCGGTTCCAGCGCGAGGTCATCGAGGAGTTCGAGCTCAACGGCCTCCTCCACGAGGCCCAGCACGCTCTCGACGAGGCCCCGCGCGTCGATCCCCGTTACCGGCCTTCCCACGCCGACCGTGCCACGGCGGAGTCACGGGCCCTGCTGGCCGCCCTCGCCCACTCCCGCACGCCTCACTATGTTCTCTACCATGCCGTGCGCCAGTACCGGCAGGGGATCCAGCCGTACGATACGGCGTTCGCCGACGTGGTGAGTGGCCTCGCCGGCGCGGCGGCGGTCGGACCTCCGATCCCCGGCGTCCGTTCCGATCGCAACCTGCTGCTGCAGATTCCCCGGATGCGTGCCGGCCGCCTCCGGGACCTGGCCGCGGCCGCCATGGCCGCCCGGTTTGCGTCGACCGACCGCGCCGCCGGATACCACCTCGACTACAGTGCCCACGCGGTGCCGGAAGCCGACCTGCGTCTGTCGAACCTGCGCGGGACGGTGCGACCGGCCGACATCCCGGTCGCCGACCCCCAGGACGGTGTGCTCGCTTCCTGGCGCATCGCGCCCGCCGGTGTGGAGACGGCCGGCGTGCGGGTCTACTTCTCACCGGAGGGCGTCCAGGTCGCGCGTCGCGACCGCCTGGGGCTGGTGGTCGATGGCGAGGGCTTCGTGGCGGTCCATCTGCGCGCGCCGGAGGAACCCGGTCCGTGGACGCTGCATCTGTCGGGAGGACAGTTCGCGGCCGGTGACGCGGCGACCCGTGTCCTGCCCCTGGAGGCGGTCATCGGGGACCGGGCGGCCATCCGTCTCGAACGGGACAAAGATCCCGGGACCTTCTCCGTCTCGGTCCCTTCGACGGCGGTCCGGGATGGATTGCTGCGTCTCGTGTTCCGGCGGCGGCATGGTCCGGGGCCGGCCGCGTTCTTCAGCGCCTTCAGCCTGTCGTCGGATCCGGACTGAGCCCGGCCTCGAGCTCGGTGCGCGTGAACAGGGCATGGAGCGGATGGGGGGTGAGTGCCGCCTCACCACCGCGTTCCCGGTCCACGATGCAGGCGATGGCTGCCACCTCGAGCCCGGCCGCCACGACCCTGTCCAGCGCCCGGCGCACGGATCCGGCCGAGGTCACGACGTCCTCGACCAGCAGGACGGACGCCCCGGCCGGGATGTCGTTCTCGATGTAGCGCCCGGTACCGTGATCCTTGACCTTCGACCGGATCAGGAACGCGGGGAGCGGTGCGCCGCGCTGGTAGGAGCGCACGGCCATGCCGGCGAGGATCGGGTCGGCGCCGACCGAGGGGCCTCCCACGGCGTCGATGCGGGTTCCCTTCGCGCGCAGGTCGTCGACCAGATCCAGCATCAGGTCCGCCACCAGATGCAGCCCTTCCGGATCGAGGGTGGCCCGCTTGCAGTCGAAGTAGACCGGCGAGATCTCGCCGCTGGCGAGGCGAAACTCGCCGCGGAGAGAGCAGCGCTCCCTCAGGATCCGGGCCAGCCGGACTCGATCAGCCTGACGCCGGCCCGCCGGCCTCGCTGACCCGGTTGCGTCCGCCGGGTGGGTGGGTGTCGGACTCCGCACGGCCCATATTCTAGCCCGTCCGCGGGCCACCTGAGGGTGTGGGTTATGCTGCGGCCGGCAGACCATGACCGACGACACGGATCTGACATTTCCGGCCGCTCTGCAGTCGATCCCGACGCCTGCGCTGCTGGTCTCGCGACGCGTCCTGATGCGCAACCTCGACGCGATGCAGTCCCGGGCCCGGCGTCTGGGGGTTGACCTGCGTCCCCACGTGAAGACCCACAAGTGCGTTGAGATCGCCCGCCTGCAGGCGGGCGGCGGAGCACGCGGGCTGACCGTCTCGACGCTCGCCGAGGCGAGGGCGTTCGCGGCGGCCGGTTTCGACGATCTCACGCTGGCGGTCCCGCTGGCGGCCGGAAAGATCCGGCCCGCGCTGGCCCTGGCGCGCGGCCTCACCCTCCGGTTGCTCCTGGATGATGACGGCACGCTGGACGCCCTGGAGCGGCGGGCCGCCGCGGCCGGGTTCCGGCCGCACGTCTGGCTGAAGATCGACTGTGGCTACCACCGTGCCGGCCTGGATCCGGACGGCCCGGCGGCCTGGGCCCTGGCGCGCCGCCTCGCCGCCTCGCCCCATGTCGTCTTCGATGGTCTGCTGACCCATGCCGGGCACGCCTACGACGCGCCCGGCCTGCAGCGGCGGAGGCAGATCGCCGCCGGGGAACGCGATGCCGTGACCGGTCTGGCCGGCCGGTTGCGTGCGGCCGGCGTTCCCGTCCCCGGTGTGAGTGTCGGATCGACGCCGACGCTCACCGCCGCTGACGATCTGTCCGGGGTCACCGAGGTGCGACCGGGCAACTACGTGTTCTTCGATCTCACCCAGGTAGCCCTGCAGAGCTGTGAGCTGGCCGATATCGCCGTCTCGGTGCTGGCCACGGTGATCTCCCATCCGCCTGGCGGAGGCCGCATCGTGATCGATGCCGGGGCGCTGGCGCTCTCCAAGGATGCCGGCCGGCAGCGAGACCCGTCCGCCTTCTCGATGGGAGCCGTCTGCCCCGACGTGGCGTCGTCCCGGCCGGACCCGTCCCTGCGTCTGACATCCCTCTCCCAGGAGCACGGCATCATCCAGGCGGCCGGCCCTGACGATCTCGATGACCGGTTGCCGGTCGGGGCGCGGGTCCGCATCCTGCCCCAGCACTCCTGTTTGGCGACGGCCTGCCACGACCGGGCGCTGGTGATCGAGGACGGGCGCATCACCGGGGCCTGGACGATCCACCGCCGGCGCTGAGCAGGCCGGCGACTCCGCCCCACGAGCCGCCGGGGATCTACGCCACGGTGCCGCCCGCCGCGACCGTCCTGTACACCTCGAGGGCGTCCGCGGGCGACATGTCGTTGTGCACCACCTTGCCGACCGCGGTCAGCATGGCCACCGGCGCCGCCGACTGGAAGATGTTGCGTCCCATGTCCACCCCGGCCGCACCCTGCTGGATGGCATGGTGCGCCATGGTGAGCGCATCGAGTTCCGGTTGCTTCTTGCCGCCCGCCATCACCAGCGGCACCGGGCAGCTTGCCGTCACCGTCTCGAAGCCGTCGGGGACGAAATAGGTCTTGACCATGTGTGCCCCGAGTTCGGCGCAGAGGCGGCAGGCCAGACGGAAGTAGCGCGCGTCCCGGACCATGTCCTTGCCGACGGCGGTCACCGCAAGAACGGGGATGCCGGTGCGGTTGCCCAGGTCGACCAGGCGCGTGAGATTGCGGATCGACCGGGACTCGTACTCGCCGCCGATGAAGACCTGGACGGCCACTGCCGCCACATCCAGCCGGCCGGCGTCTTCCATGTCCACGGCGATGTGCTCGTTGGACAGCTCCTTGAGGATGCTCGCCCCGCCGCTGGCGCGCAGCACGGTGGCGCGGGCGGCGCCCGGTGGGATGCTCGTGCGCAGGATCCCCCGGGTCAGCATGAGCGCGTCGCAGAACGGCAACAGGGGGACGATGTCGACGTCCACCCGCTCCAGCCCGGTGGTGGGCCCCTGGAAATAACCGTGATCGATGGCGAGCATCACCGTGCGTCCCGAGCGGCGGCGGAAGATGCGCGCCAGGCGATTCTGCATGCCCCAGTCGAGTGCTCCCGAACCCTTCAGGAAGAATGGCCGGTTGATTGCCGGCACGTCCAGGTGAAACTCCTTGGCCTCCTTGCCGGTATCTGCTTCGGGCATCGGACGAACTCCTTGCGATGACGATGAGCGGTCCGGATCGAGATCACCGCCGTCCGGATCCGCGGGGGCGGCATCCAGCGCCGCAAGACACGCCGACGGCGAGGATATCATGGGGATTCATCCCGGCACGACCACGGACGCTACACTGCCTGCGGCGGTGCCGGGCCGATGCTCCGCCCCGGGGCCGGACAGCGAACGGGCCGGGAGAAGCGCGGAAGAGGAGACACCGGTGCGGGTCGTGATCTTCGGAGCCGGCGGCGTGGGTGGTTACTTCGGCGCGCGGCTGGCCGCGGCCGGCACCGACGTGACATTCATCGCCCGCGGCCGGCACCTGGCCGCCCTGCGCCGGAGCGGACTCGCGGTGAAGAGCCCGGCGGGCGACCTGCGGCTGCGGCCGGTGGACGCGACGGATGACCCCCGTTCCGTGGCCCCGGGGGACGTGGTGTTGCTGACCACCAAGACCTGGCAGCTCGACGCGGCCCTCCCGTTCCTGTCCGGGCTGCTGGCGCCCGTCGGGGCGATCCTGCCGCTGCTCAACGGCATCGAGACCGGCGACCGGCTGGCGGAGAGCCTGAGCCCCGGACGTGTTCTCAAGGGGCTGGCCCGCATCGTCAGCCGCGTCAGCGGTCCGGGTGTGATCACGCATGTCGGCGTCGAGCCGACCATCGTCTTCAAGGAATTCGACAACACACCCAGCCGGCGGACGGCGTCGCTGTCGGCCGAGCTGAGTCGCGCGGGCCTGCGCGCCGTGGTTCCGGACGACATCGATGAGGCGCTGTGGGAGAAGTTCCTCTTCGTGGTGTCCATCGGGGGTGTCGGGGCGGTGGCGCGGGCTCCGGTTGGGGTGGTGCGCCGCGACCCGGCGCGCCGCGCGATGCTGCAGGCCGCGATGGAGGAGGTCCGGGCGGTGGCGCGGGCTCGTGGTGTGGCGCTCGGCAAGGATGTCGTCAGCTCGGCCATGAGGTTTCTGGATGGCATGCCGGCGGAGGCCACGGCCTCCCTGCAGCGCGACCTCGCCGACGGCCGGCGCTCGGAGCTGGACGCCTGGACGGGAGCCGTGGTGCGCCTGGGGCGCGCGGCGGAGGTCCCCACACCGGTTCATGTCGAGATCCTGGCCAGGCTCCGGCCACAGGAGGAAGCGGCGCGCCGGGCGGCCGGATCTTCTTGATGAGAGTGCCACACCTCAGCGGTGGCCGGACGCCATCCGGCGCGCCTCGGGGAGTGCGCGCAGGCGCAGCATGCTCCACAGGCCCAGCACCGGACCGGCGGCGAGAACGATGAACACCCATTCCCAGCCGAGGTGGTCGACGAGCGGGGGCACGAGCCGGATGCTCACCACCGTCAGGAGGAAGCCGAGGCTGGTCTGCACGGTCAGCGCCGTGCCGACGTACCGGGGGTCGGCCAGTTCACTCACCGCGGCGCTGAACTGCGCGCTGTCCGCGACCACCGCAAAACCCCAGAACAGGCACAGGACCGTGAGGGGACCGGGCTCGGTGGCGAGGCGTCCGGCGATGAGGCAGCAGGCTCCGGAGGCCGCCAGGCTGAGGCTCGCCACCGTGGTCCGGCCGACACGGTCCGCCCAGACGCCGGCGATGACACAGCCCGCGAGTCCGCTGGCGATGGTGCCAAAGCCCGCCAGGCGTGCGGCCTCGATGCTCCAGCCTGCCCCGGCGTAGCTGGCCAGGAGAAACGCCGGCACCCAGGTCCACATGGCATACAGCTCCCACATGTGACCGAGATAGCCGAGGTTGGCCAGCCGCGTCGGGCGGTGGGCTAGGGCCCGGCCGGCGACGCGCCAGTCAAACGGCGCGGTCGCGGCGAGGAACGGGCCGGAGCGCACGCCGGCGCCGACCACCACCGCGCCGACGGCCCCGAGAGCCGAGCTCGCCAGCACCATGCCCCGCCAGGATGGCATGCCGCCGCCTGCCGCCACCGCGTTGAGCAGATGGGGCAGGGCCGAACCGAGGGTGAGAGAGCCGACCAGCACTCCGATACCCAGGCCACGGTCGGCCCGGCACCAGCTTGCCACGACCTTCATGCCCGGGGGATACACACCGGCCAGGGCGGCCCCGGTGAGGGCCCGCAGACCGATGACGACCGGCAGCCGCGGGCCGGCCACCGGGATCAGGGCGTTGAACAGGACCGCGGCGAGACTGCTCATCGCGATCAGGCGTGGCGACGGGATGCGGTCGGCCAGCGTCAGCACGGCACTCACCAGCGAGCTGGCCACGAAACCGAGCTGGACGCTGGTGGTCAGCCAGGCCTGGCCCCCGCCGTCGAGTCCCCACTCCACCGAGAGCTGGGGCACCACCGCCGAGGCGGAGAACCAGAGCGACATCGCAAGCAGCTCGCCGAGGGAGAGGAGGCCGAGATGGCGCCACTTGACGGCCGGGGAGACCGCCGGCATCCGCCCCGTTCCACCGGCGGTCATCGACCCTGTCCGGGTGGCCGCCTGATGCCGGACCCGACGGCGGTGCGGCGAAGGCCAGGGTGGTGTGTCGCTCCGGACAACCGGGCCCCGATGCGACCCGGCAGGCTCGCCACGTCAATCGCCGTCGGTCTCAGGAACCCGGCGCCCGGTAGACGCGGGTGTCCGGAAAGAACGAGCGCCAGCCCTCCTCGTACGCCATCACGCCGGGTAACAGCTCGCCGTCGGGTGTCTCCGCCCAGGCTGACGGGGCGTCGTCGGCATGATGGATCAGGACCCGGCGGCGGCCGACGTCGATGCTCAGTGGCGTCTTGCCGGCCGCCGTCAGCTCGTCGAGGAGAAAGAACACCGCGTCGTCCCCGATGACCAGTCCCAGACCCAGGGCTGACGTGTCGTGAGTGGCGGGGCGCTGCGCCGGCGGGGCGGTGCCCGGGCGGCGATTGCGGTAGTGGTACGGGTGCCCCTTCTCGCCGTCGACCACCGCGACCACCGTGTCCGGATGGAGACGCCGCCAGTGGGCCCAGGTCGTCTGGATGGAGGGGATGATGGTCAGGGGTGTGCCGGCCAGCGGCCCGCTGATTGCCTTGCCCTCGAGCTGGGACCAGACACTGCTGGTCTGCCGGTCCACGATGAGCAGGTTGTTGTCGAGCAGGCCCATGGCAAAGTCGAAGGTCAGGTCCTGGCCGCTGGTGTGGCGGGCGTACACGACGCCCGAGCCGGTGATCGGTCACCAGGTGGGCGCGACCGGTGTCTTGCCGACGGCGTCGTCGATGACCTCGAACATCGACAGGAAACGGACGGGGAACGCCTTCGGCTGACCGTCCCGGACCACACCCAGCACCAGGTCCTCATCCTCGAGAGGCGCCCTGTCGGCAGGGAGCACCGGCAGATCGACCGGGACCTCGTGAACCGCCATGTCGGTCTCGACGCGGGGCCCTCCGGGCCGCGTCTGCACGTTGGCGTGCACGGTCCGCGATTGCTCCGCGGCAAACCCGGCGGAGGCGATGATGGCGATGAGGGCGGTCGCCACCGTGAGCCGACCGCCGGCCCGGATCAGGTTCGGTGTGGTCATCGGAGTCTCCGCGGCGCGGGATGTCGATCCCGGCCGGCCCCGAGTCTACCGGATTTTTCCGGGTCTTTGCTTTGCGAGGGTGTTCCGCTACCATGCGGCCCATGCGGCGTCTTCTCGTGGTCGCAATGGGCGGCATCCTGGCGCTGGCGGCCGTATCGGCTGTGGCCGACGGCGTCGCCCGGATGAGACCCGCCGCGCTCATGCCGGCCGGTGTCCGTCAGACAGCGTCTCCTCTCGTGACGCCGCGTATCCAGGCGGGCACGGCGGCGGCTGCTGCCACGACACCCTCCGGCGGGCCGGCGCTGTCGCCTCGCAACGCCAGCTACACCATCGAGGTGTCTCTCGACCCGGGAGATCACACGCTGACCGGGCACGAGGTCCTGACCTGGCGCAACATCCGCGAGGCATCGACCTCCTCGATGCCGTTTCACCTCTACTGGAACGGGTTTCGCAACAACCAGAGCACCTGGATGCGCGAGGATCGACTGCGCGGGAGGAGCGACCTGGGTGACGAGGTCCGCGCGGGAGACTGGGGAGCCATCGACGTCGACACCGTGACGCTTCTGCGTGCTGCCGGCGATGTGGACCTGACCGATACGCTCCGGTTCACGGCCGAGGACGACGGCAATTCCCATGACCGCACCGTGATGGAGGTGACTCTTCCCGGGCCGGTGCGTCCCGGCGAGGAGGTCCGGGTCGAGATCACCTGGCACGGGCGCATTCCGCGCACCTTCGCCCGGACCGGCCGGCGAGGAGATTTCTACTTCATCGCCCAGTGGTTCCCCAAGGTCGGTGTCTGGGAGGGAAACAGCTGGGACTGCCATCAGTTTCACGCGGCCACGGAATTCTTCTCCGACTACGGCAACTACGACGTCTCGATCACCGTGCCCGAGGAGTATGTGGTGGGGGCCACAGGTGTCGAGATTGCCAGTGTGGCCAACCCGGACGGCACGCTGACTCATCGGTACGTGCAGCACGACGTGCACGATTTCGCCTGGACGACGAGCCGGGATTACCAGGTGAAGGATGCCCTGTTCGAGGAGCCGGGTCTGCCCCCGGTGAAGATGCATCTGCTGCTCCAGCCGGAGCATGCGAGCCAGGCTGACCGGATGTTCGCCGCTGCCCGGGCGTCGCTGAAGTATTACGGGACCTGGTTCGGCCCGTACCCCTACGACCACGTCACGCTGATCGATCCCGCCTACGGCAGCGGTGCCGGCGGGATGGAGTACCCGACGCTGTTCACCTGCGGCACCCGCCTGTTCAATCCGTTCGGGGGTGATTCCCCTGAATCGGTGACGGTGCATGAGGCTGGCCACCAGTTCTGGTACGGCGTCGTCGGCGACAACGAGTTCGAGCACGCCTGGCTGGACGAGGGCCTGAACACGTTCTCCACCATCAGAACCCTGGATGCCGCGTTCGGTCCCCGGATCCTGATGCGCCGCTTTCTCATGCCTCCCGGACCGGGGCGCCGCCGCAGCGGCATGCTTCCTCTTCGCTATCCGGATATCGAGGTGCCCCGATTCGAGGGTCGTCTCGCCCGGTACCGCCTGGCCGCCGACTCCGACGTGGAGGCCACCCCGACCTACCTGTACCACCCGAAGACGGCGGGGGACATCACCTACAGCAAGACCGCTCTCTGGCTCGAGACCCTCTCCCGTCACCTGGGCTGGGACACGGTGCAGGAGATCCTGTCGACGTTCTACCAGCGCCACGCGTTCAAGCACCCGACGCCGGAGGAGTTCATCGCTGTCGCCGAGGAGGTCAGCGGAGAAGATCTCGACTGGTTCTTCGACCAGGTGTATTTCGGCTCGGCCGTGTTCGACTACGCCGTCGATTCCGCCGACAGCCTGCCGACGGCTCCCAGGGGACTCGTCGCCCGGGACGGCAAGCTGGAGGTCGCCGAGCCCGACGACGATGAGGCGACGTCCTGGCGCACCGAGGTCGTGGTGCGGCGTCACGGCGACGGCGTGTTCCCCGTCGATGTGATGATGGTGTTCGAGGATGGCGCTCGGATCCGGGAGAAGTGGGATGGTCGCGCCACGTGGAAGATGTTCACGGTGGAGCGCGCGTCCCGCCTGGCCCATGCGGTGGTCGACCCCGATCACGTTCTGATGCTCGACATCGACGTCACCAACAACAGCCGCTCTCGCGAGCCGCCGTCACGACTGGCGGCGCGCAAGTGGGCGTCGAAGTGGATGATCTGGTTCCAGGACCTGATGACGACCTTCGCCTTCTTCGTCTAGAACCTCATGAGCGCGGATCCGAGATGATGACCATCCGAGAGGCCCTGACGGCGGGGCTCCAGACCGTGGTGTGCGAGCGGCGGCTCGTCGTGGCGCTCTGGCTCATCAACCTGCTCATCGCCTGGCCCGCTGCCTCGGTGGTGTCCGCGGCGCTGGGAGATGCCATCGGCTCCAGCCAGGTCAGCGAGTCGCTCACGCAGGGTTTCGACATGGGATGGTTCGGGGAGTTCCAGCATGAGGCCAGGGGGCTTGCCACCACGTTCTCACCCACCCTGGAGGGGGGAGGCGCGTTTCTGGACAATCTCGAGGCGTGGGTGTCGGGAACCCTGTTCGGTCGCTACCCGGTCGTCATCGGCGCGGCGGCGGGGTACATGGCCGTGTGGCTGCTGCTCATCGGCGGGGTCATCGACCGGTTCGCCGTGGATCGTGGGGATCGATCGGTGGCGACCTTCATCGGGGCCGGCGGGCGCACGCTGATTCGCTTTTTCCGCCTGGCGCTGCTGTCTGCCGTGGTCTACGTCGCGATCTTCGCCGCCCAGCGCGCCGTCTTCTCGCGCCTGGGCGACTGGACCCGGGAGAGTACCCGGGAAACACCGGTGCTGATCATGAGCCTGGCGATCTACGCGACCACGGCGGCGGCCCTGCTCCTGGCTCATCTCTGCTTCGCCTACGCCAAGATCGCCACGGTGGTCGAGGAGCGCCGCAGCATGGTGCTGGCGGCCATTCGCGGGCTGGCCTTCGTCCTTCTCCATCCGCGCCAGACCCTGGGAATGGCCGGAGGCGTGCTGCTGGCCGCGGGGGTCGGGCTGGTGCTCTACACCTGGCTGGCGCCGGGAGCCGGACAGGCCTCGGCGATCACGGTCGGAGCGGCCTTCCTGTTCGGGCAACTGTTCCTCCTGACGCGCCTCGTCCTGCGTCTCACACACCTGGCGGGCCAGACGGCGCTGTACCGCCGCCTCTCCGGCGCCTGAGACCGATGTCGGGCAAGACCGTGCGTGCCGGGCAGATCGCCGTTCTCGCCTGTCTTCTGGCGCTGTGGTGCGGTCCCGCCCGGGCGCAGCGGTACCACGTCAGGACCTACACGGAGGCGGACGGGCTGCCGAGTGCCGAGGTCCATGACATCGCCCAGGATGAGCTCGGTCGTCTCTGGTTCGCCACCCGGGTCGGCCTGGTGTCGTTCGATGGAGCTCGATGGAACACGACCGGTCACATCTTCGGTCCGGACACCCTCTTCGGCCATTTTGCACGCGCGCCGGACGGCGCCCTGTGGGCGGTCAGCGCCCTCACGCCGGCTCGCCTGGCCCGGTACGACGGCAAGAGCTGGCGTCCCGTCGAGCCCGTGCCGGAGCCGGGAAAACCGAATCAGTACGTCATGGCTGTCTCGATCCTGTCGCGCGCCGGCACGACGTACCTCGCCGTGGGTCTGTCGACTGGAAGGCTCGATCTGTTCGACGGCAGTTCGTGGCGGGCGGTCCAGTCGGTGGAGGGCACGTCGCCTCTTGCGATCCTTGACGTCGAGGCGGTGGGTGGGCGATTCCTCGTGGCCACGCCACGAGGGCTGATGGCAGTGGACCCTGCCGCCGATGACCTCTCGCTTTCCGCGATCGCCGGTGTCGACCGGACGGTCCTCGGCATCGGTGCCGGGCCGGCCGGCACCTGGCTGATCGGCCGGAACTGGATCGGTCTCCTCCGTGATGACCGGCTGGATCTGCTGTCCGATCAGGTGAACCCGGGTCTTCGCGATCACTGGAAGGGGGTCTCCATGGTCGTCAAGGATGATGGCGACGGGGGCGTCTTCTTCGGCAATCCGTCCGGTCTGAGGCACTTCAGTCCCGGCACCGGCGTGGAGGTCCTGGATCCCGGAAGCGGGCTGGTCTCCGTGGGCACGACGGCGATCTTCAGAGATCGCGAGGCGAATCTCTGGATTGCCAGTCTCCGCGGCATCAGCAAGCTGGTGAGCCGGCGTTTCGCGGGCTTCGGCCGCGAGCAGGGCCTGCTCACCGACGAGGTCTCGGCGGTGCTCGAGAGGCGCTCCGGGGAGATCGTCCTGGGTCACCCGGGAGGTCTGACGTTCTTCGGTCCCCCCCGGCACACTCTCTCGTTCGGGAAGACGCCGTGGGAGTGTCGGGTGCTGGATCTGGCCGAGAGCGGGGACGGCACGATCTGGGCCGCAGCGGCCTGGACCGGGCTCGTGGAGGTGTCTCCGGACGGAACCACGCGCATTCATCAATTGCCCGATCCGCTCCATCCCATGGCGACGTCGGTGCAGTTCGATGATGCCGGGACGCTCTGGGCAACCTCCGGGACGCGCGTCTACCGTCTGACGGATGCCGGGTTTTCTCCCCTCGATCTGCCGCCCGGCGAGCCTCATTTGACCCGCTACCTGCGGCGGCTCGTCGCCGGGCGAGCCGGGGAGATGTGGGTCGCGGCCTACTCGGGCGTCTACCGGATTCGGGGGGACCACGTCACCCTGTGGTCACGTTCCCGGCTGGGCAGACCCCTCTCCGTCTACTCCGTGCTGCTTCGCCCCGACGGCGACGTCTGGCTGGGGACGGGCCATGGCGTCTACCGATTCGACGGCGAGGAGGTGTCCCGGCTCGAGCGCCCGGCGCTGTCTCTGGACCGGCCGGTCTACTTCATGGTGGAAGATCGCGACCGGGCTCTGTGGCTGGGAACGAACAACGGCGTGGCCCGGTGGGACGGATCGACGCTGCGGTGTTTCACCGTCCAGGACGGTCTCATGGGCTCCGAGGCGAATCGCGCCGCCGGCGTGCTCGATGCGCGAGGTCGTGTCTGGATGGGCCTGGACGGCGGGGTCTCCGTCCACGATCCGCGCCTCGACATGCCCCGTCCCCGCGGTCCGGAGGTGACCGTTCTCGACGTGAGCGACGGCCGCGAGCGCCTGCCGCTCGATGCCGCGCGCTCCTTCGAGCCGGGAGACAACGACCTGGTGTTCCGGTTCCGGGCCATCGCCTTCGTGGACGAGGACCGCGTGCAGTTTCGTTACCGGCTCGACGGGTACGACACCGACTGGCAGGGCCCCCGGATGCTCCCGCTGCGGGAACTGCGGTACACGAACCTGCCGGCCGGCGAGTACCGGTTGCGGCTGCAGGCGGTGGACGTGGAGGGCGCCGCCAGCGCACTGGCCGTGTCCCCGGCGGTCCAGATCGGTGCCTGGTGGTGGACCCGGCCCTGGTTCCGTGTGCTGGCGGCCGGCCTGATGCTCACCGCCGCCCTTCTCGTCCTGTCGAACATCGGTCATCGCCGCATCGCCCGGCGGCTCGAACGGCAGGTTGCCGCCCGGACCACCGAGCTGCGCCGGTCGCGCCAGGAGGTGATCGAGGAGAAGGAACGGCTCCGGGCCATGCTGCTGAGCATCGCGGATGCTGTCGTGGCGGTCGACGCCGACGGCCGGATCGTCTTGATGAACTCCGCCGCGGAGGACCTCCTCGGGTGGACGGCGGCGGAAGGGGTGGGCCGGCCGGTCGAGGAGGTGATCGCACCGGTGTCGCGGGCGCCGGAGGGCGAGGAGGCCGAATCCGGCGAACCGATCCTGGAAGCCTCGGTCCGTTCCCCCATCCCGGTCACCCTTCGCACCCGCTCCGGCGCACAGCGTATCGTCGAGTTCGCCGGGGCACCCATCGGCGGGGAGGGGGCCGGCACGGTGTTCGCCTTCCGTGACATCACCGGCCGTCAACACCTGGAGCGGGAACTGGAACGCACACGGCGGCTCGAGGCGCTCGGCCTGCTTGCCGGCGGCATCGCCCACGATTTCAACAACCTGCTGACCGTGGTGATCGGCAACCTCTCCATCATGGAAGAAGCCGGTGGGCTGCCGGACGCCCTGCGGGTTCGCGTGCACCAGTCCAGCCAGGCGTCGGCGCAGGCGCGCGTTCTCACCCGGCAACTGCTCACGTTCTCGCGCGGTGGCGAGCCGGCGCGCGAACCGGCCGACCTGACCGACATCATCCGGGAGACGGCGTCCCTGGTTCTTGCCGGGTCCACGGTGCGTGCCGAGATCACGATCGATCCCGACCTGTGGGTCGTGGACATCGACCGGGGACAGATGACGCAGGTGTTCCATAATCTGTTCCTGAACGCCTGCGAGGCGCTGGGAGATGGGGGAACCATCCGCGTCCGTGGGAGCAATCTGGACCCGTGCTCCCAGCGCTCTCCGGCCGGCCGGCAGGTGCTCATCGAGGTCGAGGACAGCGGCCCGGGCATTGCACAGGAAGATCTGGATCGCATCTTCGACCCGTACTTCTCCACCAAGGATGCGGGCACCGGCCTGGGGCTGGCCACCGCTCATTCGGTGGTGCGCCGTCACGGAGGTCGTCTGACCGCTGCCTCGCGACCGGGACAGGGGGCGACGTTTCGCGTTCATCTGCCCGCCTCCACGGGACAGATCGCCAGTTCCGAGGAGAAGGCGGCGCCAGCCCACGCCGCACGCCATCGTGGCCGCGTCCTGGTCGTCGATGACGAACCGCTCGTGCGGGACGTGGTGGAAGCGCTCCTCACCGGCCGGGGGTACGAGGTGACCTGCGTATCGGATGGAGCGGCGGCCGTCGGGGTCTACGTGCGGGCTCTGAGACACCGCCTGCCGTTCGATCTGGTGCTGATGGACCTCATCCTCCCCGGCGGGATCGACGGGCAGACGGCGGCCGCACAGATCCTCGAGGCGGACCCGCTGGCACGGATCGTCGTCGCCAGCGGCTACTCGCAAGACGCCGTGATGGCGGACCCCGGCCGCCATGGCTTCTGCGCCCACATCGTGAAGCCGTTTGACGGCGATGCCCTGGCCCGGACCGTGTCGGACGCCATCCGCCCCCGCCCGGCGCCCGCCTGACGTCTCCGTCAGCCGGGGCGCTCGACGCGGACCGGGTCGGTCGGCTCCAGGCGGTAGATGCGCGTCCGTCCGTCCCGGGCGATGAACTCCGGCACGAGGCGATCGAGCCATTCGCGGACCGGCGCGGACAGCTTGACATCATCGGTCCATTCGCCGCCGCCGGCGATGATCCACGTGGTGCGGCCGCGGGAAAACGACTCGATGGAGGCGACGTCCGGCAGGACCCGGGCATGCAGGTAGATGTCCCGCACCGAGCCGTGCAGGCGGATGGACTGGCCGCCGTATCCCGCCGAGCGAATCCAGCCGTCGACGCGGTCGAGATAGCAGTAGGTGCTCAGCCAGTCGGTGGCGAGGATCGGTTCGCCGTCTGCCAGCCGGGGTTGCAGCCAGCGCGCGACGCCCCGGAAGTCCGGTGCAAAGCCGGCGACCCGGGCGGTGCCGGCGGGCGGCGCCCCCGGCCCGCGGGCGAGATAACGCAGGGTGACCGGCAGTGAGGTGCCCGGCAGGCCGACGACCGGCACGAGGGCCGCGGCAACGACCGCAGCCCGCAGCGCGCGACGCTGTCGACGCGAGCGTTGATGACGCCAGCCCCAGGTCAGCACGGCGGCCACACCCCAGCCCGCGAGCAACTCCCACAGGGGCCAGAGATCGGCGAGATAACGGTCCTGCCACTTCGAGGCGAGCAGCGATCGCACGATGGTCACCAGGAGCAGCAGGACGAGCATCAGACGTTCTCCCGCCCGCGCCGTGCCGGACCAGGCCCGGACGGTGATGAGACCGGCCGCCAGCAGGGCGAATCCGGCGATGGCAGGAGGCCACGACACGAAGAAGCGCACGAATCGGCCCAGACGGCGGCCGAAGAGCCCGAACGCCACCTCTCCCGCGCCGTGCCCGGTGAGCAGTGCTGTCGCGACCCACACCATTGCGATCCCGGCCATGGTGCCACCGGCGATCCGCAGGGCGCGCCTGCCGCGCCCGCCGGGAAACAGTTCCTCTCGCAGCAGGATCAGAAGCACGAGGAGAGCGAACCCCAGCCCGATCTGGTGCATGGCGGTGGCCGCGGTCGCCACCGCCAGGCCGGCACCGGCGACCAGACGGAAAAACGCCGGACGGTGCCGCGTGGCGGCGAGACCGACACCGCCGAGACCGACACCGGCCAGCAGGCCCGCCACCAACAGGCCGGCCATCCCGAGGGTCTGCTGACCCAGTTCGAAACGGTCGCGACCGAACACCGCGGCACGGACCGGCGACACGGCTCCCGCGGCCTCGGTCTCGATCACCGGCGGCAGGCCGGCCATGAAGCTCGTCTGGGTCACGGCTCCCTGGATCTGCACCACGACGATGAAGAAGACGACGAGCCCGACCGCCAGCACCCCCACGGAACGGCGGCGCTCCCGTAACGCGGCCGGCAGGAAGATCACCGCGAGTGTGGCGCCGAGAAGGTGAATCTGTGTGGCGATGAACACCAGGCCGGCTCCGCGCACCAGCGTCCGGACGCCGGGTGCGCGCCAGGCCTGCACGGCAGCGGCGACAGCCAGCAGGGCGACGAGCTGGTACAGGGAATACATCCGCACCTGCCGTGCCAGGTCGATCTCGAACAGCGACAGGGAGAACAGCAGGGCGCCGGCGAGAGCTCCACCGTCGCCGACCCAGTGCCGCCCGAGGCGGACCAGCAGGTAGGCGGTGACCGCTGCAGCAGCCACCGAGACCAGCCTCGGGAGCCAGTCGATGCCGCTGGCCACCAGGGGCGCGATCAGGTAGTGGTAGATGGGGCCTCGCCAGTACCCGTGTCCCGATGGCAGACGCGGCCACCCCGCGGCGAGAATCCCCCGCGCGGCCAGCGTGGAGATGTCTTCATCGCCGGTCAGGCCGACCCGGCCCAGCCAGGGGAGACGCAGGGCCACCGCCAGGAGCGCCACACCGGCGGCGGCGCGGCGTCCGCCGACCCAGGTCGCCGGCGGAGTGGAGTTCACGCGACGGTGTCCCGGGATCTGTCCGGCTTACCCGCGGCGTCGGAAGACGCGACCTCGCCGATCCGTGGTGTGTCCTTCCGGGCGGTCAGGAAGATCACGATCTCCCCGATGAGCCCGATGGAGGCCATCTGGACGCCGAGGATCAGGAGCAGGACGCCGAGCAGGAGCAGGGGACGGTTGGCGAGGGCGGCTCCCAGCCAGACCTTCTCGACCGCGAGGATCGCGCAGATGAGGAAACCCACGAATCCCAGCCCCATGCCGGCCAGCCCGAAGAATCGCAGCGGCTTGCGCAGAAAACGGGTCAGGAAGAACACGTTGAGGATGTCCAGGAGCCGGCGGGCATAGATGCCGGGACCGAAGACGCGCAATCTCCGGTCCTCCCGGCGCTGGGACACCGGGATCTCCGCGACACGAAACCCGTGCCGCAGGGCCAGGATCGGGATGAACCGGTGCAGGTCGCCGTACAGGTCGAGCTGGCCCGCCACCTCCCGGGTCATGCCCCGGAGCGCGCAGGTCATGTCATGGAAATCGCCCCCCGACAGTCGCCGGACCAGCGCGTGGAAAACGCGTGACTGGAGACGGTTCGGCCAGGCGTCCCGCCTTGGCTCGCGGCGGGTCACCACCATGTCGTGGCCGCCATCGAGCTGCTCGATGATGCGGGACACGGCTGCGGGGTCTGCCTGGAACCGGTCCGGAATGGTCAGGACGTATCGTCCCCGCGCCCGCTCGAAGGCCAGCTGCAACGTGGGCGCCTCGCCGAAGCCCCGGGCCGTCCGGAAGATCCGCAGCGCGAGGTCGGTCTCGACGATTCGTGACACCGCCTCCTCGATCGGCTCGTCCGGTCCATCCAGGACGTAGAGGAACTCCGCCGTCCGCCCGGTCGCCAGCACCGCTTCACGGAACTCGCGGTGAATGGCGGCCAGGTCGCCCGCCGTGCGGCTGACCGCACAGACGATGCTCAGATCGAGATCGGCCGGCGACTCTCTCATGTCATCCCTTTCGGAGCGGGCGCGGAAATGTTGCGGCGTTCCTCCACCGCCAGGGCCTCGACGAGACGGCGGAGGTAGGTCTTGTCCGAGCGGGCGAGGAGCATCTCGCTGAGGATCGAGAGACCGAGCAGGTGTCCGGACAGGTAGAAGAAGATGATGGCAAGGGAGGAGAACACGATGGTGGTCGCACCGGAGGGGTGCCAGGCGCCGGCGAGGGCGATCAGCCCGGTGAGAGTGGCCATGCCCAGCGCCGGCGCCGCCAGGAGCGCGAACCAGAGGCCCGGCCTGTTGGCGAACCGGGTCAGCATCTTGATCGTGACCATATCGCTGAGCACCTTGAAGGTACGCGAGATGCCGTACTTGCTGACTCCGTGGATTCTCGGATGATGGCGCACGACGACCTCCGCGATGCGCGCGCCGGTCATCGAGGACAGGGCCGGCAGGAACCGGTGCATCTCCGAGTACAGGCGCAGGGAGCGGATGACCTCGGCGCGATAGGCCTTCAGTGAGCACCCGTTGTCATGGATCGGGATGCCGGTCATCCTCGCGATGAGCCAGTTGGCGATCTTGGACGGAAGGGTGCGGGACAGCCACGAGTCCTTGCGGTCCTTGCGCCAGCCACAGACGACATCGAAGCCGCTGTCGATGCGGTCGACAAGAGCCGGAATGTCACGAGGGTCGTTCTGGAGATCGCCGTCCATGCTGACCACGACATGTCCGCGGGACGCCGCGAAGCCGGTGGCCATGGCCTGGGTCTGGCCCTGGTTGCGCGCCAGAAGGATCACCCGCACCCGTGCATCGGTCTCGGCCTCGTGCCGCAACAGATCCGGCGTGCCGTCGCGGCTGCCGTCATCGACGAGGATCAGTTCGTGGGACCGGGTCCATCCTGCCAGGGCGGTGGACACCGCACGGCACAGCGCGGCGACGTTCTCCTCCTCGTTGTACATCGGCACGACGATGGAGACGTCCGGCGAGGCGACTCTTCTCACGCGGCGAAGCTCCCCGGAGAACGCCCGCATGGCGCAGGCCGCCGTTGAGGGTGCGGTCGCGCCACAGCCGGAGCGTCCCGGCGAACCACAGGATAGGCAACGCCGGGGCCGCGGGCAACAACGTCCGCCGCGGGCGCCGGGTCAGGCCGCCGGGACATCGGCTCCCTTCGCGCGTTCCAGCACCTCATGCAGGTCGCCCTCGCTGCACCCCTCCATGAACAGCCGGTACCAGACCTCGGTGTTGACCAGGAGCCACAGGCGGTTGCCGTGATCGGTCTGCCCGGCGGACTGGGCCGCAAGCAGGCGGTCCACCGCCGGCTGCATCAGGATGCCGTCCCGGGCCAAGTGAGACGTCCGCAGGAAGGCCTTCTCCAGGAGCCGGTACTCGGTGTGGAGCATGTAGGGCAGGGCCGAGGAGAAGCCCTGCTTCGGCCGGGTGAGGAAGTCGTCCGGAAGGTGGCGACGGGCCAGGCGCATCTGGATATATCGCCGCCGGCGTCCCCGGACCTTCAGCCGTACAGGCAGCCGGGCGCAGAATTCGGCCAGCTCGTGGTCCATGAACGGGCTGCGGGCCTCGAGCCCGTGGGCCATGGTCATCCGATCCAGGATCATCACCGAGTGATCCGGTAGACGGACCTGGCTGTCGGCATAGAGCATCCGGTCCAGCGGGTCCCTCGCCCGAGCGCGTTCGTACGGGGCGCGGATCGAGGAACCCGGGTCGAACGCCTCGGCGGCGTCGGCCAGCGGCGGGCCATAGAGTCCGTCCCGGCGGGATCCGTTGAAGTAGAAATAGCCCAGCGTGGCCGCGTAGCGCGCGCTGCCGTCGAGGAACGAGGCCTCATGGAGCCATTTCATCTGGTGCAACCGGCTCTTGTACCAGTTGCCGTCGGGCAATCTCCGCAGCACCGGCCCCAGGATGTGCTTGCGCACGGCGACGGGGAGGTGAGCATAGATGCCGGCGTACCGGTTGCCGTAGTACCTGTCGTACCCCCCGAACAGTTCATCTCCGCCGTCACCGCCGACCACCACCTTCACGTGCGCGCGAGCCATCCGGGCGATGAGGTAAGTGCAGATGGAGAGCGGGTCGGACGGTTCATCCAGAAGATTGACCAGGCGCGGCAGGGTGCTCACCAGGGACGGGCGAACCGTCTCGGCGTGGTGTTCCGTGCCGTAGCGGTCAGCGACCTGCCTTGCCGGTGGGGCCTCGTCGAAGTTGCGGTAGGGGAGCCCGATGGTGAAGGTCTTCAACGGCTCGCTGACCACGTGCTTCGACAGCAGGGCCACCACGAGAGACGAGTCAACTCCTCCGCTGAGGAACGCGCCGACCGGAACATCGCTGACCATGTGGGCCCGCAGTGAGTCGACGAGGCGCCGCTCGAGTTCCTCGGTGAGCTCCTCCTCGCTGCCACGATGCTTGGGTTCGAAGTCCAGGTCCCAGTAACGACGGATGGTCAGGTCGGCGCCAGGCGAGAACATCAGCCAGTGCCCCGGTGGCAGCTTGCGGATCCGTTGAAACATGCTGCGCGGCGGGGCGATGATGCGCAGGGCGAGGTACTGGTGCAGCGCCTCCAGATCGAGCTCGGCCAGTGACGGATCGGCCGCCAGGAGAGCCTTGATCTCCGAGGCGAACGCTAGGTTGCCGGCCCCGTGGACGTAGTAGAACGGTTTCTGGCCCAGGTGATCCCTGGCCGCGAACAACCTCCGTCGAGGTCCGTCCCAGATCGCGAAGGCGAACATGCCACGCAGGCGCTCGACGCTCCGCTCCCCGAGATCCTCGTACAGATGCACCAGGACCTCGCAATCGGAGCGTGTGGAGAACCGGTGTCCCGCCTCGATCAGTTCCGCTCTGAGCGATTCATGGTTGTAGATCTCACCGTTGCAGACGACCCAGACCGTGCGGTCCTCGTTATGGATTGGCTGATGTCCGCCTGCCAGATCGATGATCGACAGGCGCCTCTGGCCGAGTGCGACGCCGTCCTCGATGTGGCAGCCCTCGTCATCCGGGCCGCGGTGTTTCAAGCGGTCCAGCATCGGGCGTAGCCGTTCCGCCCCATCGGCCCGGTTGCCGACCCTGCCGGCGATACCGCACATCAGGTCAACCGCGCCGGGCCGTCCCGTCGGCGGCCAGCGCACGACGAGGCCGGTCGATGGGGACCGGGTTGGCCGCCACGAACGACCCGATGGCGAGGTAGTCCAGATGGCCGAGCTTGAAGGCCCGGATGGCATCATCCGGCGTGCACACGATCGGCTCCTCGTGCATGTTGAAGCTGGTGTTGATGATCGAAGGCAGCCCGGTGAGACGCAGGAACTCCACGAGAATTGCGTGAACGGCGGGGTTGTCCTGCTGTCGGACGATCTGGGGGCGGGCGGTCCCGTCCACGTGCACGACACCGGGGCAGGACGCCTTCATCCAGTCGCTGCAGACGAAGGTGATGGTCATGAACCGGGCCGTCCGCTCGGCGCCTTGCATGTTCAGGTAGCAGCGCGAGGCTTCCTCGGCCAGGGTCATGGGCGCGAACGGCATGAACTCGGTGCGCTGCAAGCCCTCGTTCAACCAGTCGTTCACCGACGGGTCGGTGGGCTGGTAGAGAATCGAACGATTCCCCAGGGCGCGGGGACCGTACTCCATGCGCCCGGCGAAGCGGGCCACGACCCATCCATCGGCAAGCAGTCTCGCGATCTCCTTCTCCACGTCGACGTGCTTCTCCGCCGTGACTCCCTGCTTGCGAAGGGCGGCCTCGATGGCGTCGTCGTCGAACCGCGGGCCGAGGTAGACATGCTCGAAGCAGAGAGGCCGGTCGGTTCGTGTGGCGCCGTGGTCGTAGTAGCCGGAGAGGGCCGCGCCGACCGGCATGCCCTCATCGGACATGCCGGGGCAGATGAAGACCCGGTCGACGCCGTCGCACTCGTGGACCTTCCGGTTCACGGCCACATTGCCGAACAGTCCGCCGGCGAGCGCCACGTCGCGCCTGCCTGTCTTCCGTCGCCAGTGCTCGACGTAGCGGACCACCATCTCCTCGGTGTGGGTCTGGATGCTCGCCGACAGGTCCGCACGATCGAAATCGTCCGGAAGTCGCCGGCGCAGCTCCGCGAGCGCCGAGTTGAAGAAGATGTTGCCGACATTCTTGAAGGTGCCATCCTCGAACCGGATCAGGCTGCGGAGCATGTCGACGTACTTCGGCTCTCCCGACGCGGCCAGGCCGGTGATCTTGCCCTCGTGCCTGCCCGCCTTGAAGCCGCAGATCTGCGTGATGTAGGAGTAGAACGCGCCGAGCGAGTCGAAACTGCTGACCTCGTGAAGCTGCGTGAAGTGCCCCGCCGTGACGTCGTAGACCTTCGACGAGATGCCGTCTCCACCGCCGTCGACGGTGATCACCAGTGCATCATCGAAGCCGCTGGAATAGTACGCGGACGTGGCGTGGCAGTAATGGTGGTCCACGAACTCCACCGGTGCGGTGATGTCGAATTCCTCACGGAAGATCCTGCCGAGCGCGCGGCGCCGGCGGGCATAGAACGGTCGCCGGGTCAGGTAGTACAGGCTGGGCAGGAAAGGGATGCGGCTCCTGGCACGGGCCAGAACGGAGGCGACGTCGAAGATGAACTGCTTCACGCGGCCCCGGTCCAGACCGAACCAGCCGCCTCGAAAGTCCACATAGTGGTCGATCAGGTGCTGGTTCACCGTGGCGACCGCGACACGATCGATGTCGCCCGGCCCGATCCCGCTCTCCTCCATGACCTTGCGGATCGATTCCCGCGGGACGCCAAACACCATCTTCTCGCGCACGAGCCGCTCATCGATGATCACCGATGTGAAGGCGCCATCGCGCAGGAGGGCTGAACCGCAACTGATGTGATCTCCGATGCCGAGTACGTTCATGGGACCTCGCCGCGCCGGGACGTCGAATCCTGCCTCATCCGGTCCGGTCGGATGTCAGAGCAGACCCGCTTCCGCATAGGCGCGATATGTCATCTCGATGCCTCGACGAAGCGTCGTCCCGGGTGTCCATCCCAGAACGCGCCTCGACTTGGATATGTCGAACTCGTAGTCGTGCTCGTAGAATTCGACCCGGCGCCGGTACAGAGGCGGCTGGATCTTCAGGGGTGTGCAGATGTCCTCGATCAGGCCGGCGAGCCACTTCACCGGCCCCAGGGGAATGCGAACCCGCGGCGGGTGAGTGCCGGCGACGTCCGCGACGAGGCGAAGGAGCTCGTCGAGTGACGGGGCCTCTCCACCGGCGGCGATGAAGACCTCGCCCAGGGCTGCGTCGTTCTCGGCCGCGCACTGGAACAGGTCGATGCAGTCATCAACATAGATCATGTGGTGCTTGCCGGTGCCCGGACCGAGCATCGGGAACACGCCCTTCTTGATGCCCGAGAACAGCTTCAGCAGCCGTCCATCGCGTGGGCCGTACACCTCCGCCGGGCGGACGACCGTGGTGGGAAGACCGTGCTCCGCCCCGAACGCCAGCGCGAGAACCTCCGCCTCCATCTTCGTGCGCTGATAGATGTCGGTCGGGTTGAACGGGGCGCGTTCGTCGTTGACGGCTCCCTGCCGGTGTCCGACGACGCCGACCGTGCTGCAGTACACGAAGCGATGCACGCCACTTTCCCGGGATGCCTGAAGCAGCAGGCGGGTGCCGTCGACGTTGACCCGGCGGAAATAGTCGTCTCCCGTGCCGGCCTCGCGCATGGCGACGGCGAGATGAAAGACAAGATCGACGCCGGCCAGCTCGGCGCGGACGACATCCGGGTCCGCCACGCTGCCGGCGACGACCCGGGCGCCACGGGTGCGGAGCCGGGCGGCACTGGCCTGCTCCTCGGGACGCACCGCCAGTCCGAGGGCCACGACCTCGGCCCCCAGATCCAGGTAACGATCCGCCAGGTGGGAACCCAGGAATCCGGTTCCACCTGTGACGAGTACTTTCACGTTCGCCAAGCCCCCAGTCCCATGCGTCGCGATGGCGCCACCGGCCTGCCGGCCATCCGGGAAATGGACCCGCGTCGCGACCCGGCGCCTCACCGGCCTGCCCGGTGCTGCCGGGCAGGTCCGGACTCCCGGGCCCTGCTGTTGGCCGCGGAGACGAACTGGGTCGAATCTAGCGGATCGGCAAAGCAGCGGCAAACCGGGCGAACCGGGGGACGCGGAGTCGCCCGCCTGGCGCCGCCCGGCTCGCCCCGCTAAGGTGCCCCCGGGCAGGAGATGCGGCAAGATACGGCCAGCAGGAGGGAGGCGACGCCACCGCGCCTGGAGCGGGTCGAGAGACGGTCCGGTCTGGACCGGGACCGGTTCGCGGCCGGCTATCGGCGGCCCGGCCGGCCTGTCGTTCTCACGGATGTCGCCAGCCGCTGGCCGGCGATGGCCCGGTGGACCCCGGAGTTTTTTCGCGCCCACTACGGCGACCTCGAGGTGCCGGTGTATGCCGGGGTCGGTCACGGGGCAGGGTACCTGTCGCCGGTGGCCCACATGCGATTCGCGGACTATCTGGACCGTCTCATGTCCGGACCGGTCGATCTCCGGCTGTTTCTGTTCAACCTGCTGGCGCAGGCGCCGGAACTGCGCGCCGATTACTCCGAACCGCCCCTGATGGAGCGCTTCGCCCGTCGCGCTCCACCGTTCTTCTTCGGGGGCGAGACGGCTCATGTCCCCCTTCATCATGACATCGACCTGGCTCACCTGTTCCGGGCCCAGGTGTTCGGCGTCTGCCGGGTGATCCTGTTTCCTCCCTCCGAATCACCCTGGCTCTACCGGCACCCGTTCACTGTGCGCAGCTACGTGGATGTGGACCGGCCCGACGACGTCCGGCATGCGCTCTTCCGCCGGGCCCGTGGGTACGAGGTCGTCTGCTCGCCGGGGGATCTTCTCTACATGCCGAGCGGGTTCTGGCATGACGTCACCTATCTGTCCGCGGGCTGGGCCCTGACGCTTCGGGCACCGCCCGCGGGACTCCCGCGTCTGCTCGGTCTCCGGAATGTCGCCGTTCTTCTGCCCATCGATCGGCTCATGAACCGGGTGGCCCCGGAGGCGTGGTTCGCGTGGAAGGAGAAGAGTGCGGGACGCCGGGCCCGGCGGAGCCGACCGGGAAGGCGGCCGGGGCAAGAACCGTGAAGATCTTGCTGGTGAACTACGAGTGGCCCCCCCTGGGGGGCGGAGGCGGTGTGGGCATGGCGGACGTGGCTCGTGTCCTGGCGTGCCGCCATGACGTGCACGTGCTCACCTCCGGCACCGGGGATCTCCCGGCCGTGGAACATGTCCAGCCAGACGACCTGACGGTGTTCCGGTCCAAGGTCTGGTTCCGCAATGCCCGGGCGGTGGCGACCATCCCATCGATGCTGTCGTTCTATCCGACAGGTGCCTGGCTGGGACGCCGTCTGGTCCGATCCCATTCCTACGACGTCATCAACACATGGTTCGCCATCCCCAGCGGACCCACCGGCGTCCACGTGGCGCGCGCGGCGCGGGTGCCGCATGTCCTCACCCTCATCGGCGGGGACATCTATGACCCCTCCAAGTCGTACTCGCCGCATCGCAACCCGGTGCTGGGACAGGTGGTCCGCCGGGTCATCCGGAAGGCGGACCGGGTGGCGGCCATCTCCTCCGATGTCGCCGCCAGGGCCCGGGAGTATCACCGGGCCGCCGGCGACATCCGGGTGATCCCGCTGGGAGTCGACGCCGTGACGACCCCTCAGATCTGCCGTGACGATCTCGGGCTGTCACCGGATGCCGTGTATCTGATCTGCGTGGGCCGTCTGGTTCGCCGCAAGGATCATCCCAGCCTGCTGCGTGCGGTGCAGCAACTCGGCCGGCGAGATGTTCACCTGCTGATCCTCGGCGATGGACCCGAACGGTCCCGGCTTGAAGCGCTTGCACGAGAGCTGGGGATCGAGGGCCATGTCTCTTTCCTCGGTCATGTCGATGAAGATGCCAAGATCCGTCATCTGGCGTGCGCGGATGTGTTCGTCATGCCGTCGCTCCACGAGGGCTTCGGGCTGGTTTATCTCGAGGGTATGCATCAGGGGCTTCCGGTCATTGCCGCGACGAACAGCGGAGCCTCGGAATTCCTGGAAGATTCAACGACCGGATTCATGGTGCCTCCCGGCGCTCCCGGGAACCTCTGCGAGGCCATCCGCCGGCTCGTGGATGATCCCGACTGTCGACGCCGCATGGGCGAGGCCAACAGGAAGGTCGCGGCGCGATTCACGGTGGACCGATGCGCCCGAATGTACGAATCGCTGTTTCAGGACGCCATCGCGGAGTTCAGTTGAAATGGCGACCCCCCTGGCACACGGCCTGGCCGGTTACGCGGTCGGACTCCTCGCCGCCGGTTCTCGACAGGCGCCCGACTCGATGCGCATGGCTGCGGCGGTGGCCGCCGCCCTTGCCGCGGATCTGGATATCGTGCCGGGCCTACTGGTCGGGACACCGGCGCGCTTTCATCAGGGAGTCAGCCACAGCCTGGCCGCAGCCGTCATCCTCGCGACGCTGGGGGCGCTGGTGGCTGCGTTCCGGTCAAGGCCACCGGGACCGATATTTCTCGTAGTTTTCGCCGCCTACACCTCGCACCTGCTCCTCGACATCGCCGGTTCCGACCGCCGACCTCCGTACGGGATTCCCCTGTTGTGGCCGTTGACCTCGGCGACCTTCCAGGCGCCGTTTCCCGTGCTCATGGGAATGAGTCACGCGGCCCATGCGGATGATGGCCTGCGGACCTGGCTGAGCGGAGTGCTGTCGTGGCACAATGTCAGGGCGCTTGCTGTCGAGGCCGCGTTGATGTCGCCGCTCGTCGTCGGCGTTCGCCGGATGACCCGTCGCCACCGCGCGGACGCTGCCGTGCCCGGCGCCATTTACCCACCTCGTGAGCCAGAAGGACGAGCGAGAAAAGTCCCACCGGGCGAGTGAACGTGCGTCGTTCGACGGCGCTGTCTGGACGGTGAGGTGAAGGGTGTTCGCCATGAGTCGAGAATGATCGGTTTGCTGTCCACCCGGAAGGGAATGGTGATCGTGATCGGGGCGATGCTCGTCGCGGTCCTCCCCGCCGCATCGTGGGCGACACATTCTGTTCTGGCCCATCGGGTGCGTCGCTCGGTGAGGGCACGCTGGCGAAACCTCGTTGCGGGGCCTCCGCATTCGCAGACACCCAACGTGCGCTGGAAAATCGCGACGCCCCGATCGCAAGGCTTGAGCCCCACACGTCTCGACGATCTCCGCGACGCGCTCGCCGAGAGAGGGACCCGCTCGTTTCTCGTCATCAGGAATGGTCGACTGGTTTATGAGTGGTACTCGATGGACCACGGACCCAATCTGCGTCATGCGGCGGCGGCGTCGACGAAGGCGCTCGTGGGAGGTCTCGTCCTGGCGGTCGCAGCCGACGATGGCCGCATCCGTCTCTCGGATCCCGCCGCACAGTACATCCCGGAATGGCGCGAGGACCGCGTCCGGTCGAAGATCACGATCCGACAGCTCGCATCGCACCGGTCCGGTCTTCAGGACGTGAATTTCGATCTCGATCGACCTGACATTCCCGCATGGGAAGGTCAATACGTCGAGGATGCGGACAGCCGATACGCGTTTGCTCTCGATCGCGCGGACATCATCTTCACTCCCGGATCGCGATACTCCTACAGTGGTGTTGGCTACTACGTCATCTCGTACGCGGTCACGGTGGCCCTGCAGGGAACCTCACCCGACGATCTCGAGGCTCTGTACCGCGAGCGGATCGCGCGACCGATGGGGATCCCGGATTCGGCGTGGCGCATGAGCTACGGGGAGTCATACAAATGGCAGGGAATGACACTCTACGCGTGCGGGAGCGGGGGGAGTTTCACGGCCCGAGCCGCAGCCCGGATCGGCCAGCTGATGATCAATGACGGCGAGTGGGAGGGCCAACAACTGGTGAGCGCGGCGCAGATGCGGGAGCTGGTCCGAGAGCCCCGCTCCGGGCCGGCCGCGGGGAGCGGCAGCGACGCCACCAGCCATGAACTGGTGCCCGGCCTGGGCTGGATTCTCAACACGCGCCGTCTCGCAACGTCTTTGCCCGCCGACGCGATCTTCGCCATCGGGAGGAACGCGCAAATCGTGGTGGTGATTCCGAGTCTAGCCCTCGTCGTCGTGCGGAACGGGCAGTCTCCGTACCGTGGCACCGTGACCGACAGATGGCAGGAACTCGACCGCATTCTCTTCCGTCCCATCATGGAGTCCGTGGTGGCCCCCGCGCAGGATCAGGACCCGGAATGAGAGAAGCGTATTCACCTGCCGAGAAGTAGCCATCGATCCGGCGCTGGTGGAGACGTGCCGTGGATACCGCGCATGGACTGCCGGGGTCGGGCACGCCTTGCAGCTCGGTCGCGCTGCGGCCACACCGGGTGATGCCTGGCCGGCATCAAGGCGAGCGCTGTCCGGTCCGGACCCGCCACTGCTGTCCTGTATCCAGCGGACCGGATGCTCTGCGCACTCACCGCGCGAAGACAGGGCACAGGCCGATGTCATTTGGGGTCATTCCCTAAATGATAGAATCCACCGTTTCACGGGTGGGCGGTGAATGAGAATAGCAATCATGATGCGAACGATCGATCAGGCGGGCGGCCTTCACGTCTACATCACCCATCTTGTCGAGAACATGTTGGACGTGGACGAGAAGAACTCCTACGACCTGCTGTATCGCACACCCGGGGAGATGGGCCGTTTCGGGGGTCGAGCCAATGTGCGTGAATTCCTGGTACGGTCTCCGCACAAGTTCCTGTGGGATCAGGTCGCCGTTCCGTACCGTGCGTGGCGGGAAAAGGCGGACGTCGTGTTCAACCCGAAGTTCAGCGTACCGCTTGTGTCTCACTGTCCCGTGGCGATGTCTCTTCGCGAACCGGCCTGGTGGACATGGCGACAGCATTATCCGGCGTGGAACGCCCTGTTCATGCGAACGATGATGCCATTGTACTGCGCTCGTTCAGCGGTTCTTTTTCCCATATCGCAGTTCGTTCTCGACCAGAACCGGCCGCTGCTGAATCTGGATGGCAAGGACGTTGTCGTTGCGTATCCGGCGCCCGATGAGCGGTTTCGCGTGATCAGGGAGGAACAGAGCCTGGCGGCGGTCCGAAAAAAATACAAGCTTCCCGGGCAGTTCATCTTCAGCGCCGCCCGGGTGACACACCCGGGGATCGAGGAATCCAGTTCCTTTTTCCCGGGCAAGAACGTGGAGACAACGATTCGGGCCTACAACCTGTGCCGAGCGAGGATCCCGCAGCGGCTGGTGATTGCCGGCAGAAGAGTGCGAGAGTACTGCAAGCACGTTGGCTTGACCGATGAGGAATTGCTCGGGGTTGTCTTCATCGGAGCTGTCTCCAGGGAAGACATGGTTCTCATCTACAATCTTGCGGATCTCGTCGTCCTGCCGTCCTACTACGAGAGTTTCGCGCACGTCCTGGTGGAGGCGATGGCCTGCGGTTGTCCAGTGGTAGCGTCCACGACCGGTGCGTGTGGGGAGATCAGCGGCGGCGCAGGGCTTCTCGCTGACCCGGACAGCCCGGAGGATTTCGCGGAGAAGATGACGCGGACCTTGTCCGATCCGCGGACACGCTCGGCGATGATCGAGCGGGGCCTGAAGCGAGTCTCGGATTTCAGCTGGCAAGCGACGGCGCGCACGGTGGTCGCGGGTCTGGAGCGCGCCGGATCGATGAGACGCCCGAATCCATGATGTGTCTGGACCGGAGTACCCGAGTGGTGGCGATGGATTCCGTCCGGCGGGCATGATGCGATCGCGACTCTCCTCGGCTGCTCTCAGCGTGGGTTTCACGCTTCTGATCGTGGGGTTTCTCGCAAGTCGTGTCGACTGGCGTCGGTTCCTCGACGTCGTGGCCTCCGTTCGAGCGGGCTGGATCGTTGTCCTGGTCGCCAGCACGGTCGTCGACCGGGTCTGGATGGCCGGCAAGTGGCACTATCTGCTGCACAATTCCGGTGTTCCCGTCCGATTCGGCGTGACACTTCGCCACTATTTCCTCGGCGGAATCCTCGGTGCGGCGGTGCAGTGGCAAGTGGCCGGTGATGTCGCCCGCGCGATGGGTCTCGGTGGGACCCTCGACCGACGTCGAGACGTGATCGCCTCCGTTGCCGTGGAGCGATTCACCGGCGCGGCGGCCAGCGGTCTGCTCGCCACCGTCGGATTGCTCGCACTGAGTGCTCGCGAAGGATCTGCAGCATTCCTGTCTGTCGGAGTCGTGCTGTCCATGTTTGCCGCGGTGCTGCCTGTCTTTGTTCTTCGTCGTCGGGCCTACGGAGTGCTGTCCGCGTTGACACGGCATCTCTGGACGCCACTGGCAACCAAGATCTCCTCCGCGACGTCTTACATCACCACACAGCTCCCATCGACCGGTGTGTTCGTCAGATTCTATTCGATGACTCTGGGTGAGCAGGCGGTGCCGATGGTCAACATGTTCCTGCTCGCCAAGGCGTTTTCCATCGATGTTCGTATAACCGATATCATCATCATCATGCCGATCATCGGCTTCTTCTCTCGGCTGCCGATCGCGGTTGAATCGATCGGATTGAAGGAGGGGCTGTACATGTATCTCTTCGGCTCGGTGGGGATTCTTCCCGAAGAGGCGATCGCGGCGTCCCTGTGCAGTCGTGTGATTGATGCACTGGTGCTGTCCGGAGGATGTCTGGCCACACTGGTGACCCGATGGCTCGTGGGTGCGCCTGCCGAAGAGCCCGCCGGGCCGTCTGAGTCCTCGCAGGCCTCCCGCGGATAGACCATGCGCCAGTATCTCATCAAGTTGTTTGCTTCGCTGAGTCGACTTCTTCGGCGGACGCCGCTGGCGAGATCAAGGGCCCTGAATCGCCTTCAGGCCGTGCTGGTCGTTCGTCTTCATGGGTCGGATACGGTGGAGGTCGGCGGGTTCCAGATCAGTTTCCACCCCCGGGAACGGGTGCTCTCGAAGCGCCTCATTCTTTACGGAGGACATGAGAAACACGAACTTACGGTCCTGTGTTCCGAAGCGCGCGCCGGCGATGTGGCCATGGATATTGGTGCGAACGTGGGAATCTACTCGCTGCACCTGTCCCGTGCCGTCGGAGACCGCGGAAAGGTGTTCGCCGTCGAACCCGATCCCGGAAACCTGGCGCTGTTGCGCCGGAACCTCGATGCGAATCAATGCCGAAACGTGGAGATCTGGCCGTATGCCCTGGGCCGGCGCGCCGGTACGGTGGCCCTTTATCAGGTGGAAGATCATCGAGGAAACATGAGCGTGGCGGACCTCCAGGGCACGAAGCGCTCGGTATCCGTGGAGATGAAGACCGGACGAGAACTGCTGGCGGCTCGGTCGGTCACGCCCCGTCTAGTCAAGATGGACGTGGAGGGCAGCGAGCCGGATGTGTTCGAGGGCCTGGGATTCTGTCCGGAGGTGATGTTATTCGAGTTCGTGCCCGGACAGATCGAGGCGGTCGGCCACGATCCGTTGTCGTTCCTGGAGAGACTGGCGAATCTCGGCTATGAACTGGAGAGTGTGAATCCCGACACCGGCCAGCGCCTGGCCAGTCGCCCCGTCGACCTGCTGGAGCATGCCGCCGGCGCCGCTCGAGTCTGCAACGTCTATGCGACGCGGAAGCTCACCAGGTGATCCTGGACGCGAACGCCCGGTTATTCACTCTCGGCCGGGGCGCAGTGTTGCTCGTCGATGCCGCGCGACCATCGCATGCGGAGCCGGATATCATCATCGGGGAACTCGCCGGAGAGGGCCGGTGCTGAGAAATCGTCACCGGGCCCGGCCCTGGGCCGGGGACGAGATGCCAGTCCGACGTTACGAGATCGTAATGCCGGTCACCATATGGCCTGTCCGACGGCGTTGAGAGGCGTGCGATGATCTTCAACCGCCCACGATCACGTGCTGTGCTTCCTGGTATGGGGATTGCACGGATTCAGGGCCATTCGAGGTGGGCCCGCCCGAGGACGACATGGACATGGTGATGAAACCGGACAGGAAGACCTGGCGCTGGCTCGGTGCGTTCAGTCTGGCGCTGGCCTCCACCCTGTTTGCCGCGCCTGCGAGGGCCCAGTCCACCTGTTCGGACGGGCCGGCGTCGCCGGCGCCGTACCCGTGCAGTGCGGACCTCACGAACATCGTCTTCGATTGGTCGACAGCCACGGCGGCCGGAGATGGCGACATATGGCCGATCGCGTGGGGGCCGGACGACGCGTTGGGCCGCGATCTCTACACCGCCTTCGGAGACGGACGGGGCTTCAGCGGCAAATGGGGCTCGTCGTTCGCGTTCAGTGTCGTCGACGGCGCGGCCGGTGGCACCATCACGGGCGAGGATATCAGCGAGCATACGGTGCGCCGGGAGTGGTGTCTGGATGACAATGCCGATGTTGACCCTGCTGGATGTTCGAGCGGCGGGGGCAAGGTGGATGGCATGGTCGCCGTGGATGGCAACTTTTTTTTCGTTCTTCAGCAGCAGGACAAGATCGTCGCGAACTCATGGAGTCTCACCCTCGGCTATTCAACGGATGGTCTCGTCACGTTCTCGCAGTGTAACAAGACGTTGTTCCCGAGGGGTGAAGGATTCTGGCCCCTGGGACTGGTGCACTTCGGGAAGAACTATGCGGGCGGTCCGACTTACATCTATGTTCTGGCGACCGGCGATCGCAATCAAGACAACCTGTGGATCATGCGGATCCCCCGGCCGGATCCATCGAGGCCACAGGATGTGTGTGACGCCAAGACCCAGGGAGTTTTTCAGCGATGGGAGTTCCTGAGCGGTCCCGACACCGATGGTGACGGCGTGTTCGACGGGGGCACTCCGACGTGGTCGGGCGCCCAGGTGAATCGTGTTGCGATATTCAGGGATTCCCTGCACGCCTACACGCCCAACGTCCAGTGGGTTCCCGAACTGGGACGTTTTATCCTGACGATTTTTCATAGCACGACCGGAGCGACGGGTCCGGCCGATCAGAATGGACTGGGAGTGTTCGAGGCAACCGACCCGTGGGGACCCTGGTCCACGATTCGTTACTTCGATTCCTGGGGAGCCACAGCCGGGGTCACCAACGTCGATTTTCCTCTCGGGTGGAACATCGTTCCCAAGTGGACGGAGAGCGGTGGCCGGGTGTTGTGGGGTGCCTGGTCGGGAAAAGGTGTGCTCGACGTGTTCAATGTGACGAAGGCCACGTTGACGGTTGGTATGACGACAAACGAACCGCCGGCCACGCCGTCTATCGTGTCCGTGTCGTCAATCACCGGGAGTTCGGCTGTTCTCGAGTCGTCGGCGTTCTCGGATCCTGATCCCGGGGCGATTCATGTGGCCAGCGAATGGCAGGTGGCCGTCGCCGGGGGGGACTTTTCATCGCCGGTGGCGGCAAGTGGGGCCACCAGCATTGCTCTGACGTCGTGGTCCGTGACCGGCCTCACGTCCGGCACGATGTACCAGAGCCGGGTTCGGCACAGGGACAACGGGGGTACCTGGT
>JBHHZI010000013.1:0-33649 GCA_046757965.1 Acidobacteriota bacterium | reverse complement strand
TGCGGCTCATGTGCCCGTAGCGGCTCGACAGCCCGTTGCCATGCACGATGGTGACGCAGTTGCCGAGGCCGCCGAGGCGACCGGCCCGCGACACCCTGCCCCGCGCCGGCGCGAGGATGGGCGTGCCCGATGGCGCGACGATGTCCTGGCCCTGGTGAAAGACACGGCGGCCGGTGAACGGATCCTTGCGCCAGCCATACCGGGACCCGAAGTAGCCCGCCGGCAGGGGCGAGATCGACGGAATGGACTCGAGATCGCTCTCCAGCTTGTCGTATCCGGCAGCCAGCGCGGTGAAGCTCTCGGTGAGACTCTCCTCGCGCACCGCCAGGGAATCCAGTTCCTCCAGAACACCGCGCACGCCCGGCGGCACATCTCCGCGGAGGGCCTGCTCGGCCGAGGGCGCGCCACCGGCGGCCGCCAGCGCGCCGGGGAGGGGATCGAGTCCGGCGAGCAGCGCCAGCTTCTGGGCCTGCTGCTCGTAGTAATCCATCTGACCCCTCAGGGTCACCAGACGGTCGCTGACGTCGCTCAGTGAGGCCGACAGCGCCGCATTCCGGCCGCGCAGCGCCTCGATGGTGTGCGTCTGAAAGCGCTGGCTCAGCCAGAGGCGGGGCGCCAGCAGCCCACCACCGGCCAGGAGCAGGACCAGCGCCGTCAGGGTGACCACGAATCGACGGGAGAGCACCACGGATCGCATCCGGCGTCCCTGGTGCGGAACCACCATGAGTGTGTAGAAACGGGCGCGCATCGGTATCCGGCCCCTTCGAAGATCCTGCGACGACATGAAACCCCTGGCGAGCAATCGTATGGTCCGCCGGTACCTGTGTCAAGATTCACAACACGGCCGTGGTAAGGTGCCGATCATGACCACAGCGATTGCGGACCGTGTCGGCCGGATGCTGATCGTCGGCATCCCCGGGCCGGAACTGGACCGAGCCAGCCGTGACCTCCTCACGGCGGTTCGACCGGGGGGTGTCATTCTTTTTGCCCGCAACTGCGTCCAGGCTGCCCAGGTGGCCGCGATCACCCGCGAGGTGAGGAACCTCTACGAGCCGTCCCCGTTCCTGGCGGTGGACGAGGAGGGGGGTCGCGTGACGCGTCTCGGCGCCTTCCTCCCGCCCCGGCCCCCCGCCGCGGATCTGGGGCGACTGCCCATGGCCGCCGCCTGCCAGTGGTTCGGCGCGCTCACCGGGCGGGCCCTGCGGAGCCTCGGTTTTCACATCGACTTCGCCCCGGTGGTCGACCTGTCGCTCCCTGCCGCCGGCGACGGCATCGGGGACCGGGCCTTCTCCGATGATCCGGCCGCCGTGGCGGCGCGCGCCGGCGGTTTCCTGCGCGGCCTGGCGGAGGCCGGTCTGGCGGGCTGCCTGAAGCATTTTCCAGGTCACGGTGGCGCCTCCGCCGACAGCCATGTCGAGCTGCCGACCGTGCAGCGGGGCGACGACGGGCGGCAACGGGCCCTGGAGCCCTACCGGCGACTCCGTGACCAGGCCGCGATGACCATGGTGGCGCACGTGGTCGATCCGGGCCTCGCGGGCCCGCAACGGTTGCCTTCCAGTCTCGATCGCCAGGTCGTCACCGGACTGCTCCGCGAGACGATTGAATTTGCCGGCGTCAGCGTGGCGGACGATCTGGAGATGGGCGCCGTGGCCGCGCGAGGTGATTTCGGCGATCTGGCCGCGTCGGCCATCGCCGCCGGCAACGATCAGATCCTGGTCTGCGAGTCGCCGGAGAGAGTGCATGCCGCCTGGGAGGGGCTGCGGCAGGCGGCCGGGACGCCGACCCTCCCCGCCGCTCAGGTCGAGGCGTCGCTGGGGCGCATCGACGCCCTGGCAGCGTGTCCCGCCGTGGCCCGTGCTGCCGAGCCGTTCCAGCCCGAGGAACTGGCCGTGGTCATCGAGGAGATGAAGGACCTGGGCGGCGAGGTGGAACGAGCCCTGCAGCGACAGCGCTGACGCGCCGCGGGGGGCCGGTCAAGCGGGCAGCGGGGTGCCGGTCAGTTTCTCGAAGATCTCCAGATAGCGGGACCGCGCGCCGTCCACGATGGCATCCGGCAGATCGGGCACCGGTGGCTGCTTGTTCCAGTCGAGGGTCTCGAGATAATCCCGCACGAACTGCTTGTCGTAGGAGGGTGGAGAGATGCCGGTGCGGTAATCATCGATCGCCCAGAAGCGGGACGAATCGGGCGTGAGCACCTCGTCGGCCAGGACAATCCGCTCGCCGTCCAGACCGAACTCGAACTTGGTGTCGGCCAGCAAGATCCCGCGCGACTGCGCATACGCGGCCCCCTGCCCGTAGATCTCCAGGGAGAGGGTTCGCAGCCGCTCCGCCAGCGGCCCGCCGATCCGTGCCACCATCCGGTCGAAGGAGATGTTCTCGTCGTGTCCGCTGTCGGCCTTGGTGGCCGGAGTGAAGATCGGCGCGGGCAGTGCGCTGGCCTGTGACAGACCGGCCGGCAGTGTGATGCCGCACACCGTCCCGCTCGCCTGGTACTCCTTCCAGCCGGATCCGGCCAGATATCCCCGCACGACGCATTCCACAGGCACCATGTCCAGCTTCTGGACGAGCAGCGACCGCCCGCGCAGGAGAGATGCGTACGGCTTCAGGCGCTCGGGAAAGGCCTCGACGTCGCTGGCCAGGACATGATGGGGCACCTGTCCGGCCAGGCGCCGGAACCAGAAGAGGGAGATCTGCGTCAGGACGCGACCCTTGTCGGGGATACCCCGGGGCAGGATGTGGTCGAAGGCGGAGATGCGATCGGTGGCCAGGAAGAGCAACGTCTCCCCGAGGTCGTACACGTCACGGACCTTGCCTCGAGCCGAGAGGGTCACTCCCGGGAGTTCGGTTTCCATCACCAGCATCGAAAAAACTCCGTGGATTCCCGGCGGGCCACCGCCGGACTCAGGCGTAGAGGTGAGCGACCTGCTCCCCGTAGCCGTTGTAGATCTGCGTCGGGACGCGCTCGCCGGTACCCAGGAGCCGCTCCGTGGCCTGGGACCAGCGGGGATGGGGAATGCCGGGGTCGACGTTGGACACGAAGTCATATTCAGCCGGTTCGACCGTGTTCCAGAACGTCGCCGGACGGCTCGCCACGAACTCGATCTTCACGATGCCCTTGATGCTCTTGTAGCCGTATTTCCACGGCAGCACGATCCTCAGGGGCGCCCCGTGCTGGTTCGGAAGCGGATGGCCGTAGATGCCGGTGGTGAGCAGCGCCAGCTCGTTGGTGGCCTCCTCCAGGCTCAACCCCTCGGTGTACGGCCACGGGTACCAGCTCTGCACGCGCTGACCGACTGCCTCGGCCGGCCGGTTGAAACTCGTGAAGCGCACGAATCGTGCCGCGGCGAGTGGCTCGCACGCCGCCACGAAGCGGGCCAGCGGCAGACCGGTCCAGGGCACGGCCATCGCCCACGCCTCCACACAGCGGTGGCGGTACAGTCGCTCTTCAAGGGAATGGACACGCAGGATCTCGTCCACGCCCCAGGTCCGCGGCTTCTTCACCAGGCCGGTGACCTCCACCGTCCATGGCTCGGTGACGAGGTCGGCCGACAGCTCGGTCACCGCGGACTTGTCCGTGGAGAACTCGTAGTAGTTGATGGTGTTGCTGGCCACCGGTTCGGGAGTCAGGTCCCGGTCGAGGGTGTACGCCGGGTTGCGCGCCGCCGGATAGAGCGGGCTGCGGTCGCCGGCCTGCGAGGGAGCCGCGGCCGAAGACGCCGGGCTCTGCCCCGTCGCACCCGTCCCCCGGGCCGCGGCCGGCCTGTCGCTGCAGGCTCCCGCGACCAGTGCCAGGCCACTGAGTCCCGCGGTCTTCAGGAACCGGCGACGTCCGACGTAGACCGACTCGGGCGTCGCCAGCCGCCCGGACATCTCCCACGGGCGCCGGATATGGATGGCAGGCATGGCCCCTCCACAGCGCCTCACGCGCCTGGGGGCGAGTTTACCAGACCACCGCGGAGGACCCGGCTCGACCCGCCGGGGGAACTCCTGCTCCCGGCCCGCGCGGCGGCGACGACGCCGGTGCGGGGGAACCGATCTACAATGATTGTTTCGGCCACCATGACGGCGGCCAGGGGGATCGATGACGTCCTCAGCTTCCGGACTGGACGCGAACCCGGTGATCGTGCACGAGAACCTGACGCTGCTCGAGACCGAGGGCCCCGAGCAGATGGAAGACCTCCAGCTCGTCCCGGAGGTGCGCGCGGCGCTGGTGCGCCAGATCGATCCCTGCACGGCGGTCGTCGACGCTCGCCGGCTCGACACGCTGCTTGCGGCCCTCCGCAAGCATGGTCATCTGCCGCGGGTTCTCGATGATGCGACGGGAGCCGGCCATGCTGGCTGACCGGTTCCTGGAGACCTACGCCACCGAGAGCCTGAAGGTGATGGCCAGGCGACGCGGCCTGCGCGACGCCGGGAGTGCGAGCAAGGCGGTCCTCATCGACTACCTCTCACCTCGTCTCTTCTCGCGGGAGGCGAATCGCCGGCTGGTGGAAGCGCTGCCGCCGGGACAGCGCCGGTTGCTCGCCGCGCTGAAGGCACGCGGCGGCCGGAGCAACACACTGGCGCTCTCGGCGGCCGTGGCATCCGACGCCGCCCAGGCGCGGAGCGACCTGAACGAACTGCTCGAACTCGGCCTCCTCCTCTACCCCGCCGAGGGCGGGCCGCTGAAGTACCGCCTGGGGGAATGTGAACGGGTCTGGATGGACCGCTCCGCAGCGGCTGCGGTGGACCCGGCGGCGGCCACCGGAGCCACGCCAAAGCTGCTGGCGCACCCGCCGGCGCGGATCCGGGACGAACAGCTCGGACTGCTCCTGGCCGATCTCCTGCTGCTGCTCGTCGGGATGGAACGCGGACGTTTCGAACCCCCACCGGCCACGGCGGCGCGTCCGGATGAGAGCGGTCCCTGGATCGACCTCGCCCCCCGGCTGCTGATCGCACCCGACATCGACGACGCATCGAACGGACCGCACCGCCCGGCGGCCGGCGCCACGGGACGACCCCGCCTGCTGTACCTGCTGGCCGAGGAGGCCGGTCTGCTGAAGGTGAAGAACGGCCGGCTCACCGCCGGTGAGGCGGCGACCCGCTTCTTCCATCAGCCTCGCTCCACCCAGGCGGCCACACTGTTCCGGATCTTCACGCGCCTGCAGACCTGGAACGAGTTCACGCGCATCGAGGAGATCGTCAGCCGCCCGCTCCCGGACCGCATCGGGAAGACACACGCGCCCTCGCCGGGACGGGTTGCCCGGGCTCGTGCCCGCGTGCTGACCGCCCTGCGCCGCTTCGATCCGGAACGCTGGTACGCCTTCTCGGCACTGCGCCGGGAGATCAAGGCGTCCCATCCCCAGTTTCTCATCCGCCGGGGTGGTGCGGCGACGGCCGGACATCAATACCTCGGCCTGGGAGAGAGGGGGCGTGGGCAGACCACCCGCGGTCTGGACCTCACGGCCGACTGGGACCGTGTGGAGGGTCGCTTCATCGCCAGGGTGCTGCTCGAACCGCTCCTCTGGTTCGGCGCGGTCAGCCTGGGATTCGACGAGACGCCGGAGGATGAGCCGTCGCATCTCGATGCGTTCCGCATCACGCGGGAGGGCGCGTATCTGCTGGGAGTCAGCGACGCACTGCCCGGCCGGCGCCCGGCTGGCCGGGAACTCGTCGTGCAGCCCGACTTCGACCTGCTCTGCCTGTCGCCCGACCCGGACACCTGCCTGCTCCACGACCTCTCCCGCTTCGCGGAGTTCACCGGCGGCGACCGTGTGGTGCGCTTCACACTCACCCGACCGGCGGCGATGCGCGGCTTCCATGACGGCTGGGATGTGGCCCGGATCACGACCCGGCTGGACGACGCCGCCGCCGTCCCGATGCCCCAGAACGTGGCAGCCACCATGGCGTCGTGGGAAGAGGCGTATCATCGGTTCCGGATCGTGCGGCGCGTCACCCTGGTCGAGGACCGGTCGGGCACACTCACGATGGACGCAGGGGTCCTGACCGGCGTGTCCGGGGCCAGGCGGTTGCAACCCGACCTGTGGCGTGTGCCCGCCGGGTCCGGCCGGCGGCTGGCCCGGCGGCTGCGGGACGAGAACAGGACGGTCCGTTGCATCGACTACGCCACCGCGCCGGGGCACGGGCTGATTCTCGGTCCGATGCTGCGCATCACACGCAACGAACGTGGCACCGACTGGATCACCGAGGGCCTGCTGAGGCGCTGTGCGACACCGCTCGGCGAGGACGGGACGACCTGGGTTCTGGATCGCGACGTGGTCGCCGCGACGTGCCGGGACGGCCTGGATGCGTCCGAGTTGCTGGCCATGCTGGAAGCTCGGAGTGCCACGGTCAGTCCGGAGATCCGCGTGGCTCTGGCCGCCTGGGGTCAGACCGGCGCCGAGGTCTCCGTCGGACAGGTCCAGCTGTTCGTCTGCCGCGATGCGGATCTTCTGGGTCGCATCCTCGACACGCCGTCACTGGCGCAGTGCCTGGGAGAGGCGCTCGGCGCCGGCGTGTTCGCCGTCGCCCGGGGCCAGGTGACCCGGCTGCGTGAACGACTACAGGCCATCGGGCTGCGCTTCACCCCCGGCCTGCGGCTCCCCGCGGAGAATCGCCCGGCCGGCGATGAGTCCGCCGGCACGGCCAACCGTCATCCTTCCCGGGTTCTCCGGAAGGGACGGCGAATCGAACCCGGGACGGGAGCATCGACCGCACCGGGCGCATGGTCGCGGCCGTCCGACCGCCTGGAGGGTCGCGACACGAGCGTCTCCCTGCACGACCTGCTCAGACGGGCCATCGTCGACCGGCGCGCCGTGCGCATGATCTACCGGGCCAACGGTCTGGTTCCCGGTCCACGTGAGGTCTTCCCGTTGCGCCTCTCGGGCCAGGACCTGGTCGCATACTGCCGCCAGCGCTCTGTTCAGCGCACCTACCGGCTCGATCGCATCATCTCTCTCGAGGTCCTGCCCGGCCGCGGCGGCGGCTGACGTCGCGGACCACTGACCCGGACCACCCCAATGCCCCCGAGACGCCGGTTGCATCGCGCCGGCCCGCCGGGCATGATGGTCCGGTGCGATGGCCCGTTCCGGAGACTTCCCGAAATCCACGCATCGCCCGACGACATGCGCGGTCCATCGGAGAGCCTGCCCTGGAAGGAGACATGCCGATGCTGAGGAGACGTTGGATGCAAGGCGTGGCCACCCTGGCGGCGCTGGCGGTCGTGACTCTCGCCCCGGCGAGCCGAGGGCCGTCCACGCCGGCGGCTCGGTGGACCGTTCGAGATGGAAATCCTGCGGCCGGCAAGCGGTGCGCTACCCGAGGAGACCGTGCACATCTCCTCGGCTGCAAATGCCATCCTGCGAGACGGACTGGACCTGGTCGGTGACACCATGGTAGTCAAGATGCGGGGTGGCACCGACCCGGTGCCGGCGGTCTCACCACTCGACGCGACGCTGCAGCCTCTCTCCCCTCGCCGGGAACTGGTCCGGAGCGAACGGCCCACCTTCTACTGGATCGATACCGAGCAGCCGGTACGCGTCGTGGTTGCCCTCGATGACCAGGTGGTGTGGAGGATCCGCAAGGTCGTCGGCCCCCGACTGGGCTACGGCGATCACGCGCCCGAGCTGATCGCAGGCAAACGCTACACCTGGTGGCTGGAGACGACCGGCCGGCGTCACGAACAGACCCGGCCGGAGTCCTTCCGGCTCCCGCCGGCCCGGCTCCGGGCTGACATGGCGGCCTTGGAAGACGAGATGCAGGGGCTGGCCTCCACACCCGACGCCGAAAACATGACCCTCTATCTGCGCAGCGCCTACTACATCGGGCTGGGTGCTCATTCCGCAGCTCTCTTCACGCTTCAGCAACTCGCACGCCGCTCACCGGCCGACATCCTGGACAACGGCATCGCGCGAACCGGACAGGACATGGGTCTGACGGAACAGCAGGTCGCCCTGCTGGACCAGATTCACGCAGAGGAGATATCGGGGACGTCGAGGCAGGGTCGCGACTCTCATCCGGGTCGGTGACCCCTCGTTCACCCCTCCGGATTGAACGCCCCACCCGGGCGACGTGGGTGGGGAGGGCACACTCGCATGCGTGCCCCGTCAACCCCTACTCGCTGCCCGGTCCGGGCTCGCCGGTGGCGTCGAAGACGACACGGCCGCCGACGAGGGTCATCACGGGGCGCCCCACGCACTGCCAGCCATCGAACGGGGTGTTGCCGGAGCGCGAGGCGAAGCGGGTGGCATCGATACGGCACAGGGCCGCCGGGTCGAGGACGGTGACATCGGCCAGGGAGCCTGCCGCCAGCGTCCCCTGCCCTTCCAGCTTCAGGATCTCCGCGGGACCCCGTGTGAACGCCTCGATGAGACGCGCCAGCGTCAGCGCGCCGGTCTTCACCAGACGGTCGAGGAGCACCGGCACGGCGGTCTCGAGACCGATGATGCCGTTGGGGGCGGCGTCGAACTCGACGTTCTTCTCCTGCGGCGCGTGCGGAGCGTGATCGGTGGCGATGGCACTGATGGTGCCGTCCATCAGCCCCTCGACGCAAGCGAGGCGGTCGGCCTCCGGCCGCAGGGGCGGGTTCATGCGACAGTGGGTGTCGTAGCTGCGCAGGCTCTCGTCGGTGAGCAGAAGATGATGCGGCGTCACCTCGACGGACACCGCCACACCCCTGTCTCGTGCGCGCCGCACCGAATCGACGCTGCGGCGCGTGGAGATGTGAGCGATGTGGATGCGCCCGCCGGTCATCTCGGCCAGGCGGATGTTGCGCTCCACCATGATCTCCTCAGCCTCGGCGGGGGCGCCCCGCAGGCCGAGGGCGGTGGAGACCGGCCCCTCGTGCATGACGCCGCCGGCGGCCAGCGACGGTTCTTCGCAATGGTCGATGACCGGAATACCGAAGGCGCGGCAGTACTCCAGCGCGCGCCTCATGACCAGTGCGGAGGCCACCGGGTGTCCGTCATCCGACACCGCCACGCAGCCGGCCGCCACCAGGTCACCGATCTCGGCCAGCTCCTCGCCCGCCAGGCCGCGCGTCACGCAGCCGATCGGGTGCACGCGCACGGCACCGGACTCGGCGGCGCGGCGCAGGATGAACTCCGTCACGGCCCGCCCGTCATTCGGCGGCGTCGTATTCGGCATGGCGGCCACCGCCGTGAAGCCGCCCGCGGCCGCCGCGGCGGTGCCGGTGGCGATGGTCTCGGTGTCCTCGCGGCCCGGCTCGCGCAGGTGGACGTGCATGTCGATGAAACCGGGTGCGACGATCTTGCCGGCCGCATCGATCTCACGGGCCGCGCCGGTGGGAAGATCCTTGCCGACCGCCTTGATGCGGCCCTGCTCGCAGGCGACATCCAGCTCGGCATCCACGCCGGTGGCCGGGGCGATGACCCGGCCACCCCGCAGGATCACGGCACCGCTGTCAGCTCTTCGCCTGTCCACCACTCGCTCCCGCCAGCAGGTAGAGCACGGCCATGCGAATGGCCACGCCGTTGGCCACCTGCTGCAAGATGACCGACCCTTCTCCGTCGGCCACGTCGTCGGCGATCTCGACACCCCGATTGATCGGCCCCGGGTGCATGACGATGGCATCCGGCCTCGCCTTCTCCAGCCGTTCCCGCGTCAGGCAGTAGAGCATGGCGTACTCGCGCAGCGACGGCATCGACAGACGCGATTGCCGCTCGCGCTGGATGCGCAGCATCATGACGACATCCGCCCCATCGAGGGCCTCGTCGATGCGTGACGTCACCTCCACCCCGCTCCCGAGGGTCTCGATACCCGGGGGCATCATCGTCGGCGGTCCGGCAAGCACCACGCCAGCACCCATCGTCGACAGCAGCCAGATGTTGGAGCGCACCACGCGCGAGTGCGTGCAGTCCCCCACGATCGCCACGCGCAGCCCGTTGAAGCCCTTCTTGTGCTGGCGAATGGTGTAGGCGTCGAGGAGCGCCTGGGTCGGGTGCTCGTGCATGCCATCGCCCGCATTGATGACACCGAACAGGCATCGATCGGCCAGAAAGCGTGCCGCCCCGGCAGCAGCGTGCCGGATGACCACGATGTCCGGTTCCATCGCCTCGAGAGTGCGGGCCGTGTCCAGCAGCGTCTCCCCCTTGACCAGGGACGACTGGGAAGCGGAGAAGTTCAGTGTGTCGGCCGACAACCTCTTTGCGGCGATCTCGAACGAGGAGCGCGTGCGCGTGGACGGCTCGCAGAAGAGGTTGACGACCGTGCGGCCACGCAGTGTCGGGACCTTCTTGATCTCGCGCTGGCCGATCTCCAGCATCGAGTCGGCGGTGTCGAGAACGAGCGAGATCTCCTCGGGCGTGAGCGACTCGGTGCCCAGCAGGTGCCTGTCGCTCAGCCCCGTCATCAGGAGGCGCCCTCTCTCGCCGGCTCCGCCTCCCCAAGCTCGACACGATCGGCTCCATCCTCCTCTGCCACCAGCACCTTGACCCACTGATCCGGACCGGTCGGGATGCTCATGCCGATATAGTCGGCGCGAATCGGCAGCTCCCGGTTGCCCCGATCGACCAGCACCGCCAGCTCGACCACGCGCGGCCGGCCCAGGTCCGCGATGGCATCCAGCGCCGCCCGCACCGTTCGCCCGGTGAACAGCACGTCGTCCACCAGCACGATGCGCTTGTCCCCGATGGCAAACGGAATCTCCGTCTTGCGCAGCACCGGGTGGTCGGCGACCATGGACAGATCGTCCCGGTAGAGGTTGATGTCGAGAATCCCGAAGCCGACGTCCACCTCTCCGGTCGCGGCCAGCTTGGCCACCAGACGTTCGGCCAGGTGGACGCCTCGGGTGCGGATGCCGACCACCGCCAGGTTGTCGCAATCCTTCTCGCGGATCTCCGCGGCGATCCGGTCGAGCGTGCGGTTCATCTTGCCCGCATCCATGAGGCTGCGCGGGTTTTCGGTCATCGTCGGTCCCCGGCCAAAAAAAAACCCCTCTCAGGGGGTACAAGTTCCGACGCGCGTTCCCCGGCGGACCGCCGCACGAGATGATTCATCCTACCACACGGATGGCCCGACCACGGCATGCCGGCCGGCGAATCGTGCGGAGACCGCTCCATCGAGCACCTCCCCCTCCATGTCCCGGCCCACCGGCAGGTCCGTCAGGTAGAGCAGGGTCGGCAACACGTCGGCGCTCCGGGCGGTCTCGAGCACGCCGCCGGGCTTGACGCCCGGCCCGGCCAGCAGAAGAAACCCCGGGCCGGCTCCGGCGTGGGTGCCCGACCGGGGTGACGAACCGAGCACTGTCTGGCGAACCCGGCGGAGGATGCCGACCGGCCCGACCGCGTAGGGGCTGACGACGACCACCGTCGGCTCCGGCGCCAGGAGGTGGGAGAGCCGGCCGAGCCAGGCGTCGAGGAAGCGCTCGTAGTCCGGGATCACCTCGCCGAACCGCTCGACATCCTGGGCGGAGACGTTGCCGAAGCGCTCGGGGTGTCGATACCGGGTGAAGGTGTGGGCCACCCGGTCCAGACCGGACATATGCAACAGCACGGCCGGACGGGCCTCGGGCCGGCCGGCGGCCGCCGCCAGGTGCGTCAGCACCATGTTTCCCGCGGCCATGTCGGCGGCGAGAGCCGTCTCCAGGGCCACCGCCAGCACCGCCCCGCCGGCCCGGGACCGGGCCATGCGGATGTGCTCTTCGACGCGCTCCACCTGCTCGGCGATGTCGGGCCCGGGCGACGGCGCGACCGGCGCCGGCGCACCGGCGAGTCGTGTGTCCTCCAGCAGGGTGTCCCAGCCGCCGGCGATCACCCGGTAGCCGCACCGGGCGAGGATGCGGTCGATGGTGGGGACCGCCGGGCGGGCGGCGGCCGTGCGCGCCCCCAGCAGGCCATACCGCAGCAGGCGGCGCAACCCGGTGCCGGTGGGCACGACACGAAAGGTCGCCGATCCTGCCGCCGGCTGGAACGGGAACGGTTCGACCACCCCGTGGGCAGCCGGGTTGCGGCCGGTCACCACCGTGGCCCAGGCGGCCGCCAGACGCGGTGGCCTCGGCGCCGTCAGCGGGGCCGAGGTTCCGGCGCGCAGCAGTGCCCCGAGAAACGGCAGGCGGCCATCCGCCGCCATCGGCAGCAGATCATCCGGGGTGACGCCGTCGAGGCCGAGCCACAGGATGGCGTGGGCCGGGCGGACCACCTCGATCTCGGAGGCCGAGGAGGGACGTCTCACCTCCCGGTAGCGCTGCCGGATGAGGAACAGGCCGCCACACATGAGAATCGCCGCCGCAAGCACCGCAGCCCGTCGCAGGCGGCGGCGGGTCAGGCCCCGCCAGATCGCGTCGACCGCCAGCATCGTGGTGCCGGCCACGAGCAACAGGGTGGCGCTGGCCAGACTGCGCTGGATGGTGATGGGCAGATAGTCCCGCGCCTGGTCCAGATTGTGCAGATAGGCCAGGCAGACGAGGAAAAAGTCACCGACCAGGAAGCGCCAGAACGTCCTGAAACCCACCCAGGGCACCGGGATGCGGAAGGCCACGAACAGACGCACCATGCCGGCGAGCATCGCCCAGACGATGCCTGTGAGCGGTGCGTAGACCACCGCCACGGGGAGAGCAACGGACAGAAAGCTGCGCGTGGTCAGCGAGACGCCGGAGTTGACGTAGAAGACGAGGAGGGCGAGAAGAGCCGAGGCCCAGAACCCGGCCAGGGTCGCATTCACCGCCAGGCGGGAGAGCGTGGTGCGGGCACGGGCCATGCGAGGCAGCATCGTACCACGTCACCGCCCGCTGCTCGGCGAGTCGACCGGTTGCCCGGGGTCGCGCCGGGACGATACGATGACGCGCCATGCCCTTCAGCCGATCGGTCCCGATGCTCGCCAACACCGCGCTCGGCAACGGAAATTATCTGGCGCGGTTCGACGTGCCGGACGTGGCCGCCGCCACTCGCCCTGCCCAGTTCGTCATGGTGCGCCCGTCAGGATCCGGGCCCCTGCTGGGCCGACCCTTCTCGGTGGCGCGCATCGGCGAGTCCGGACAGGGTCCCACGGTGGACCTGCTCTACAAGGTCATCGGCGCGGGAACCGCCTGTCTGTCCCGCCTGCAGCCCGGCGCGGAGGTGCACCGGGTCGGCCCGCTGGGCCAGCCTTTTCCGGGGCCTCAGGTGCTGGATGCGGTCGTTCTGATGGTGGCGGGGGGCATCGGTATCGCGCCCTTCCCGCTGCTGGGGGCCTGGTTGCGCCGCCACGGGGCCGGCGCGCGCCTGCTCTACGGGGCGAGATCCGCGGCGGATCTCGTCGGTCGCGATCTCATGGCCGCCTGCGATGTCGCGGTGGAGGTGGCCACCGACGACGGGTCCGAAGGACACCACGGACTGGTCACCGATCTGCTGGACCACCGCCTCTCTGGTCTGGACGCCGGGCAGAAGCGCCGGGCCCTGGTCTACGTCTGCGGGCCCACGCCGATGATGGCGGCGGCCGATGCCGTGCTCGCCCGGCACGCGGTGGCCGGCCACTTCTCGGTCGAATCGCGCATGGGGTGTGGCATCGGGGTCTGCCTCTCCTGCGTCGTGCCGGTGCACACCCCCGGTACCGGCGCTTCGCGATACCGGCGTGTCTGCGTCGACGGCCCGACGTTTCCGGCCGGCTCCATCGACTGGGCGAGGAGTGCCGGTCCATGAGTTCGCCGGGCCGGGGCACCGCATCGGTCGATATCAGCGTGACGCTCGGGCCACTCCACCTGAAGAACCCGGTGGTCACCGCCTCCGGGACGTTCGGCTACGGCACGGAGTTTGCCGACTTCTTCGATCTGGCCCGCCTGGGCGGTCTGGTGGTGAAGGGGCTCTCACCGGAGCCCCGCCAGGGTCACGCTCCACCCCGCATCTGCGAGACCGCCGCCGGCCTGGTCAACGCCATCGGCCTGCACAATGTGGGCGTCGAGGCGTTCATCGCCGAGAAGCTGCCGCCCCTGCGCGGCATCGACACCGCCATCATCGCCAACGTGTACGGAGAGACGGTCGACGAGTATGTCACGGTCTGCCGCCGTCTCGACTCCGCGGGCGGCGTGAGCGCGGTGGAACTGAACGCCTCGTGCCCGAACACCGCGAAGGGCGGCATGCATTTCGGTGTGGACCCCTCCGCGCTGGGTCGGCTGGTCGAGGCGTCGAGACAGGCGACGCAGTTGCCCCTGATCGTCAAGCTCTCCCCCAACGTCACCGACATCCGCGTCCCCGCGCGGGCCGCCGTCGACGCCGGCGCCGACATCCTGTCACTGGTCAACACGTTCACGGCGCTGTGCATCGACGCCGAGACGCGCCGCCCGGTGCTCTCCAATCGTATCGGCGGGTTGTCGGGTCCGGCCATCAAGCCGCTGGCGCTGCACCTGGTCCACGAGGTGGCCGGGGCGGTGGATGTGCCGATCATGGGCATGGGTGGCATCACCTCCGCCGTCGATGCGGTGGAGTTCATGCTGGCCGGCGCCGGCGCCATCCAGGTCGGCACCGCGAACTTCGTCGATCCGTGCCGCTCGGCGGATCTGGTCGATGAGCTGACCGCATGGTGCGCCGCCCATGACGTGAGACGGGTGGCCGAACTGGTCGGGGGCCTGGCGGAGAGCTGACCGGCGGCGTCAGTAGCGCTGCTCGAGCTGATCCATGACGCGGTCGACACCGTCGGCGATCATGACGCCGTCCGGGCCGTACATCCTGAGGTACGGCAGCCCGACATCGGCCACGCCGTACTGCGCCACCACCGGTGTGCCCCAGTGAACGATGTTGATCTTGCGCAGGGCCAGATCGTCCTGGTGCGTGCGCGCGAGCTCATCGAGAACCGGTGCCAGAGCCTGCCACGGAGCACACCAGTCGGCGTAGAAGTCGACGACGGTCACCTTGCCGGGCGCCAGATGTCTGAGCAGGTCGACCGGCTCACCCTGCATCGAGATGAGCTGCACATCACCCCTCTCCGGCTCCCCGGCCGGATCGGTGCGCGCCGTGGAGACGATGAACAGGAGACCGTACGCCATCGCCAGGACCGCAACGAGACCGAAGAGCACGCCGGTGGCGCGGCTCCACAACGGCCGCCCGGCCGGTGGCGGGTTCGAGGGCGAGGAATGGTTGGCATCGGAGCTCATGTCGGCCTCAATCATAGCAACGGCGCACGGCGAACGCCCGGATTTCCTGTGTTAAAGTCGCAGGGTGGACGAGCGGCTCATCGTGGCCCTGGACGCGGCCGACCGCGACGACGCACTTCGCCTGGCCGAGCAACTCGCCCCGGTGATCTCCACGTTCAAGGTCGGCCTCGAGCTGTTCGCCGCTCACGGTCCGCTCATCGTCCGTGAACTGGCGGCCACGGGGTCGCACCTGTTCCTCGATCTCAAGCTGCATGACATCCCTAACACCGTCGGCCGGGCAATCTGTTCCCTCCGGGCGCTCCCCGGGCTGAGATGGCTGACCGTCCACACCGCAGGGGGGCGGGCCATGCTGGACGCGGCGGTGGAGGCCGCCGGGAAGATGCCGGCCCCGGCCGTCGTGGGGGTGACGGTCCTGACCAGCCTGGGTGATGCCGACCTCGGCGAGATCGGCGTGTCCGGTCCGCCCGCTGCCCAGGTCCAGCGGCTGGCGGACCTGGCCCTCCGGTGCCGGCTCGGGGGTCTTGTCTGTTCTCCTCGCGAGGTGGCCCTGCTGCGGCAGGTCTGTGGCCCGGACTTCCCGCTCATCACCCCCGGCATCCGGCCGGCAGGGGCGCCGGCAGCGGACCAGAAGCGCGTGGCCACCCCGGCGGAGGCGATCGAGGCCGGCGCCTCACACCTCGTGGTCGGCCGCCCCATCACCGCCGCAGCCGCCCCGCTGGACGCCGCCAGGCGGCTGCTCGACACCCTGCCGTGATCGACCGCCCGGCACCCCGGCTCACCTGCGTGACCTGTGGGCGCCCGGCATCAGGTCCGGAGCGCCGCTGGCGCTGTGCCTGTGGCGGCCCGTTCATCCTGTCCGGCAGCGCGCCACTCGACCCGGAGAAGATCGAGCCGTGCCGGCAGGGGCTGTGGCGGTATGCCCACGCCCTCTCGGGTGTCGATGCCGGGAAGGCGATCACCCTGGGAGAGGGCATGACGCCCCTGGTGCCGTTTTCCCTCGACGGCCGACTGCTGCTGGCCAAGTGCGACTTCACCAATCCGACGGGGTCGTACAAGGACCGGGGCTGGACGGTGGCGGTCTCCCGCCTGCGTGCCGACGGCATCGATGCGGTCGTGGAGGAGTCCTCGGGCAACGCCGGAGCCTCGCTGGCCGCCTACGGCGCGCGGGCCGGCCTGGCGGTGCGCGTGTTCGCCCCCGCCGACGCCCCCGCCGGCAAGCTGTTCCAGATCGCCGCTCACGGCGCCGCGGTGACCGGCGTCGAGGGCGGGCGGCAGGCGGTCACGGACGCCTGCCTGGCGGCCGCCGGCCGGGCCTTCTATGCCGGACATGCCTGGAATCCGTGGTTCCTGCACGGCATCCGCACGCTCGCGTGGGAGATCGCCGAGCAACTCGACTGGACCGCGCCGGCGGTGGTGTTCGCGCCGGTCGGCCAGGGGGGGATCATCCTCGGACTGCATGACGGTTTCTCGGGGCTGGCCGCGTCCGGCGTCATCGACACGGTCCCGGCCCTGGTCGGCGTCCAGGCGGCTGCCTGCGCGCCGGTCGCCGCAGGGCTGGCCGCCGGCACCGAGACCCCCCCTGACGTCACGGTCCGCGCGACCTGTGCCGATGCCATCCGGACACCGGCGCCGGTCCGCTACCGGCAGGTCGTCGCCGCGCTGCGCACCTCCGGCGGCACCGCGCTGGCGGTGAGCGAGGCCGCCATCAAGGCGGCTCACACCGACCTCGCCCGGGCCGGATTCTTCGTCGAGCCCACCTCCGCGGTCGCCGCCGCCGGCGCCCGCGAGTGGCTGGGCACGCACACGCCACACCCCGACCGGCCCGTGGTGCTCGTCCTCACCGGCCACGGCCTGAAGGCCGCCGGCTGACGGGACGGAGCCGGAACACCCTTGCAGGGGCGCGACGGCTATGCTTGGGTATCGGGTCCGGGGTGGGACCGTCACACCGGAACGAGGTCGACGATCCGGCCGAGACCGCCGCGTCGGCGCCAGACACCGAGTACCCGACCTGAACCCTGAGGAGAGGAGCGCATGGACCCGAACATGAGCGAATGGCTGAACCTGATCTTTCGCTGGGCACACGTCATCGCCGGCGTGATGTGGATCGGTCATCTGTGGTTCTTCAACTTCGTCAACTCCCAGCTGGCGAAGACGTACGATGCGGATTCGAAGAGGAAGGTCGTGCCCGAGCTGATGCCCCGCGCCCTGTACTGGTTCCGCTGGGGCGCCGCGTGGACCTGGATCACGGGCATCCTGCTGCTGGGCATCGTCTATTACATGGGCGGCTCCCTGATGGCCAAGGACAGTGAACTGTCCGTCGGTGCCGGAACGGCCATCAGCCTGGCGATCCTGGTGGTCGGCTTCCTGGTCTATGACACCCTCTGGAACACACCGGTGAAGAAGAGCCCGTTCGCAGGCACGGTGATCTCGGTCCTGCTGCTGGCCGGCGTCTCCTACGGCCTCGGCCACATGTTGTCGTTCTCGGCCCGGGCGGTCAGCATCCATGTGGGGGCGCTGTTCGGCACCAGCATGGCGGCCAACGTCTGGATGCGCATCTGGCCGGCCCAGAAGAAGATCATCGCGTCCATCGCGGCGGGCAACAAGCCGGACCCGGCACTGGCCGCGGTCGCCGGGATGCGCTCCAAGCACAACACGTACATGTCGCTGCCGTTGCTCGCGCTGATGACGAGCAACCACTATCCCCTGGCCTACGGGTGGAAATGGAGCATCGGCCTGGTGGTGATCGGTTTCGTCATCTCCTGGCTGCTGTACAAGAAGGCGGCCTCGGCCGCTCCGGCCCGCTACTGAGCCGGCCGGCGGACGAAGAACACAGGGCGCCTCATCGTCCGGGGCGCCCTGTGTCGTCCCGCGGCCGTCAGCCGCCGGGGGTCGGGATGCGGTCGCCACCCGCCGCGCGGACCAGGTCCACGACGTCGATCTGACGATCCAGGCGGTCTTTCTCGTCCAGGAGGCCGAAGAGGTCGGCCGCCCGCAGCAGATGAACGTCCATGCTGCCGGCCTCTCCCGACAGATCGAACGTGCCCGACAGGTCGCCGGCACCGTTGCGCGACGCGACGAGCGATTCTTCCGTCAGATAGAGAAAAGCCGGCGCCTCCGGTGCGAGCACCCCGCTGCGGAACTGCTCGTCCCGGATCTCCCCCACCGCGATGAGCGCATCCGCCGCCGACCGGACCGCGACCGCGACGAGCGCCCTGGCCCCGGCGCTGCCCGGTGGCGCCGCCCAGTGAAAGCATCCCGGTTCGTCGGTCGGCTGCAACTCCAGATCGAGAAACGTCGCGAACCACTCCGGCAGGAAGCGGTCCGGGTCGGCGGACACCAAGGCCAGCATCTCGCGGCGGCGGCGGAACCGGTCGAGCCGCTGGTCGAGATGCTCCTGCTGCTCGATGACCCGCGCCTGCTGGGCCAGAAGCTGCCTCTCGGACGCGAAGACATAGGCTCCGGCGGCGGCTTCCGGGTGGCCGAACTGCCCGAGGGCACCACCCAGCGACGTGAAGAAATCCAGGAACCGGTTGCGGGGGTCGCCGGGGAGGAAGAGGATCCGCCCGGCGCCCTCGTCGGCGGCGACGCCGGTGATCCGGTGGTCGGACGTTCGACAGAGCGGATGGAGGCGAGGAGCGGGATGGTCGGATTCGAAGTACGACTCGGCGATCCCGAAGCGGCGGAGGTAGTCGTCGAACGGCGCCGCCAGCACATCCAGATCGTCCTCCGGAGCCGGCAGGCGCTCCGGCCTCAGGCCGAGCCCACTCAGCGTCATGGCCCCGAGCGACATCTGCTGCAGCTCTTCGGGATCGGTGAAATGGGCGAAGCAATCCTCGTACAGGAAGCCGATATTCACGCCGGCCTCCGCAGCGCGTAGCAGCTCGAGGCGGGTGCGCAGCAGGACGGCGCTCATGCAAGAGATCCCCTCCGTACCGTCCATCCAGGGGTGATACGTGTCGAACGGCATCACCACCGCATCGTGGCCGGTGAAGCTCGGGTCCTCGGCCAGTCCCCGGAAGCGGATCCGCAGCCCACCCACTCCCACGTTCATGATCTCGGGAAGGGCACCTGGCTGCCTGGAAAACCCGTAGACAAGGAGGTCGATCCCCACCTCCATTCATGACCCCCCGCGCCCGGGAAAGCGACGGGTCACACGGACACACCTAGTCGAGACGCATCGAGACGGTCTGGGACACCCCCGGTTCGGACATGGTGACGCCGTACATGGCGTTGGCGATCTCCATGGAACGGCGATTGTGCGTGATCAGGATGAACTGCGTGCCTTCCCCGTAGTCCTGCACGAGACGGGCGAAGCGGTCGACATTCGCTTCATCCAGCGGCGCGTCCACCTCATCGAGGAGACAGAAGGGCGACGGGCGATGCCGGAAGATGGCGAACAGCAGCGCGATGGCCGACAGCGCCTTCTCCCCGCCGGAAAGCAGGTTGATGCTCTGGGTCCGCTTGCCGGGCGGCTGGGCGATGATGTCGATGCCGCTGTCGAGCACATCGTCGGGATCCTGGAGGACGATATCCGCCCGCCCCCCGCCGAACAGGTGCGTGAAGATGCTGTGGAATTCCGTTCGGATCTGCTCGAGCGCGTGCAGGAAGCGCTCGCGCGATGTCTGATTGATCTTGTCCAGGGTGGCGTGGAGCGAGGCGATCGAGTTGTCGAGGTCTTCCTGCTGCGAGAGGAGGAAGGCCTGTCGCTCCTCGGCCTCGGCGAACTGCTCGACGGCCATCATGTTCACCTGTCCGATACGGTCCCGGATCTCCTCGAGACGCGCCAGGCGAGACCGAACCTCGTCGAGAGGCACATCCCTCTCCTCCGCATCCAGCGTCGCGCCCAGGGCCTCCGGCGTGCACCCGAATTGCTCCTGGCACTCCTTCTCCAGGTGATCGAACTCGGCCGTGGCCCGGGTGTGCTCGATCTCCTTCGCCTGCAGGGCCTGTCGCGCAACATCGACGGCTTCCCGGCCGGACCGCGCACGGGATTCGGCCTCGGCCAGGGCCGCCGAACTCGCCTGCTGGGTCATCTCGTCGGCGCGGCACCGTTCCATCAGCCTCACCATCTCCCGCGCCTTCGCCTCCCGCTGCTCCGCGAGTTCAGCCATCTCCTCCTGCTGGCGGTCCGCGCGCGCCGACAGCGCCACCGCCTCGTCCCGTCGCTCGACGGCCTGCTGGGCGAACTCCCTGTCGTTCGCATCGAGACGTTCGACCGCCGCCACCAGCGAGTGCAGCGCCTCCTGGCGCGCCGCCACCGACGACCGGGCCTCGGCGCAGTCTGCCGCCAGGGCCTCGATCCGGCGCCGCAATCCATCGAGTCGGGCCTGGGACGCCTCGCCTGCACGGCTCACCGCGTCCCGTTCGGCCTCCGCCGCGGCGAGTGTGGCCGCACTGGCGGCCGTCTCGGTCTTCAATCCCGCCTCCTCGGCCGAGAGCACCGACGCCTCCTCGCGCAGGACCGTCCGGCGTCGTTCGATGCGCTCCTGCTCCGCCATCACTCGGTCCTGAAGGAGCCGTGCCTCCAGGACGGCCGCGGCGGCGGTCTCGCGCGCTTCGCGGGTCTCCTCACGGCGCGTGCGCGCGGCCTCGCAGGACGCCTCCGCCTCATGCACCGCCACATCCAGGGCCGGCAGTTGCCGCTCGCAGGCCGCCAGCCGTTCCGCCGTCTCCCGGCGCTGGCGATTGCACGCCAGCATACCGGCCGCCTCACCGGGGCGTCCGCCCCGCAACACGCCGGCAGCCGAGATCGTCTCGCCGCTGCGTGCCACATACGCCCGGCCCGGTCGGGCCCGCCAGCGTTCGAACAGCGCGCAGAGATCGTCGACGATCTCGGGGTCGCCGGCCGCCGCGGCGAGCAGTGCGGCACCTGTTCCCCGCAGGTGAGCCGACAGGCGGGTCCCGTCCGGCCGGGAGACGGCCGTGGTCAGCTCGCGGCAGATCAGCGTGAGCGGATGCCCGGCCTGGTGGCTCGCTGCCTCCAGGGCAGTCCGCGCCGCCGCAATATCATCGACCACCCGGGCACGGACCAGGTCGTTCAGTCCTGTTCCGGCTGCCGCTTCCCACTCGGGATCGACCTCGACGTCGAGGGCCACCGGCTCCCCGGGCAAGGGCGTATCTGCACCGTCGGGCTGCAACACCGCGACCAGGGCATCGCGACGCTCACGGAGCGCATGCTGCTCGCGACGCGCGGCCGCCTGGCGCTCCCGCGCCGCGTCGAGGTCCGCCTCGCGGGCCGTTGCCGCCCCGGCAGACGCCACTGCCAGCCGTTCGGCGTCGGTCAGGGCCCCGGCCGCGTCGGTCAGACGGCGCTGTGCCGTGGACGCCTGCTCGTCGAGCCGGTCGGCGTCTGCACGGCATTCCGCTTCCTCCCGGGCCAGCCGGGTCCGCTGGTGGGCGAGGCGCGCGCCTCGCTCGGTCAGCCGGGCGGCGTGGTTGCGCGCCTCGCCGAGACGCGAGACCGCGGACAGGACCCTGTCCCGATCCACCTCGGCCTGCCGGGACGCTTCATCGGCGGCAGCGAGCAACCCGGTGTACTGCTGCTCCAGCCGACCGAGAGCGGCCCGTCTGTCCGCCAGCTCGGCGGTGGCCTCGTCGCGCCGGGCAGCAGCTTCCTGCGACTGGGCCCGGGCTGTCTGCGACCGTTCGTCGAGTGTCGTCGCCTCCGCGGTCCGTTCAGCCGACCGGGCCCGCGCCTCGGTCACGCGCCCGGCAAGCGCCGACACGGTCGCGTCGAGGCGGTCGATCGCCCTCTGGGTCTCGTGCAGTTCCTCTCGCCGTTCCCCGGCGCCCCGACCCTCCTCATCAAGCCGCTGGCGGAGCGCTTCCACCGCAGCCTCCTCACGGGAGAGCCGTGCCTCCACCTCGGCGAGCGCCTGCCGGAGATCGTCTCTCGCCCGGCCCAGATCATCCTTCGCGCGGGCCAGATCGGCATGTTCGCGGTGAAACAGGATCCGTCGATGCCGTCGGATCTCGTCGGCGTTGCGCTGGTGGCGTCGCGCCGTGGATGCCTGCCGCTTGAGGGAGTTGACCTGTCGCTTGACCTCGGAGATCAGATCGCGCAGCCGCGACAGGTTGGCCTCGGTCGACTCCAGCTTGAGAAGAGCCGAGCGCTTGCGCGCCTTGAACCCGAGAATCCCTGCAGCCTCGTCGATCAGTTCCTTGCGTTCCTTCGGCCTGGCCGAGAGCAGGGTCTGCACCCGGCCCTGCTCGATGACCGCATACGTCCGGGCCCCGATGCTGGCCGACTGCAACAGGTCCTGGATGTCCCTCAACCGGCACCGCGTGTCGTCGATGCGGTACTCACTGTCACCATTGCGGAACAGGCGACGCATGACGGTCATGGCGCTGCCGTCTTCCGTCGGGATCGCAAACACCGGGCGACGCGGGGCACTCCTGGCATCGCCACCGTTGACGCCCTCGGTCCCTGACGCCGTGCCCCCGGAGACATCAACGCCGGCAGCCGACCCGGCGGCGCCGTCGGACGAGGCCTCCCCCGCGGCTGCACCACCATCGCCTGACAGCCGACCCTCCTGCTGCGGAGCCGCCTCCAGCGGCCGGTGACCGTTGCCGTTCCCGTTCGACCCGGCGGACGCCAGCGCGGCGGGCGGGGCGGCCGCGACCATCGCCGGGTGAGGGTGATCTTCGGGGGCGGGCGGCGGACCTCCGGACCAGGTCAACGTCAGCTTCACCTCCGCCATCGGCAGCGGCCCCCGCCTGGCGGAACCGTTGAAGATCACGTCCTGCATCTTCGTGCCCCGCAGCGACTTCGACGATTGCTCCCCGAGGACCCAGGAGATGGCATCGGAGATATTGCTCTTGCCGCAGCCGTTGGGCCCGACCACGGCGGTGATGCCGTCAGGAAAGGAGATCGCCGTGCGCTGATAGAACGACTTGAAGCCCGCAAGCTCCATCCTGGTGAGCTTCAACATCGCCGGGTGAATCCTCCTGGTCAGCCGCCGGGACAACACTGCCAGCCCGGGCTGCGGCCGGCAAGAACGAGCGCAGCGTATCAAATGGGCGTTCGATCCTGCAACGGGACCCACCACCGATGGGGGGGCGGATCAGGGTTATCCTCTAGATGTTGGGGATCGTCGCCCGGGAAGGGTCGGCGACTTCACACCGTGCGCGACACCAGCAGGTCCGGCAAGGCCACGAGGGCCTCGCGATAGATGGATGGAGGCAGACAGGCCAGCGCCTCGCGAGCCCGGATGGCCTCGGCGTGCGCCCGATCCCGCGCTCTATCGAGACACCCTTCCTCGACCAGGCCCGCGGTGAGTCGTGCGTACGCCGCGTCGGACTCACCCGGGCTGTCGACAATACACTGCACGGTGGGCAGCAGCGATGGGCGACGCGACAGGAGATCGATCACCGGCAGCGTCAGCTTGCCCTCTCGCAGATCGGACGCCACCGGCTTTCCCAGCACCGCCTCCTCGCTGGTGAAATCCAGGAGGTCGTCGACGAGCTGGAAGGCGATGCCCAGGGCCAGCCCGAACTCGTTCATCGGATCCAGCCAGTCATCCCTGGAGACGAGCAACGCGCCGGTCCGGCAGCAGCCGGAGAACAGGCACGCCGTCTTGCGCGTCAGGATGTCCAGGTACTCGGCCTCGGTGATATCCACTCGGCCCTTGGTGTTGTTCTGCATCAACTCACCCTCGATCATCTTGAGAGTGACGTCCGCAAGCAGATCAAGGACGCGCAGGTCTTCACCCCTCAGGGCAAGCTTGAGGGAGCGAATGTAGAGGTAATCGCCCAGCAGAACCGTCAGGGTGTTGCCCCACCGGGAGTTCACGGACTGCTGCCCCCGGCGGAGCATCGCCCCGTCGATGACGTCGTCGTGGACCAGTGTCGCCGTGTGAATGAACTCGAACACGGACGCATAAAGGATGTCCTTGTCGCCATCGTACTCGCAGGCGCGGGCGGCGAGGAGCACGAGCGCAGGGCGGAGACGCTTGCCGCCGCTGCGGGCGATGTACTGTCCGATCTCGGCGATGATCCCGACGTCCGAATCGAGACTGCGCTGGAATTCGACCTCGACCCGGGCGAGCGGTTCGGCCACCAGCGCCAGGAGGTCGGACGGCGTCAGGTGCGCCTCGGTGGCCACCGCGGCCTCGTAGGTGCGCGCCACCACGCGGCGTCCGCGCCGGATCTGGCTGGCCTCATCGACGTGCAAGAGGACGCGTCTCCTGTCGCGGACGAAAACGTTGCCGGTCGACGACCTGCCCGTTCTCGATGACGTAGGCCACCCCCGCCCGGTCGTACCACCACGTCTCCCGGTCGACGCCGTCCGCGGACGGCGCGTGGTCGGTCCGCTCGGGCACGCCGAGCTCGCGAACGATCCGGCCGCGAGGAGACTCGGCTCCATACAGTTTCACGAGTCGTTGCACGGCATCCCAACCCGCCGCCGGCGCCAGCGTCACGTCCTGGATGACGGGACGGCGCTTGTCGATCCACGCCGTGATCTCGACATCGTCAGGACGCGCGTAGCGCACACCATCGAAGTGGGCGCCGTCGTAGAAACGCAGGAAGTAGAAATCGTAGTCACGGACCTTGGGCACCTCGAGTTCATAGAAGCCGCTCGGTCCGGTGATCGCCGCGACCAGTTCCTTCTCGGCGGGATGGCTCTCGATGGAGAGAAACTTGACGACACGCCGGGTGGCGATGACACGGACGGGGATGCCTGCCACGCCATGACCCGGCGCATCGGTGACCTGGCCGCGAACCACGAGATGCTTCGGTTTGAGCCATCCGGCGGTGGCCGTGGTCGACAGCGTCAACGCCAGAATCGCAAGCGCCGCGGAGACAACTCGGTGCATCGCATCACCTCCCCCGAAAACGACCGCTTCTCGTGAGATCGACCGGAGAGTCTCTCGCCGTCTGCGGGCTGAACGCGGCAAGCCCCCTCTCCACCAAGGGCTCTGAATCGAGCATGCTAACACCTGCTTCGCAGGCCGTTCAAGGCAGATCGACGGAGTCGTCGATATCCTGGATTTCCACACCGCGAGGCACTTCGAAGGTGAAGCGATTCTCATCGATGGCCGGATCGATCTGGATGTCCTCCAGCCGCCACCTGACCCGGTTGTCGGCCGCGTCGTTGACCTCGAAGCCGAAAACCCGTCCACTGACCGGATCGCATCGCAGATGAATCTCCTGGATGTTCTCGGACACCCGCCGGGGGACGAGGTCGAGGCGCGCCTCGAGTCCGATGATCGCGGTCGATTTGACCTCGAAGGCCTCATCCAGCCGCAGGGCCCCGGAGAGCAGCAGGGAGATGGCGCTGTCGTCCCGCAGCGCGTCGACCCGCCCGCGGATCACGAGCCGGTCGGACGGCACATACAGCCAGGTGTGTACGCCGTCGGTGACCGCGAGCTTCTCCTCCGGCGTGACATAGTCCCAGCGCATCCGGTCGGGCCGGATGATCTCGAACCGGCCGGTCTCCACCTGCTCCGACGGCAGCGTCGGCGACGCCAGGCGTTGCTCGAACGTCCCCGCCAGGCGGGACCACGAATCCAGCCAGGCCTGGACGCGCCCGGCCAGGTCGCCCTGCGGCGCCGCGGGAGCCCCCAGCGCGGCGCCGCAGAACAGAGCCAGGGCGACGAGGCATCGCATGCGCCCAGTGTAGCAGCCAGATCCCCCGCCGCTACGGGCAGGATGTGCTCGGCGGTGCCGGTCGAGGCACCCGGACCCCTTCGCCCGCCATGCCGGCTCCCAGACTGCCGGGCACCGAATCGGAGACGCGACGACCGTTGACCAGGTATCCGATCACCTGATCCATCGTCAGGACCTGGCCGTTCTCCACCAACGTGATGACCCCGTCGGGCGTGACTCCGAGCCGGCAGAGCCGCGTCGAAGGCAGCGTCGCCAGCGGCACCGCCGCGGCGTCTTCCCGCAGAGGTATCGGGTCGAAGGCCTCGATATCCACCCGCTGCACATCGTACCCGAGCCCGGTCCCGATGTTTTCCCAGTCGAGCACGACACGCTGAGCGTCGAGAACATCGTCGGGCGCCGGCACGGTCTGCAGGAGGCCATCCGGCCCGCTCGAGACGATCACCGCCCCGGGCGATGCCGCCAGGCCGACCGCGATCTCCTGCACATCATCACTGGCGGCATCCGCGACCGTGTCCGCGATTCCGTTGCCGGCGATCCCCTCGGCGATGACCGGTGCCGGGGTGACCGTCAGGGGCGGTGACTGACTCCCGCCCTGGGAGACCTCGCGCAGATTGCCACCGATCGTGACCTGGACCATCTGGGTGTCGGTGCATGCCGGGTCGACCGAGCAGCGCACATCGAGGAAGTACGCGGAACTGAAGACCGGATTGTCGCGGAAGTTCGGCTTGTTGGACCAGTCCTGGACGATCTCTCCGCCCTGGCGCCAGCGGTACTCGATGAATCCGTCCACGCAGGAATCCAGCAGCGAGGCGCTCCCATCGAACGTCACCAGGAAGCCGGGCGCCGGGCTCACGACGTCCGGCCCGGCCACCGCGCTTGCCACCGTGCAGGCGGCCTCGTTGGCCGGCGTGGTCGGATCCGGGTCCGCGGGACATGCGGCCAGCGGAGGGGTCTTGGTGTCAGCGATCAGAGTGGCCGGGGCGTCGATGAGCCCGGTCACCCTGAAGTCATCGACCAGCCAGCCCCGGGTGGCGTTCCCGAGCTGGTTGCCGAAGAACTGGGCCCAGGTGTTGCCCGCCGGGCCGTTGAGCTCCAGACCGGCGAACATCAGGCGCACGCGGATCGTTTGCCCCGCGAACGGATCGAGCGAGAAGATCGACTCGACCCAGATTCCCGACCCGGTGGCGCCCGGGGCTCCAGGCACGAACGCCTGACCCGAGTCCATCGGATTGTTCGATGTCCAGTCTCCCATGAACGCGAACACAAACTCGGGGAAACAGGTGCTGGACGGTCCGAGAGTGCGATCGGGGTCGTTGGGGTCGAAGTAATCGTCCTCGGTGGAGACGCCGTCGATGTTCTGGGCCAGTGTCGGATCGGCCGTCGGGATGGCACCGAACGTGTCGTAGGCATCGTCGACAGGATCGAACTTGCAGTTGATGAACGAGCCGGTGCCCTGATTGGCATAGTTGTTCTGGAACGCCGGGATGTTCTGCCACGCAGAGATCGGGGTGCCGGCGGAGTTGACCTGGGCCACCTGGACCACGGCACGGTCCGCAGCCTCACCGGAGGGAACGTTGAATGTCCGGTCATCGGCGAACGCGACGATCTGCCGGAAGGACAGGTTGGCCCCTCCGGAGAGTCCGATGTTCAGGATCGGCGACTCCGCGAAGGAGAGCTGGCTGGTGGTGTAGGAATCGAAGCTCGAATCCAGCCCGGCCTCGTGAGTTCCCATGAGCAGTGCGGCATCACCTGAGAACGCCTTCGGGGTCACGAAGCCCTCGGTGAGGAGCGAGTGCACATGCCAGTCCGACCCGTCCCACGGCCGGCAGAACGCCAGCGAACGGCCCCCACCCAGGGGATTCGGGCCGCCGGGATCGTTGAACTGACACCGGGAACCGTCCACCGTCGTCGCGTCGTTGACCGGAAACACCGGCCCGGTGACGAACGAATTGACCCCGTCTCCACCGGGGGCAGCGTCCCAGTTCTCGACGAAATCAGGCGCCACCGACGTCGTCCCGGCCAGGTCGAGATCGAGGTTGAGGTCGAACTGCTGGGGCGTGGCAAAGCTGCTCACCTGGCGAAGCTGACCCGAGATGTCGGTGAAGGTCCCCGTCAGACCCAGCGAGAAACTGGCCCGGATCAAATCGCCGCCAAAGGTCCGATCGACGTTCCCCACGACGAACTCGAAACCGTCGCCAGGGGGATTGGTGGCCGCCGCCCCCGGAACCAGCGTGCCGTAGTCCGCGACGTTGTCGGTGATGCAGGCGACGTCCGGATCCACACTGGAGAGGAAGATGCGCGTGTTGTTCAGCGTCACCGGGTTGTCGGCCGAATCGAGCATGTTGGACACCACCGCGATATCCAGTCGCACCTTCTCGTTGTCGTCAGGGAGCCCGTCGAGATCCCCGTTCAGATCCTGGACCCGGGCCGACACGAAGAGGATGTTGCCGCCGACGAACTGGGTGGACAGGGTCGTCTTCACGGGGTTGCTCACACAGGGTTGCCCGGTGCCGTCATCCTGATCGTTGTACTGCGCGGTGACCACGACCGGCACCGAGCCGTCGCCGTTTTGCTGGATGAAGATCACCCCGTCCGTATCCGAGTTGAGACCGGTGGTCGACGAGAGCTGGACCGCTGTCTCGAAGGATGGGGAGGCGAATGAGGTCTGGATGAGGGTCACCTCCTCGCCGATCAGGTCCACATCGGAGAAGACCCGAGCTTTGATCTCGAAGAAACCGTCCATGTTGCTGTCCACGGCCTGCTCATCACCGGTCCCGGGGATCCCGTCAGGACCGACGAACGCATCGGGATCCTGTATGGTGAGAACGACCGCTTCCTCTGATTCATAGACGATGGCGCGATCCCAGCTGATGCGCCCACAACCGCCAAGAGCTCCCGGGTCGGAGGGATTCACCGTCACGCACGGGGACGCGTCTGCAACCGGGTGACTCTCGCGCCACTCCACGACGACGTCGTCGATGCCGATCCCGTAGCTCGCAATCGTCTGGATGGTGGGGTCCGAGTTCTCCTTCACCAGCATGCTGAAGTTCACCTGAAAATCGTCGCGGCGGATCGGTGGAACGGCGAGATTGTTCTCGTTGGGCCCGAAGATGTCCTCGAACGCGGTGTCGCCACCGTAGAATCCGTCGAGGATCTCCTCGAAGTTGCGCAGCGGCAGACCACCAGCTCCCCGCTCCTGGATGGTGCCGAAACCGGTACCTCCCACCTCGCCCAGTCGCCTCGCCGGCGCCTTGGCCGGATCGTTGGTGTCGAAGAACGAACCGACGCTGCCGGGACCCTGTGGGCCGGTTCCGTCGAAGGAACCCGGATCGTGAGGATTGTTCGGATCGAAGGTGGGGAACGGGATCTGCGAGATGCCGGACAGGAAGCCCCGCGCCGAGTTGATGAAGTTCAAGGACCCGAAGTCGAGCGGATCCACCGGGGACGGAGTCGTCGTGTCGGGATCCAGTTCCCAGCCGATGATGACGTTCGCGTCGGCCGTGTCGACCTGCGCGTTGAACCCCAGGCGTGCGAATTCGAGCGTGTAGGCGAATCCGTTCGCGTCCGGACTGACGTGGACCCGGTGGAAGATCGGACTGGACAGGACATCGAGCACCGACTCGTTGGTCGGCGTCCCCGGGTCACTGGGCACGTCGAAGTCCTCGCAACCCAGGTCGAACCCATCGCGCCCGTTCGCGGGCTGCCGGGCGGGCTCCGGTGCGTTGAGGCCGATGGTGCCGGTGTGCCAGATGCCGCCGGCCCCTCCCTGACCGTCGATCTGGCTGCACGTCCCATCATCGATACCATTGATGCACTCGGCGTCCGTTCCACAGGCGTTCCCGACGTTGAATCCGGCCGTACAGACTCCCTCGTTGGACTGGAAACCGCACTCGCCGGTGTTCATCCAGTGCCACAGGTTGAGGTTGAGTTGCTGATTCAGGCCGGGGCTGGAATCGAAACGGCGTGCGGTGGTGAACCCTTCGTTGTCCAGGTCGAAGGTCCACGGAGCGCGCGGACCGGGACTGTTTGGATCCCACTGCGGATTCCCGCCGCCGAACGACGTGTCCGTCGCGTCGGCGAAGGTGAACAGTTCGGGTGGGATGTCCGGGTTGAGCGGATCGAACAGCTCGCCTGCGTAGATGACGATCTGGCTGCCGCCCGTCGGGAAATCGGTCGAGTACCGGAGCGATTCCATGTCCATGTCAAGGGTGTGACGGAACACGACCTCGACACCCCCCATGGACGGTGTCGTCCCCACCGGCAGGCCGTTGCGGCGTGCCGAGATCGAGAATTTCATGTCGATCTGCTCCGGGAAGACCACATCCGGCTCGACGACGACATCGAACGAGACCGCCTGCAGGGTTCCCCGGGGAACCAGACCGATGTCGCGTGACGGGTTCAGGATGGAGATCTTCTTGCAAGGACCCGGCTCATCGGCGGGCTGTCCCTGGCACGCCATGTCCGGCGAGTCGGTGGGCACGAACGCCTTCAGGGTGGCGACCGCATCGATGAGGTCGGCGTCGAGTTCCTGGTTGAGGAACGACACACTGTAGGTGACCCGTTCGCCCGCATCGAGGAAGAGGTCCCCCGGAGGATTCTCGTTGAAGCCGATCAGGATACCGCGTGGATCCCTGCGTCGCGCCGGATCGCACCCGCCCGTGACATTGAAGCTCTGGTTGGCTCCGGGAACGGAGATCGTCGCCAGATCCAGGCTCGCCGAACAGGACACGGTTCCGAGCGACTCCACCTGAGGACCATCCGCGTCGATGTAGATGGCCTTCAAAGATGCGCCGTCCTGGACACTGAGAATCCCGTCGTCATTCACCGGGATGACGCCGTCGATGACCGCCAGTGCATCGCTGACGAACCGGCCGGATCCCGGGTCGGGCTGACTGAACACGGCCGCGTTCTCCGAGTCCATGAGGGCGCCGCCCGGCGCTCTCACCTCGATGGTCACGGCCGACGAGACCGCGGCCGGCAGCAGACCGGAAGACGGATCGAGCACGGTGGTCGTGAGCAGATCGTTGCAGAGGTACTCGGACGCATTGAGACGCAACGATGACGAGGCCGTGATGCCGCCCCCCATGACCAGTGCAAAGGGCTGCGGTGCAGACGATCCCACGGCAACCACCTGCACATCGTCGCCTGCGGCCAGCGTGTCGGCCAGCCCATCCGGCCCGGCGGTGATGGTGTCCCCTGCACTGCCGACCCCATCGTCCCCCGCCGGCACCGAGTCGATCACGGCGTTGGCACCGGCGGTGATGATGGTCTCGAACGGAGAGGAGACGCGCTGGGCAATCACCCGGACCGTGTACTGGCGACCGGCCGTGAGCTGGGAATCAGACGTATCACCGTCTCCATCCGGGTCCGGGGACAGGAATACCGCCTCGTTGGGATTATCAACGTCGTGGTAATTGCGGATGGCGGTGAAGACCGGCAGCGAGAACGCACTCTCGTCCAGAACGAAATTGCCGTTGCTGTCTTCGCCGGGAATGCTGGGCAGATTCGGGTCAGCCAGACGCAGGCGACCGTCATAGTCGCCCTGGTCCTCGGTGAAGAAGTTCCCGCGGTAGAGCACATCATCGAGGCTCCCCACGATGCCGTCAACGCCCGGGTCGACCACCTCGAGGTCGAGGTCGTTGATCAGCGCGCCGGTCGCCGACAGGTCGGGAGGGTCCATCCAGGCGAGGACCGTCCGGAGCTCCTGGGTGGGGTCCAGCACGGTGACCTGGGTCGTGAACACACCGCCCTGCTGCAACCCCCCGCTGAGCCCATCATCGACGACGATCAGCCCGCTGGGCGTGTCGGCATCGGAGTTCAGCGGCAGGATGTTCGTCAGGTTCACACGTCCGTAGCCTTGCTCGGGATTGAAGCGACCGAGATGATCGGGGACATCGAACCTCGGCTGAACGAGGGCGAACTTGAAAGCCGGCGACACTCTCATGAATTCGGCCGATCCGATCAGCACCGCCTTCAGCGCCGCCCCCGAGATCGTGGAGTTCACCGCCGGTCCGCCGGCAGCGCCGTCATCGGCAAACCCTTGCGCGAAGTAATCGCGGACCAGGAGCGCGGCGCCGCTGACGCCGGCAGCGGCGTTCGACGTCCCATCGTTGTCGTCATCCAGAATGCACTCGACACCGCCCGTGGCACTGTCGTTGTCATCGTCCGCGGACCGGCACACCGCGGCACCGTCAACCCGGAGGTTGGGGAACAGATCCTGCCCCGGCGCCATCAGGTCCGGCTTGATGCGATTCGGGAACGTCGCCGGCCCCCGGCCGGTGCTGCCCTCGGAGAAGATGGAGAGCAGATTGACCCCGTCGTTCGGAACCCCGGGCGTCAACGCCAGACCGGGATCGAACGGGTTGATCGGTTCGTTGGGGTAGTTGGAAGCTCCGATGCCCAGGGAATTCTTGGCCGTGGCGGGCGCGGTGATCGAACCGTACTCGAAGTTGCCGTCGCCGTTGAAGTCGGAACCCTCGTTGCCGACGGCGATGACAGCCATGTAATCGCTGTTGTCTCGCAGGAACTGATCGACATCGATGGAATCCAGTGTGTACTGCCCCTGGGACAAGAACGCACTGAACGACATGTTGTGTACCCGGGCGCCCAGGGCGTGGGCCTCGGTCATCCGGTCGAAGAGGCTGCCCGGGGCGACCGTGTCGAAGTCGGTGGTGCACATCGTGGCGCTCTGGGCGTCCTGGAACACGACCTTCGCACCCGGCGCCACTCCGTCGGCGGGGTGATCCGAGAACCCCGAGTCCCAGCCCGCGTTGTTTCGCAGGTCCACGCCATGACGCAGGACCGCCCCGGCGGCGATGCCGGCCACGATGTTGCCGTGCGTGGAGCCGCCCGAGGAGGGATCGTCGCAGGTGAGCAGATCGCCAGTGCCGACGGCGGTGTAGGACAGGATCTTGCTGTGGGCCGGGCCGGGAATGCCGGCGGACGTGAAGGTGTCGGAAAAATGGAGCGCGTCATAGGACAGGCCGGTGTCGGTGACCGCCAGGATCTGGGGACCGGTCAGCCCACCGCCACTCCCATCGATACCGGCGTCGGTGAACGGCAGCCGGGCGTTGAGGAACCCACCGACCTCCATCGTGGAACTCATCTCCTCGTCCGCGGCGAGGTAGGCCGACTCCTCCTCGATCCTGAAGATCCCGGCGACACGGTCACCGACCTGGAGGATGCGGTCGTAGTCGAGGGTGAAGCGGATCACCGGGATCGCCCCGGAGCTGTTGTCGATTCCCCGGATCGTCGCACCCAGGGCGGTGAGATCGGCCGCCACGCTGCCCGGATCCACGCCCGGGAAGAGGCCGGCGCGCAGGGGCAGAACCTGGCTGGACGCCTCGTCCGGGGTGAGCACGGGAATCTGCCCGATGCGGCGGTCGACGATCAGCTCGGCACCGAACGGCAGGATTCGGGTGGCCGGCGCCTGCGCGGCGATGGCCCGGGTCACGTCCGGGCCTGGAACCTCGACCACGAAGCTGTCCGGCCCGTAAGGACCGAGGACCCGAGCCCCCGCCCGCCGGAGGGCGATGGCGGCGGAAGCGGATGCAGTGCCCGGATCGAAGCGCACCAGCAACTCGGTCGGGCCAGCGGACGCGAACGGGCTCCGGGCCAGCCCCGCGGGCAGGGGCCGATCCAGCGGGATCACGCCGTTGCCGGTGCGCAGCATCGGCCTGCCCGCGCCGCGTGGGGCCGTCGTCCTGGAGGCGGACTCCGCCGTCAGATCGGGGAACAGGGGCGCCAGATCGCGGTGAAACAGCGCTTCGCCGGGGTCACCGCCGCCGAGGGCCTCCCCGCGAGGACCGTGTTCTGCCTGCTGGATGGCCGTGTCGATGCGGGCCGGCGGACGGCTGTGCCGACCGGCTTCCAGGCCGCGGGCCGCCCAGACTGTTCCGCCGAGCAGGGCCAGAAACACGCACGAGATCAGAACCGCGCGCATGGCCCCACCAGACGAGTTCGATTCCGAAACCCGGTGTC
>JBHHZI010000012.1:0-34127 GCA_046757965.1 Acidobacteriota bacterium | reverse complement strand
GGGCCCCGCTGATGATCACGATGCAGTCCTCCTGTTCCTCGTATCGACCACGAGACGGCCGGCTTGAGTCTCTCCCCTGACTTTTTTGTCCAGTGACGTTTTCGTGATCGCAACTCGCCCGTGATCCGGCGCCGCATCCGGTATAGACTGCCGCCTGCCGGGGCCCGCGACAGACCGACAAACCGGGAGGAAGACGTGAACCGCCGACATACCCTGCTCGCGGCCGCGCTCGTCGCGGCCTCCGGTGTCGCCTGCGGCGACGCCGCATCCGACCACGCGGCTGATGCTGCGACCGACGAGTTGGCGTCACACGCCGATCGCCTCGCCCATGAGATCGCCATCGTCGACACTCACATCGACGTGCCGTATCGACTTCAGGAGAAGATGGAAGACATCTCCCGGCGCACGGAGAGCGGAGATTTCGACTACCCCCGCGCCCGGAAGGGCGGACTGGATGCCGCCTTCATGTCGATCTACATCCCGGCCTCCTACCAGGAGACCGGGGGAGCGGGCGATCTGGCCGACGATCTCATCGACATGGTCGAGGGGTTCGAACGGGATCACCCCGACAAGTTCGGCATCGCCCGTTCGCCGGCGGACGTCCGGACACTCCGGAAGGAGGGACGCGTCGCGCTGCCCATGGGAATGGAAAACGGCGCGCCCATCGAGACCCTGGCGGCGCTGGCTCACTTCCAGCAACGGGGCATCCGTTACATCACGCTGACGCATGCGGAGAACAACCAGATCTGCGACTCGTCCTACGCCGACGGCGAGACCTGGCACGGGCTGAGCCCGTTCGGCCGTCAGGTCGTTGCCGAGATGAACCGCCTGGGGATCATGATCGATATCTCCCACGTCAGCGACAAGACTTTCGATGCTGTGATCTCGCTGTCGCAGGCGCCTCCCATCGCCTCGCACTCGTCGTGCCGCGCCTTCACGCCCGGCTGGCAGCGCAACATGGACGACCGGATGATCCGCGACCTGGCAGCCAAGGGCGGCGTCATCCAGATCAATTTCGGTTCAGCTTTTCTCCGGGCCGACGCCCAGGAGCAGTCCACCGTCTACCATGACGCGCTCGACGCCTTCCTGGCCGACAATGACCTGGAACGGACAGATCCGCGGGCCGTCGACTGGGAGACCGCCTACTGGCGCGATCACGCTCGCATCTACGCCGACGTGTCCGATGTTGCCGACCACATCGAGCACGTCATCGAACTGGTCGGCGTGGACCACGTCGGGCTGGGCTCCGACTTCGACGGTGTGGGTGATTCGCTCCCGACCTCACTCAAGGACGTCTCCGCCTATCCCAATCTGATCCGCGAACTCCTCCGTCGTGGGCACACCGACGATGAGATCGCCCGGATCTGCGGCGGCAATCTCCTGCGCGTCTGGGAAAAGGTCGAGGCCGTGGCCCGCGACCTGCAGGCCGCCGGTTCCTGAGCGGTCAGGACACGTCGCCGGCATCGAGCGGTTCATCGAGAAGGGCGTTCACCTCCCGCTCGATGAGATCCAGACAGGTCTCGACGCGGTCCCGGTGCGTGCGGAAGGAGAGCACGCAGATCCTCAGCACGACGCGGCCGTCGAGACGCGTGGAGGTCAGCCAGACCTTCCGTGACGCCAGCACACGGGCGAGGAGACGCGCGTTGAGACGGTCGAGATCGTTCGCATCTGCGCCCGGCCGGACCAGGCGGAACGCCACCACCGTCAACTGCGGCCAGGCAACGATCTCGATCCCGTCCATCCCCTCCAGACGCCGGGCCGCGTGCCGGGTCAAGTCGAGTTTCTCGTCGAGACAGTCGACGAACGGCCCGATGCCGTGCATCTGGATCGGAAGCCAGACGCGCAGTCCTCGAAAATCGCGGGAGAGTTCCGGGCCATGGGCGCAGAAGTCGTACGCGCCGCGCGGCTCCGCGTCCTGGAACGCCGGCATGTAGTCGGCAGATAGTTCGTGCGCCGCCTGCAAGACGGCGCCGTCCCGCACGAGCAGCGCGCCGGTCCCGTACGGCAGGAACAAACCCTTGTGAGGGTCCAGGGTGATCGAATCGGCCTGCTCGGTGCCCGCCAGCAGCTTCTGACCCGCCCGCGTGAGACGGAAGAAACCGCCGTAGGCGGCATCCACGTGAAGCCACAGGTTCTTCTCCGCGCAGATCTCGGCGATCTCGAGGAGCGGATCCACCGCCCCCGTGTTCGTCGTTCCCGCACTGGCGACCACCATGAACGGCCGCCGGCCGGCATCCCGGTCCACCGCCACCTGCCGGCGCAGCGCTTCCGGCCGTAGCTTCCACTCTCCGTCGGTCGGCACGGTCACCACCGCGCGCCGGGGAAATCCGGCCAGGGTCGCGGCCTTGCGCACGGAGTGATGAGCCTGGTCACTGACATAGAGCACACCGCTGTCGAACGACTCCCCCAGACAGTGGTGGCGGGCCGTCACCACCGCGGTGAGGTTCGCCAGGGAGCCGCCACTGGTGAGCAGGCCGCGGGCCGTCTCCGGCAATCCCATCAGGCTGCGCATCCAGGTCAGCGCCTCGATCTCCATGGAGGCCAGGAGGGGCGCCGCCACCCAGACACCGACGTAACGGTTGATGGCCGAGGCGATCAGATCGGCGATGGCCGACTGCACGAGCCCCCCGCCGGGAATGTAGGCCATGTACCCGGGGCCCGCGGTGTTGAAGCTGGCCGGCGCCGCCACGTCGAAGACGCGGTCGAGAAGCGCGGGCAGTGGTGTCGCCGTGGCGGGAAAGTGCGTGTGACCTTCCCAGGACGGGATGCTGTCCGCATCATACCCCGCCGGCTGGTCGGACAGACTGTCCACGTGTCGAACGATGCGCTCGGCCACGGCGGCGAGCCAGGCCCGCAGCGTCGCGGCATCCGGTTCGAGGGCACGCACTGCTTCGCCTTCATCACCGGGCACCCGGGAGTCGGACATCAGTTCTCCATCGTCGCCGTCAAGCCCGCATACCGGCTCCCCCACCGGGGGAATCATGCGGATGTCGTGCGGACCGCCCTCGATCGCATGATTGCACACCGGCGCCTCATCTCCGCTGAACGACAGGATCGGACTGACCCGTCCCGGGCCGTTCGCCGGCAGACGCCGGCATCCACATGGCGCCGGTGGAGCCCGCCCCGATGGCGCGACATGCTACCGTCCGGTCCGGATCGCAGACCGCCTCGATGGCCCCACCCGCAACCCACTCCGCCTCACACCCGTTCATCACGTCCCCCCATCGGACGCTGCTTCGCCTGTCGATCCCGGTGCTCCTGTCCCTCATCGCCGAGCCGATGACCGGGCTGGCGGACACCGCCTTCATCGCGCGCCTGGGTGCGGCGGAGCTGGCGGCGCTGGGCGTCGGCACGGTCGTCATGTCGAGTCTCTTCTGGATCTTCAATTTCCTGGGCATCGGCACCCAGACCGAGGTGGCCCGTTCTCTCGGCGCGGGCCGGACCCTGCGCGCCCGGGAGATGGCGACCATGGCTCTCCTGGTGGCGACCACCCTCGGTCTGGTGCTGGCCGCGGTCGGGCAGGCGGGCGTGGGGCCGGCTGCGACGCTGATGGGAGCCGTCGGCCCGGTGCGGGCGGGCGCCACGACCTACCTCGCCATCCGCCTGGCGGCAGCCCCGGCCCTCCTCGTCACCTCCACCGCCTTCGGCGCGTTGCGGGGACTGCAGGACATGCGCACGCCTCTGAGGATCGCCATCGCCGTGAACGGGTTGAACGTGGTGCTGGATGCCGCGCTGATCTTCGGCATCGGACCGGTACCGGCTCTGGGTATCGCCGGCGCCGCACTCGCCACCGTCGTCAGCCAGTGGCTCGGGGCGACCTGGTCCCTCGCCGCCGTGCGATCACGGCTCGGGCTGACGGCGCGCGTGCACGCGGTCGACGCCCTCCGGCTCTTCACCGTGGGCCGCGACCTGGTCATCCGGACCGGCCTCCTGACGGCCTTCATTCTCCTGACGACCCGGACCGCCACCCGTCTCTCCGCCGACGCCGGCGCCGCCCACCAGGCGATCCGGCAGGTCTGGATGCTCTCCGCCATGACCCTCGACGCGTTCGCCGCCGCGGCGCAGAGCCTGGTGGGGTACTTCCTCGGCGCCGCACGCCGCGACGTGGCGCGGCGCGTGGCCGGCGTTGCCTGCGCGTGGAGCGTGGCGACCGGCATCGTCCTGGCGCTGGGCATGTGGGCGGGGCAGGAACTGGTGGCCGACTGGCTCGTTCCCGAGGGCGCGCGCGCGCTGTTCTTCTCGGCATGGCTGGCGGCGGCACTCTTCCAGCCCCTCAACGCCGTCTCGTTCGCCACCGACGGCATCCACTGGGGCAGTGGTGATTACCGTTACCTGCGCAACGCCATGGCGACCGCCACCCTGGCCGGCGCGGCGGCTCTGTGGTTCCTCGAAGTCGGAGGCGGCGACACACTGGCCCGTGTGTGGCTGATCACCGGCGCCTGGATCGCCATTCGCGCCGTGTTCGGCGTGCTCCGCATCTGGCCCGCCATCGGCGCCAGTCCGTTTCGCCCCGCCGGCGGGACGTGAGCCGGACCGGCGAGATGTATGAGATGTAAAGGCGAATCGTCTGCTATGTTCTGGTTTCGTCCGTTCTCTGCCAATCCGCCGCGCACCTGCCAGGGCATCGCCCGGGCGATGAGGAGATTCATGAGAAAGGCCTGGCACACCCTCCCGGCGGTCTCGCTGCTTGTCGGGGTTGCCTCGGTGGCGGCCCTGTTCACCGCAACCCCCACACCGGCAGCAGATCCCGAGGCGGTCTGGAACCAGTACGGCGGACCTCATCAGGATTTCGTGGCGCCGGCGGGTGAGCTGGCAAGCGCCTGGCCGGCGGAGGGCCCCCGCACCATCTGGAGCCGTCCGCTGGGCGACGGATACTCGGCGATCGTGGTCCAGTCCGGCCGGGTCTTCACCATGTACCGCGCCGGCGAGCAGGAGTCGATCATCTGCATGAATGCATCCACGGGCAAGACCGTCTGGGAATACCGGTATGATTCCGCGCCCCGGCCGGGACATGCGCACCGTTTCGGTGATGGCCCCCGGTCGACGCCGCTGCTGGACGGCGGCCGGATCTACACCATCGGCGTCGCCGGCGTGATGCACGCACTGGACCGCGAGACGGGTGACGTCATCTGGTCACACGATCTGTGGACCGAGTTCGACGGCAACGTCCTGCCGCATGGGTACGCGTCCAGTCCGATTGCTTACGGCGACACCATCATCACGCTGGTCGGCGGGACGAATGCCAGCATCGTCGCCTTCGACAAGAAAGACGGCGCCGTCGCCTGGAAGGCGCTGAACTTCGAGAACAGCTATTCCACGCCTCGCATCCTCAAGATCGGCGGCACGGACCAGCTGGTCACGTTCATGGCCACGGAACTGATCGGCGTCGACCCGCTAAACGGCGAGTTGCTCTGGCAGTTCCACCAGGAGAACCAGTACAAGCAGAACGTCAACATGCCGACCCTGTCCGCCGACGGAAACTACATCTTCCTGTCATCCCCACATGCCGGGGCCCACGGCCTGAAACTGACCTCATCGGACGGCAAGACACAGGTGGAAGAGGTCTGGTCCGAGCCGAAGATCCAGTTCTACCACGTCAGCACGGTTCGAGAAGGCGACTGGGTCTACGGGTCGACCGGCACCATCGGCCCGGCGTTTCTCACCGCCGTGAACATCAAGACCGGCAAGGTGGGCTGGCGAGACCGGGGTTTCGCCAAGGCAAACTGTCTCGACGTGGGTGGCCGCCTCATGATCCTCGACGAGGACGGCAACCTGGCGCTGGCCACGGCCACACCGGAGGGTTTGACCGTGCATGCCCGCGCCGCTCTGCTGGAGCGAGTGGCGTGGACCACGCCGACGGTGGTCGGCACGACGCTCTTCGTGCGGGACAAGAAGACCATCTCAGCGGTGGACCTGAGCTGAGGCACCGGCGGCGTCGACCGGCGCGCAAGCGGCGTCCCGGACGCGGCGATGGTCACGCACGCGGACACCTCCCGTGCCCCCATCCCACCCGGCCGGCCCGGATCGCAGGAGACCACCCTGCCCTCGACGCCCTGCCGGGATGCTGTATATTGTGCCGGGTCCGGGGGACGCACCATGGGCAAGCAGAGCATCTACCGGGTCATCTTCCAGAACCGGGGCCAGACGTACGAGGTGTATGCCCGCTCGGTGTCCCAGGGAGATCTGTTCGGATTCATCCAGGTGGAGACGCTCCTCTACGGCGAGCGATCCCAGGTGGTGCTGGATCCGTCAGAGGAGAGTCTCAAGGCGGAGTTCAAGGGCGTGTCGCGCTTCTCCGTCCCCCTGCACGCCGTGATCCGCATCGACGAGGTGGAGAAGCAGGGCGTCGGACGGATCACCAAGAACACCGGCGACACCGGGACCGTGGCAGCTTTCCCGGCCCCGTTTCTCCCCGGACCCGGCAAGTCCGGCAAGGATTCCGGCTCGACCTGATGGGGATGAGCCCCGGTCCGGCGGGCCCGGGACCTGGCGCGACGAGACCCCGGGGCGGCCTCAGACAGCTCTTCCGACGGCCTCTTCCGCCGGCGTCAGGGTGTCACGCCGGGCCATGATGTGCGCCGGGACCTCGTTGAGATCCCAGATCAGCCCCACCGCCGCCATCAACCGCAGGAGGTAGTAGGTGAGGTCGACCTCCCACCACAGGAATCCCTGGCGGGCCGCCGCCGGGTAGTAATGGTGGTTGTTGTGCCAGCCCTCGCCGAAGGTCAGCAGGGCGATGATCATGCTGTTGCGGCTCTGGTCCGGACTGGGGAAATGGCGCTTGCCGAAGGTATGGGCCACCGAGTTGACCATGTTGGTCACATGGAACAGGGCGACGGTCGACACGAAGAAGCCCCAGATCAGCATCTGGAACCCACTCGTGCCCAGACCGGGCGCCACCGCGTTGAGCGTGGCGCCGAGCCCGAAGAGCGCCGCCCCGTACAGCAGGACGACCAGGCCGTCATAGCGATCCAGCCAGCGCAGCTCGGGGAAGACCGCCAGGTCGGGGACCATCTCCATGCGCGTGGTGAAGTGCTCACGGCGGGTCAGCCACCCGATGTGACTCCAGTACAGGTTGGTCCGGTGGGGCGAGTGCAGGTCGCCTTCCTGGTCGGCGGTCCGGTGGTGCTGGCGGTGATGCGCCGCCCACCAGAGTGGCCCCTTCTGGATGGCGGTGTTGCCCAGGACGGCGAAGATGAACTGTGCGACCCGCGAGGTCTTGTACGCCCGATGGGAGAAATACCGGTGGTAGAACGCCGTCAAGAAGAAGATGCGCGCGGCGACCAGCACGGCGGCCACACCGGCCGCCACCGGACTCCAGCCCACCGCGATGACCCCGAGGATGCCGGCGTGCAGAAACACGAACGGCACGAAGCGCGACCAGTGGACCCCCGTTCCGGGGTCCGGGTCGTTGCGGCTGGACTGGGCCGTGGCCAGCCACGTCCGTGCGGTGCGAAGCCAGGGCCATCGATCGGATACACCCCGACGGCCGGACAGGGTGGAGCTATTCTCTGAAGTCAATTGGATTCTCCCAGGCGGGGGCACACGTAATACGGAGTCATCTTTTCAGATCGATGCAAACTCCGCAACCCTCGGTCGCCGCCTTGTGCATCACAGGGATCCCGATTGACCTTCATCCTGGCCAACGTAGCGCTCCCGGCCCGATGATTCCAGAAACCGGGCTGCGTGATATCCAGCAGGGTGTCCTCGCCCCCTGCCCGGACCGCTCTCCAGGGCCGGAATGGCCTTGCATGGCGGGTCGATCTGGCTATTATGGCCGCGCTCCAGGAACGAAGGGTGCCTGGGTGGAGAGGAACCATGGCGAACATCCCGTGCCCCTGCCGATGGAAGACACATCTCGGTGCCGCCACCCTGCTGCTGGCGCTCGTCGTCCCGGCGACCTCCCGGGCCACGGACCTCGGCGAGGCCATCACCGGCGGCAAGGTGCTCCTGGACTGGCGCACCCGGTACGAGTTCGTCGACCAGGACGGATTCACCGACCATGCCAAGGCGTTCACGACACGCCTGCGACTCGGCTACCAGACCGGGACCTGGCATGGTTTCTTCCTGATGGGCGAACTCGAGGACAACGAGGCGCTCGGCGGGGAGCAGTACAACAGCACGGCCAACGGCAGGACCGGATTCCCCGTCGTGGCGGACCCGGAAGACTCCGAACTGAACCAGGCCCTCATCGGGTTCACCGGCCTCCCGGACACCGTGCTGAGATTTGGCCGGCAGCGGCTCACCTTCGACAACCTGCGCTTCATCGGCAACGTCGGCTGGCGACAGCTCGAACAGACCTACGACGGCTTCTCGGCAACCACCACCACGATCGACAAGGTCACGGCCACCTATGCCTACATCAACAACGTCAACCGTATATTCGGGGAGAACAACCCCGATCCCGCCCTGGCCGACCAGAACACCGAGATTCACCTGGCGCACGTGGCCGTCGACATCCCTTTCGGCAAGCTCGTGGGCTACGTTCACCTGATGGAGTTTCAGGACGCACCCGGGACGTCGCACAGGAACATCGGTGTCCGCTACACCGGCGAGACCGAGCTGTCCGCAGGCGTCACCCTCCTCTACGCGGGCGAGTACGCCGACCAGGCCGACTACAAGGGCGGCGCACCGACCATCGATGCGGAGTACGGTCTGGCGCGCATCGGGGTGACGGTTCACGGGGTCACCGTCCGGGCGGGTTACGAGCTGCTGGGCGGAGACGGCACGTCGGCGTTCCAGACGCCACTGGCCACACTGCATGCCATGAACGGCTGGGCGGACCAGTTCCTCGTCACGCCCCCGGCCGGCCTCGAGGATCTGTCCTTGCAGGTGGAGGGCACGGTGCGGGGTATCCGTCTCCTGGGTGTGTATCACGACTTCAGCGCGGATGCGGGCGGCGCGGATTACGGCACCGAGATCGACCTGCTGGTGTCGAGGCGCTTCGGCAAGCTCTATACCGCCGGCCTGAAGTACGCCGCCTACAGCACCGACGGCTTCGCGCAGGACACGGACAAGTTCTGGATATGGGGGCAGATCAAGTTCTGAGGCCGCCCTCTCGGCTTCCGAGGCCGACGCCTCAGGGCTGGGGCACACGCCCGGCCCGGCCCGAGGCCGCCGCGCCGGCCGGCGGCGCGACCACCACGTCCCCCCGGGCCATGACCAGGCGCGGGTGACGCAGGGCCGAGGGGTCAGCCAGCGGGTCGGTACTCACCGCGATCAGGTCGGCCACATAACCCGCCTGGACACGCCCCAGGTCCGCCGACCGGCCGATGACCGCGGCCGCGGTGGTGGTTGCCGCCCGGAGAGCCTCCACCGGCGCCAGGCCCCATGCCGCCATCAGCTCGATCTCCCTCGCGTTGTCGCCATGCGAGAACACACCGGCGTCGCTGCCGCAGGCGATGGTCACGCGGGCCGCGAGCGCCCGCCGAAACGCCCCCCGCGCCTCCGTGATGCGGGCCGGCTCGGGCTCCCCGGGACTCCAGCCGCCATAGCGGGCCATCGCCTCGGCAGCGGCCAGGGTCGGGCAGTAGACGACGTCGTGCCGGCGCATCAGGGCCAGCACACCTGCGGATGCCTGCGAGCCATGCTCGATGGTCTGCACGCCGGCCATCACGGCGCGGCGGATCCCCTCGTCGGTGCTGGCGTGGGCAGCCACCGGCAACCCGGCAGCGTGCGCCTCGTCGACGAGCGCCTCCACCTCCGCCATCGAGAAGGTCGGTGTGGAGGGCGCCCCGGGGCGACGCCGGTAGTCGGCGTAGAACTTGATCCAGTCGGCCCCGGCAGCCACCTGCTCGCGCACCGCTCCGCGCACCGCCGCCACGCCGTTGGCCGGCTGAGCACCCATGGGCAGGACCCAGCGGGGGTCGAAGCCGGACGGCCCGTAAGACGACCCGGCAACAATGGCCCGGGTGGACGCCAGAACTCTCGGCCCGATGATGATCCCCTGCTCGATGGCGTCGCGCAGGCCCACATCGGCAAACCCCGCCCCCTCGGTGCCCAGTTCCCGCACCGTCGTGAAGCCGGCCCGCAACGTCGCACGAGCCGCCACCCCGGCCCGCAGGGTGCGCAACCCGAGTGACTCGGTGAGGACCTGTTCGTTCCAGGGCGCCTCGTCGTACGGATGCAGCAACAGGTGCGTGTGGAGATCGATGAGACCGGGAAGCAGGTACATCCCGGTCAGATCGACCCGGCGCACATCGGCCGGCGTCTGAAGGCTGCCGGCCGGGCCAATCCGGGCGATGTGGTCCGCGACCACCAGAACATCCACACCGTCGCGCCACCCGTCGCCGGTCACGGAGAGGACATGGGCGCCGGAGAGCAGGGTGGCCGCCGCGCCGACCTCACCGCCGGGCTCCGCGGCCGGCGCCGGCGGGAGGATGCCGGTTGCCAGGACAGCCGAACCAAAGAGGATGACAGCCGACCGACGCATGAGACACCGAGCGTAACACGATCTCCGGGCCGGGCACGAGATCCGGCCCCCCGGTGGTGCATGGATGCCTGCTCTTCACCCCCGGGAAGTGCACCGATGAGTCTCCTTCATCCCCGGCATGGGACGTGCACCGTCCCGCCGGGGCGAAGCGGAGCTTCTCAGGTGTAGAGCCGGCCGTCGAGCTTCTTCAGACGCGCGATGGCGGTCGCGGAGAGCCGATCCGTCCGCCGCCGCGCCAGCCGCGGGATGGCCCCGGTGATGCCGGCCCACAGCGCCCGCACGTACAGATCGGGACGGCCGGCCCGCAACGACTCCCAGAAGAAATACCCCCCCCAGACTCCGATCTGCGTCAGCACCATCGGCCAGGGCAGGTACCGCACGCTGATCCAGATCTTGTTGCGCAGGAAGAAGAAGAGGGCCCGTCCTCCCGGACGCCCGGTGGAGGAGAGGCCGTGCAGCAGTTCGATCTCGGGGCGGTAGATGATGTCGTGCCCCGCCGCCACGGCGCGGTAGCCGAGATCCAGCTCCTCGAAGCCGTAGATCAGGTCGGCATCCATGCCCCCCAGCTCCTCGTAGGCCGCCCGCCGCACCGCGCACCCCGCGGCGATGAAATAGCTGGTCGCAAAGCGGGTTCCATCCAGTTCCTTGCGGCGCGCCGGGATCTCGAAGGAACGGGGTTGCCGCGTTGCCGGCTCGAGGATGCGGAAGGCGATCACCGCAGCGTCCGGCTCCTCCTCGAAGGCCTGCACGATCTTGTCGCAGAACGTCGGGTCCTCCACACGGGTGTCATCGTCGAGGAAGACGATGAGCTCGCCGCCGGCACACCGCGCGGCCTCGTTGCGGGCGCCCGGAGCCCCCTCGTTCGTCTCGTTCCGGATCAGCCGCACGTTCGCGAACCCCTGCCGCACGGCGCCGGCGGTTCCGTCGCCGGACCCGTTGTCCACCACGAGAATCTCCGCGCGCCGCGCGGCGGTCGTATCGCACAGATCCGACAGGAGTCGGAGCAGTTCATCGCGCCGATTCATCGTCACGATCACGATGCTGAGTGTGCTCACCAGGCAGCTCCGGGCACCATGCCATGGTCCTCGAGCGTGTTAGCATACGCCATTCACAGAGGAGTGCTCACCGACGATGACCTCCCCGTCTCGATCGCCGTCTTCGAACGAGGCACTGCTGCTGGCGCTCCTGAGGCATGAGCCCGTGCCGCCGGATGCCCTGGAAGGACTGGATGGGCCATGCTGGCTCGACCTGGCGAGACGACACCGGCTCGCCGGGCTGCTGCGTGAAGCCGCGCAAGACACGGCCTCGTCCCGGTGGCCACCGGGAGTCATCGAGGCGCTGAACACCGTCCACCGCAAGACACTCGCCGACAACCTGGTGCTGGTGGCCGCCCTGCACGAGGTGTCCCGCCTCCTGTCCGGCCACGGGGTCGACTTCCTGGTCCTGAAGGGCGCCAGCCTGCTCGGCTTCCTCTACCGCGACCCGGGTTGCCGGCCCATGTCCGACCTGGATCTGCTCATCCGCAAGGACGACTGGTCGCGCGTGGCGGCCGTCCTGGGAGAGCAGGGCTACATCATGCCCACGGTGGAACAGGAATCGTTCTACGGCGACATCTGGTATCACCAGCTCGTCACCACGCCGCGCATGCCGTCCTGTCACATCGAGTTTCACTGGAACATCGAATCGTCCGAGCGCAGCCGCGTGCCTCCCGACGACCTCCGACGCCGCGCCGTCCCGTTCGAACTCGACGGGCACACCTATCGGCGACTCGGCAATGACGACCTCTTCCTGCACCTGGCGGTCCACCTCGCCCACCACTTCGATGACCCCTCGCTGCACTGGGTGGAAGACATCCGGCGACTCCTCGCCACCGCGTCCCTCGACTGGCCGGCCATCGAGGCGCGCGCGCGCCGCTGGCGGGTGCGCAACGGCGTCGCCTACGCCCTGCGCTATGTCGACCGGATCGACCCGGCCGCCGTGCCGGAGGCCGCCCGCCGCTTGCGCCTCTCGCCCGGCCGGCGCCTGCTCCTGTGGATGCTGTCGACGTCCGACCCGACCCTCGCCCACCGCCCGCTGAGATCCGGCCTCACGCGACACGCCGTCAGCATGGCGCTGCTGGACCGCTGGAGCTCCGCCACCGTCTACATCGCCTCCCACCTGATGTTGCGCCTCGGCCGCCGTCTCGGTCTGGCGCGCCGGGCCCCCGGCGAGGCCCGCCGCTGAACGACGCACGCGGCCTTGCTCCTCACTCCGCCTCGGACGGCCCGGGACGACAACCGCGCGAGCCGCCCCGGACTCCCGCCACGCTCGCCGCAAAGCAAACGCCGTAGAGCAGGCCCTGCATGAGATCGGTGACGTCGTTGTGCGGCACCAGGCGGCGAGCGACCAGGTAGTTCATGACACTGGCGACGATCAGGAACCAGAGGCCGATGCGGGTCAGCTTGTTGAGCGGTCGCTGGAAACGTGGAGAGTGCATGGTGTGCTCCTGAATGTTTCAGTCAGTCCAGCGATACCAGGCCATGAGAGCCCACTTGCTGATGACGAAGGTGATGGCGACCGCGAACAGATCCCAGCTCCAGCGGCCGTCGACATAGAAGCGCCAGGCGAAGATCAGGACTGCCAGGACGCCGGTGGCAATGCCGGCCGTGCTGCTGGCACGGCGGCGGTGGGTGAGGAACCGCTCGTCGATGGCGATCCCGAGCAGCGGCAGTTTCATGTTTCGAACTCCAGGGTGAAGATGTCGTCGGCCGGGTGCCCGAAGACCTGGGCGAAGGCGAGTGCCAGGGGCAAACTCGGCACGTAGCGGTTGCACTCGATGGAGTTGATGCTCTGGCGCGAAACCCCGACCGCGTCGGCCAGTTGTCGCTGGGTCCAGCCACGTTCGGTCCGGAACTCTCTGACACGATTGCGAACGACGGGAGACATGTCAAGTTTGCTTTCCACAGAGACTCTACGCGAGAACCTTGCAGATGTCAAGCGTACTTGACATGGCGCCCGAGAGGAGCCGCGCTCGCCTGGCCGGGAACCCTCACAGATGGTGTCCATGGGTGGCATGCGACCGTTCCGGGCATTGCCGCAGGCTCTGTTTCCTGAGAGGATGGGGTCCATGGTCCGGCCCGGCAGCGACGCGGTGGTGCGGCGACGATTCTTCTCGAGCGTCCGTGCGCATCGGGTGCGCCGGCTCCCGGCAAGGCTGCTCCTGGCCGTCGCCGGCGCGCTGACTGTCTCTTCGGTCGCATCCGCCGGCGCGCCGCCGACGGCCGCTCCCTCCCATGACCTCCGGCCGATTCTGATCAGCATCGATGACCTGCCGCTGTCGGCTCGCCTGCATCCCGAACCGGCGCTGCGCCGGCGCATCACTCAGGACCTGCTGGCGGTCCTGGCCGAACATCACATCCCGGCCATCGGCATGGTGATCTGGAGCCAGGTGCGCACCGATGCCGACCGGGAACTGCTCGACCTCTGGCTGGCAGCCGGGCACGAGCTGGGGAACCATTCGGACCACCACCTCGACTACACGCGCACCCCGGCAACCGCCTACATCACCGACGTGGAGGCCGGCCGGAAGGGGCTGGCCTCCTACCTGGCGCCGAGGCAGCACGCCGTGCGCTTCTTCCGCTTTCCGATGCTGCGCGAGGGCGACACGCCTCAGAAGCTCGACGCCATGCGTGACTACCTGGCCGGCTCGGGTCAGCGCATCTTGCCGGTCACCATCGATGATCAGGACTGGTCCTTCGAGGAACCCTGGGTCCACGCCGTCGCGGCAGGCGATGCCGTGACACGACAGCAGATCGAGGAGGAATACGGCGAGGCGCTGCGCCTGGCGGTTCGCCACCACGAACGCATGGGCGACCGGCTGGCCGGCCGGGTGCTCCCGCAGATCCTGCTCCTGCACGCCACGCAGATCGGCACGGTGGGCTGGGATCCCCTCTTCACCTGGCTGGAGCAGACGGGACACCGCTTCGTCGGCCCCGACGAGTTGCTCTCCGATCCGATCTTCGATGCCCTGCCTCGTTATGTGGGCACCCACGGCCCCGGGCTGTGGGACCGGATGCGGGCGGTGCAGCGCCAGGCGGGGGCGACGGAGCAGATCCGTGCCCTGCTGGCCACCCAGTCCGACGCCTGGAACCGCGGCGACCTCGACGCGTTCTGTTCCGTGTATGCCGACGATGCCCGGTTCCTGTCGCCCTCGGGAGTGACCAGCGGCAAGGACGCGGTCCTTGCGCGGTACCGCCGCCGCTATCCCGATCGCGAGGCCATGGGTCGTCTCACGCTGGAGGTGATCGAGATCCGGCTGGCGCGCGGCACGGAGGTGACGATGATGGGAGATGCAACGCCGGGCCGGGTGCAGGGAGCTTCCGTTGCCGCCCGCTGGCATCTGGCCCGGGAGAGCCAGGGAGACGCGTCCGGACTGACCCTCATCGTCCTGGCGCCCACCCCGGACGGCTGGCGCATCCTGCAGGATGCCTCGATGTGAGCGGCCTTCCGGATCGCGCGGGAACGTCTCGATGGAAGCGGTATCCTTTCAGAACTCGCGCCAGGTAGCGTCACCGAGCCGACGTCCCGGACATCGACCCGGGCTTCACGATTCATCTTGCAGAGGAGACCGACATGCGGGTCCAGCAACCATTCCGCGGCGGCGCGACCCAGGCCGCCGTTCTGATCGTCCTGGGCAGCCTCGCCCTCACCGGCCCCACGCCGGCGAAGGCCGGGCCGAAGACCTACGAGATCGATCCAGGGCATTCGTCCGTCACCTTCAGCATCCGCCACCTGTTCAGCAAGGTCCCGGGACGGTTCACCGACTTCTCCGGCACCGTCGTCATCGACCCGGATGACCCGACCTCCGGCTCGGTGACCTTCGACGTGGACGTGGCCAGCATCAACACCGACAACGAGGAGAGGGACCGTCACCTCCGGAGCGACGAGTTCTTTGACGTGGCGCATCACCCGAAGATGACCTTCCGGTCCACCTCCGTCCGGGAGGCGGGCGAGAACCGGCTGACCGTGGTGGGCGACCTGGGCCTGCACGGCACCACCCGGCCGGTCACCCTGGACGTCTCGATCCTGGGCTTCGGCAAGCTGTTCAACGTGGAGCAGGCCGCCTTCGAGGTGAAGACGACGCTGAACCGGATGGATTTCGGCATCTCCTGGAACGGCATCGTCGAGGGCGGAGGGGCCATTCTGGGCAAGGACGTCGATGTCGTCATCAACATCGAGGCGAAGCTGGTGAGCGGCACCGACTGAACCGCAAGGTTGCCCCCACACGTCCGACAGTCTGCGATCTCGCGCCCGGTTTCGAAATGGTTACTGGCTGCCATCGCCCTGCGCACGGACCCTTGCGGCGGACGGCCCCGGTCGGACCGTGGAGAGATTCAACCATCACAGATCCGGTCCGGTCCAAGAAGTCGAAAGTGACCCGGGGGAGAATGAAAGGAACGACCATGAAGAACACACCCATTCTGGTCCGCCTCGGACTCGCCTCTGCGCTGCTTCTCGCGACTCCCGTCGCCCTGACCATTGCCGGTGAGGTGACGCCGAAGGAGAAGCAGGAGATCCGGCGAGAAGCCCGGGACGTCCGGCGCGATCGCGCCGAGACCCGGCATGACCGCACCAATGTCCGCCGCGAGCAGCGGGAGACCCGGCAGCAGCGTCGTGACGTCCGCCGCGCCGTCCACGACACCGGACCGGCCAGCCGCGACACGCGCCGCGAGGTGCGGGAACTCCATCGGGAAAAAGCCGATGATGCACGCGCCCGTCGCGAGGTCCGGCGGGATCACCGGGCCACCCGGCGAGATGTGCGCGATGTGCGTCGCAAGGCGAGACGCGCGCGGCGCGACTGACGGAACCTTCGCAGGTCGACCAGGGCCCGGTTCCCGGCCACGGGAGCCGGGCCCTCTTCGTCTCGACACCCCCTCGCCGGGGTGCTGGGTCGGATGCGCGACTGGAGTGCCAGCGGCCGCATCCAGGACGACGTCTCCCTGCTGGTGGTCGAGACCCGGGACTGATATCGTCCGGCTGTCTTGCCCGGGGAACCCTCGGCGCCGGATCCCGGCCGGCCGGACCCGCCTGCACTGATGGACACACGCCAGAACGCCGCGCCCGCTTCCCGGCCGGGTATCTCCTTGATCCTGCCGGGATTCAACGAGCAGGACTCCATCGCGGAGGCCATCGGCGAGGCCCATGCGGCCCTGTCGCGGCTCACCGACCGCTTCGAGATCCTCGTCGTCAACGACGGGAGCACCGACGCCACGGCGGCACGCGCCCGGCAGGCGGCCAGCCGGCTGGGCAACGTCCGCGTCCTGTCCCATGCGAGCAACCAGGGCTATGGCGCCGCCCTGCGCACCGGTTTCGATGCGGCGACCTTCGAGCTGGTCGGCTTCACCGACGCAGATTGCCAGTTCGACGTGAGCGAGCTGGATGGCCTGGTTCTGCTCTGCAGCCGCCACGACATCGCCTGCGGTTATCGCATCGCCCGTCAAGACCCCACCCGGCGGCGCTTCTACGCCCGCGTCTATAACCAGCTCGCCCGGACGCTCCTGGGCACGGGAGTGCGCGATTGCGACTGCGCTCTGAAGCTGTTCCATCGCCGAGCCCTGCAGCGCCTGGCTCCGAGCAGTCCGGGGTTCTTCATCAACGCCGAGATGCTCACCAAGGCGCGGCTCCAGGGTCTCTCGGTGGCGGAGATCGGGGTCACCCATCGCCCGCGCCGCGCCGGGTCCAGCAAGGTCTCCCTGGGCCACGCCTTTCCCGTCGTGGCCGAGCTTCTGCGTTTCTGGTGGACCTCCGTGCTGTTCCCACAGATCGGGCGGGCGCATCCGGCGGCGGCGACCGCCCGGCGGCGACGTCGTTCATTGCTCCCCGAGGCGATCGTGGTCGGGATCGCCGCCATCCTGCTGTTCAGCCACCTGGGCTACCCGCTCATCGACCCCGACGAGACCCGTAACGCGCAGATCGCGCGGGAGATGCTCGACTCCGGCGACCTGGTGGTCCCCACACTGCACGGGCAGCCGTACCTGGACAAACCTCCGCTGCTGTACTGGCTGACCGCGGCCAGCTACCGGCTCGCCGGCCCGGGAGAGGCGTCGGCGCGATTACCCAGCGCGCTGGCCGCGTTCCTCACGCTGCTCGTCGTCTACGGCCTGGGACGGCGACTGGTCGGCCGGCGGGCGGCCGGACTGGGAGCGGTGGTCCTGCTGACCTGTGTCGGGTTCGCCGCCGCAGGGCGGTTCCTGATCATGGATGCCCTGCTCACCCTGTTCACCACCACCCTGCTCCTGGCATCGTGTCTCGCCCTGGGGAAGAACCGCGTCCGCTGGCGCTGGTGGCTGCTGGCGGCCATCGCCTGTGGTCTGGGTATCCTGGTCAAGGGACCGGTGATCGCCATCCTGTGCCTCGTGCCCCTCGCCGCCCACCTGTGGCTGACCCGCGACCGGACCGGGCCGGCTCTGCATCACTGGGCGATCTTCGCCGGCGTCTCGGGGGCGGTGTGTGTGCCCTGGTTCGTGATGGTCTCGTCGCGGCAGGAAGAGTTCCTGCATCACTTCTTCTGGCAGCACAATATCCAGCGCTTCGTCAGCGGGTTCGTTCACCAGGAGCCCTGGTGGTTCTATGCTCCCGCGCTCGTCCTGATGATGGCGCCGGGTGCCGTGCTGCTGCCGGCGGTCGGTCTGTTCCTCGGCAGCAAGACGGCTGCCGTGCGGCGGGCGCGCACCCGGGAGATGGGCTACCTCCTGCTCGCCGCCGCCTGGATCATCGGCTTCTTCTCGCTGTCTGCCAGCAAGCTGCCGACCTACATCCTTCCGGCCCTGCCCCCGCTGTGCCTGGCCACCGGCGTCGTCCTCTCTCACATCGTCCACCGGGAGACCATGTCGTCACGCCTGGCCGACACCGTGCGACGTCTGCCCGGGCTGGCCTCGCTGGCCATCCTGCCGGTGGTCATCATCGCCGGGTTCGTGGACCGCATCCTGGACCGCCAGGCGCCCTTCGACACGCATCTTCTGGACGGGTCGGTCCTCGCCGTCACCGTTCTCCTCCTCATCGCCGTTCTCGCCGGTCGCATCCGGCGTCACTCGCCCGCCTGGACGGTCACGGCGACGGCTTCCCTGGTGCTGTCCGCCGTGCTGCTGCTCGATGTCTTCCCCGACATCGCCTTCCTGCGCTCTCTCCCGGCGCAGGCCCTCCAGATCCGGGACAGTGACCATGACCCGGCGACACCGGTGGTGGCGCTGGGCACACCGACCGACGCCGGCCTGTTCTTCATCCGCCATGATGCCGTCCGCGACTTCACTCCGGCCCAGATCGACGAATTGACCGACCTGGTCGCGCGTCACCCGTCAACCGTTCTGATCACCGACCGCAGGTACCTTCCCGAACTTCGTGAGCACCTGGGCGGGTCTCACTCGTTGATCGAGATCGGGGGGCGCGGACACATCTTCCTGGCCCACCTGCCGTCCCCCTCCGGGACGATCTCTCACTCCATCTTTTCCCGCTGACGGCTGCCCGGTGCCGGCCGTGGCTGGCCCGTGTTAATCTCGGCCGCCATGTCGCGTCCACACTGGATCCTCGTCACCCTTCTCGCCTACCAGATGGTCCTCGTGGTCATCGGCGTCTGGGCCCATCGACGGACACGCGACACCTCGGACTTCTTTCTGGGCGGCCGGCAGCTCGGGTCATGGGTGGCCGCGATCAGTGCCTCCGCGAGTTCCTCGTCGGCCTGGACTCTCCTCGGGGTCAGCGGGGCGGCCTTCTCCCTGGGCGCCCCGGCGGTCTGGCTGTTTCCCGCCACGGTCTGCGGGTTTCTCATCAACTGGCTGTGGGTCGCTCCGCGCCTCATGGCGGTCAGCCGTGACGAGAATGCCCTGACCCTGACGGAGGTCATCGCCGGCGACCGGCGCGACCCGCTCCACCCGACCATCGTCCGCGTGGCCTCCGGCGTCATCCTCTTCTCCTTCGTGTTCTATGTCGCCGCCCAGTTCCAGGCAGCCGGCAACGCCTTCGCCACCAGCTTTCACCTGCCGATCGCCACCAGCATCGTCATCGGAGCCGCCGTCATCGTTCTCTACACCTGGCTCGGCGGCTTCTGGGCGGTGAGTGTCACAGACACGGTGCAGGGCCTGCTGATGGTGGGAGCCGCGGTGGTGTTGCCGGTGGCCGCCGTCGTCGCCGTGGGAGGGCCGCGGCCACTGTGGGGGGCTCTTCACGCCGCCGGCGGCGAGGGCACCGGCGGCTGGCCGGGCCCCGGGCCGGTGTGGGTCGGGATCGCCTTCGTGGCCGGCACCCTCGGCATCGGTCTGGGTTATCCCGGGCAGCCCCACGTGGTGAACCGGTTCATGGCCCTGCGGGATCGGGCGGCGCTGGCCCAGGGGCGGGTCATCGCCATCGCCTGGGCGATGATCATCTACGCGGGGACCCTCATCGTCGGCTGGTGCGGGCGGATTCTCATCTCGCACCTGGCCGATGGGGAGCAGATTTTCTTCGCGCTCACCGACCATCTCCTGACGCCGGTCGTCGCCGGCATCATGATCGCCGCCGTCCTGTCCGCCATCATGTCCACGGCGGACAGCCAGCTCCTGGTGGCGGCCTCGTCGATCTCCCACGATCTGTCCCGGACCCGCACGCGACAGCGGACCCCTGTCGGAGGGCTGGCGCGATCCCGATGGGTGGTGACGATGGTCAGCGCCCTGGCCGTCGCCCTGGCCCTGATGATCCCGGACCGCATCTTCTCGCGCGTCCTGTTTGCCTGGCACGCGGTCGGCTCGGCGTTCGGCCCGGTTCTCCTGATCCGCCTGTCGGGCCGCCGGGTGCGCTCGGCGGCCATCCTCTCCGCCATCTGCTGCGGCTTCGGGCTGACCGTCATTTTCCACCTGCTTCCGGACACGCCGGCAGATGTGGCGGAACGGCTGGCGCCGTTCGTCGTCGCCCTGGCCATCGCCGCCGGCGGCGCCGGGGCCATCCATGACCACCCGGGGAGACACCGACCATGAATCACCTCCACCCGAGAAGGCGCCCGTCCTCCATGGCCGGCATCGCCGCTGCGGTTCTTCTTCTCCTCGCCACCGGCACGGACCCGGTGGCCCGCGCCGGAACCCCGCGCTTCGACGACGTCTTCACCGGCCGGACCATGCGGGTGGACCTCTACCACACCGGTGGACCCGGCCCGGAGATCCTCAGTCTGGATCGTGTGGTGGACGACGGCGCCTGGGCCGGCAGTCGCACCCGCCTTCTCGACACCACGAACCTCGGGACGTCCTTCTTCGAGGTGGTCGATGTGGCATCGAAGCGCGTCATCTACTCCCGCGGATTCGCCTCCGTGTACGGCGAGTGGGCGACGACACCGGAGGCCCGCAAGACACACCGGACCTTCTCGGAATCGCTTCGACTTCCGTGGCCGCGCCGACCCGTGCGGATCACACTCGAGAAGCGCGGCCCGGATCAGGAGTTTCACAAGATCTGGACGACGTTCATCGACCCCGGGTCGCGCTCCGTCAATCCGTCTCCCCGGCCCCCGGAGGTCGGTGTCGAGGCCCTGATCGAGAACGGACCTCCGGCCACCAAGGTGGACCTGGTCATTGTCGCCGACGGCTATACCGCCCGGCAGATGCCGAAGTTCCGGGCCGATGCGGCCCGCCTGGTGAGAGCACTCTTCGCCGAGCCTCCTTTCTCGGAACGCCGGAGCGACTTCAATGTCTGGCTCCTGCCGCTTCCCGTCGCCGTCGCCGGCATCAGCCGACCGCAGGTCGGCCGGTTCCGTCGCAACCGTCTCGGCACCACGTTCAACATCTTCGACTCGGAACGGTATCTGCTGACCCTGGACGACCGGGCCCTGCGGGACGCCGCCTCCGCCGCCCCGTACGAGTTCGTGGAGATCCTGGTCAACGAGAAGCAGTACGGGGGTGGCGGCATCTTCAATGCCCAGGCCGCCACATCGGTCGATTCGGAGTTCGCGGAGTATGTCTTCGTTCACGAGTTCGGTCACCACTTCGCCGCCCTCGCCGACGAGTACTACACCTCCCCGGTGGCGTACGAGACCGGCGGTCCTGCACGCCCTGAACCGTGGGAGCCGAACATCACCGCGCTGGCCGACCCGGCCCGGCTGAAGTGGGGCGACCTGGTCGAACCCGGGACGCCGGTGCCCACACCCTGGGAGAAGAAACGGTACGAGGACCATGCCCGGCTCATGGGCGAGAAGCGGCAGGCCCTCATCGACGCCCATGCCCCGGAGGCGGAATTCGATGCCCTGTTCCGCCGGCAACGCGCCATCGAGACCGGGATGCTGTCCGGCATGCGCTACTCGCACACGGTCGGTGCCTTCGAGGGCGCCTCCTACGAGGCCACGGGCCTCTTCCGGCCGACGACCGACTGCATCATGTTCAGCCGGGATCGGGTCGGCTTCTGTCCCGTCTGCCGGAGAGCCATCTCACGGATCATCGACCTGTATGCACGTCCCGAGCCGGCGCCGGCCGGCCATCCGGCCGCGGTCAGCGCCCGGCCACGTAATCCACCCGGGTCTCCCGCGCCAGCCGATTGACGTCTCCGAGGTCCTGTTCCTCGAGATGGTCGAGGGTCGCGAGCTGCTCATCGATGGCGGCAAACAGCTCGTCGCGGACCTGGATCATGGAGGCGGTGGGCGCCGCATCGCCGAGACCGGCCAGACCGAGCAGGCCGGCCACCTTGTCGTTGAGACGGATCGGGAAGTTGAGCGGGTCCTGCCGGCTCTGCATCTTGGTCTGGTAGAGGACCTCCTCCACCGCGATCAGTTTCTCCTTGAGGGCCCTGGCCGCCTCGGCCACCACGGAGGTCTCGGGGTCCGGCCCGGGACCATCCACGGAACTGTCGTCATCCTCGGCCGCCGGCGGCGGCGCCGACCGGGAGATCAGCTCGTCGAGCTGGGCAGCCATGGTGCGAATGGAGCCGATGGCCTCGTGGACCTCGCTCACCTTGTCGCGCACGTCGAGGAGAAACTCGAACTGCCTGTCCAGATCCGCCTCCGATGCGGCGGCACGGGGGTCGGCCAGCACCGTGAACGTCACCCGGCGATCCGCCTCGCCCACCGTGAGGTGCGCGCCATACGAACCGGGCACCGCCCGCGGCCCGGCCAGGAAGCTGTTCCAGAGGACCATCCCCTTGAACTTCTTTGCCGGTGGATAGCGAAGATCCCAGACGAATCGATTCAGACCGGCGTCGGCCGTGAGGAGACGTGTGTCGTCGCCCTCGTCGTCTCCATCGCCCTCGTCGTCGCCGTCTTTTTTCTTCTTCTCCGTCTCCGGCGGCTTGCGGGTGAACGTCCGGATCACGTTGCCAGCGTCGTCCAGGATCTCCAGTGTCAGGTCGGCGTCGGCTGCCGGCTCCGACCCGAGGAGGTACGAGAAGATGACGCCGTTCGGCGCCGCGGTTCCGGCGTTCCCTCCTCCTCCACCGAACCGCCGTCCCCCGGAGAGCCTGTAGGTGGGCCGGGGCGTGAACAGATGCACGTCGGCCTTCCGGATATCGGCCGTCATCTCCTCGACAGGGCTGACATCATCGAGAATCCAGAACCCCCGCCCCTGGGTGGCGGCGATCAGGTCATGGTCGCGCACAGCAAGGTCGGTCACCGGGCAGATCGGCAGTTCCAGTTGCAGTGTCTCCCAGTGCCTGCCGTCGTCGAACGAGACGTACACGCCCTGCTCGGTTCCGGCGTAGAGCAGACCCCGGCGCGCCGGATCGGCCCGGATGACCCGCGTGAAATGGTCCGCGTCGATGCCCTTCGTGATCGTCGTCCACGTCTTGCCCCAGTCGTCGGTCTTGTACAGGTACGGCCGGAAGTCGTCGAGCTTGTAGCGGGTGGCCGCCACGTACAGTCCCGCCGGGTTGAACGGATCCGCCTCGATGCTATTGACCTGCGTCCACTCGGGCATCTGCTTCGGTGTCACGTCGCTCCACGTCTTGCCCGCGTCCCGGGAGAGATGGATCATCCCGTCGTCGGACCCCGTCCAGAGCACCCCCTTCTCGCGGGGCGATTCGACCGCCGCGAAGATCGTCCCGTAGTACTCGACACTGGTGTTGTCCTTGGTGATCGGCCCGCCGGACGGCCCCATCCTCGAGACGTCGTTGCGTGTCAGATCGGGGCTCAGCGCCGTCCAGTGCTCACCGCCATCGTGCGAGGCAAACAGCACGTTGCCGGCGGCGTAGAGCAGGTCGGGGTCGTGGGGCGAGAAGAAGATGGGGAAATTCCACTGGAACCGGACCTTCAGACCGGCGGCGCCTGCGCCCATGGGGTTGTCGGGCCACACGTTCACCGCTCGCCGTTCGTTCGTGCGGTGATTCACCATGGTGAGAAACCCACCGTACGACCCGCCGTAGACCACGTCGGGGTCGTCCGGCCTGGCCACGATGTGCCCGCTCTCTCCGCCCGCCGTCGGGTCCCAGTCGCGGGTCGAGATGGCGCCACCGGACGCGGCCCGCGACCGGATCCGCACTGCACTGTTGTCCTGCTGCCCCCCGAGGAGGCGATAGGGAAAGTCGTTGTCCGTGGACACCCGGTAGAACTGCGCCGTGGGCTGGTTGTTCTGCGGGGTCCACGTCTTGCCGCCGTCGGTGCTGACGTTCACGCCACCGTCGTTGGCCTCGATCATGCGCAGGGGATCGGCGGGATCGATCCAGAGATCGTGATTGTCGCCATGGGGCGTGGAGATACTCTGGAAGGTGCGGCCTCCGTCCGTCGAATGATGGAAGCGCACGTTGACCACATACACCATCTCCTCGCCGGCGGGGTCGGCATAGATGCGGGAGTAGTACCAGGCCCTCTGGCGCAAGCTGCGATTCTTGCTGGTGCGGGTCCATGTCTTGCCGGCGTCGCGAGAGCGGAACACGCCGCCTTCCTTCGCCTCGATGATGGCGTACAGGTTGTCAGGATGCGTCGGCGAGACGGTGATGCCGCTGATGCCCAGTGGCGGCTCGGGGAGGCCCTCGTGACCCGTCAGTTCCTCCCAGGTGTCCCCGCCGTCCACCGTCTTCCAGAGTCCCGACCCCTCCCCGCCGCTCTCCAGACTGTACGGAGTGCGGAGGACGCGCCAGAAGGTGGCGTAGAGAATGCGCGGGTTGGTGGGATCGAGGGCGAGATCCGCGGCGCCCACCTCATCGCTGACATGCAGGACGTTGGCCCACGTCTGCCCCCCATCGTCGGACCGGTACACGCCACGCTCCTTGTTCGGGCCGAACAGATGGCCGAGAGCCGCCACCCACACCCGGTCGGGGTTTCGCGGGTCGATCCGGATCCGTCCGATATGCCGTGTATCCGACAGGCCCATGTGGCGCCAGGTCTTGCCGGCATCCGTGGACTTCCAGACGCCCTCACCATGGGAGACATTGCCCCGCACGGTGATCTCACCGCCGCCCACATAGATGACATTGGGATCCCACGAGGACACGGCCACGGCGCCGATGGAACCGCCGAAGAACCCGTCGGAGACGTTCTGCCAGTGGAATCCGCCGTCGGTGGTCTTCCAGACGCCCCCGCCGGTGCCGCCGAAGTAATACACGCGATCCTGTCCGGGAACCCCGGCCACCGCGGCACTCCTCCCGCCGCGGTACGGACCGACCTCTCTCCACTTCAGTGCCGCGAAGGCCGGCTCGATCTCGTCGGTTGCCGATCCTGCTGCCAGGGCCGGAGCGAAGAACACCGACGGCAGCGCGCAACAGAGAATCGCGATCCCCATCATCAGTCGAGACATGCCTCTCTCCCGCGAAACGAAGTCACAGAACCGCTACAGAAAGGAAACCTGCGCACTATACAGCACCTCGGCAGGTCGCTGACAGCGCGCGCGAGCCTGGCCGTGGCGTGCGGGAGGTCCCCAGACCGCCCGGGTCAAGGGTCGGCGGTCGCTCGGGAACGACCCGGCGGGCCTGCATGCAAACAGGCGCGGGCTGCGGAGTCGTCCGGCGTCAGGGCCGGGCGGCGGAGACGCTGCCGGCGATTCCGGTGAAGGCCCTCCCGGTGGCCGGCCGGTGCCGTCCCACGGCTGGCGCCGCATGGCACGCCTGTCGGGTCTCGGCTGCCAGATCGACGCGCTGGCGCACGGTTCCCGCCTTCTCGGACGACACCGTGATCTCCGCCCACGGCGTCGCCCCCGGCGCCAGGCTCGCAGCGGCGGACGGACAGGCCAGTTCCCAGCTCAGCCGATGTGGTTCAGGCTTGCCGCCGTGGGTGCCCGGCAGGACTCCCAGATCGGCGACCGCATCGCCCGCGACGACCTCGAGACCGGCGGTGCTCAGGCGCACCTCGACCGGGTGAGCCGTCTCGAGGACATCGGTTGCATAGGCGGTGGCAGTCGGCATCCAGCCGGTGTTCGCCACGGTCGCCTCGATCCGGACATGGCCGTGCCGTCCCCCCGGGAGACTGGCCGCCGCCTCCAGGATGCGAACCTGTGGCAGGCGCTGTGCGAAGCTGAGGACCCAGCGGTTGTTGCGCTCCACCTCGTCCTCGATCCGGTCCTCCGGCGGATTCGAGACCGTGAACCGGTCCCACCCGCCCAGCTCGACCGGACCGAGCTGCGGATGCTGCCAGACATGCCACGCGATGAACCCGGCGCCACCGAGAACGCGGTCGTTCCAGGCCAGAAGCGAGGCCTCCCCCTCGTCGAGCGGATGCTTCCACATCTCTGTGGTCATGGTGAGCACGCCGAAGACGCTCGACCCCCAGTCGTTGAAGACCCCATGACCCGGGTGCATCAGGTCCACGATCTTCTTCTTCGAGAAGGCATAGTTGTCGTAACCGGTCAGCGGCACTCCGGCCGCGGCGATCTCGCGGTAGTCCTCGAGATCTGCAGCGGGAAAATCCCAGTCCTGATCCGCCAGTGTCGGAAAACGCAGCAGCATGCCGCCGCTGGTGTGGTAGGTGTGGATGGCGGCGATACTTGGATGCGCCGTGATGTAGTCCACCAGGGCGCGGGATTCCGGCTCGGACAGCGGGTACGGACCCGAGGCAAACTGCGCCGGGTGCCAGTTGGCCGGGAAGTTGCGGTTCAGGTCGACGCCGCCGATGCGGTCCTCGTTGAAGGCACCGTCTCCATCATTGTCGATGCCCTCGGTCAGGAGACGGTAGAACGGTCCACCGGCATCGCCAGAGCCGCCCCGTCCGTGGCCGGAGACGGACTCCGCATCCCCCGCAACTGGAGCCGGGCGACGCCGGTGGACCATCAGCCGGGGATCGTCCGGGGAGATCATCCAGTCCCCGTCGGCGTCTGCGACTCGCATGGTGAGAATGGCGCCATCGCCATCGAGGTCCTCGGGCGGATCCTCATCGAACCGACCGTCTCCATCCTCGTCGACCGGCCGGAGGTTCCACCGGTGGTTCTCGGGCGTCTCCACCGAGATGACGCGACCGTCCGGATTGACCACGCAGACGACATAGAACGCCAGGCGGTCGACCAGACGGGTGATCTCTTCATCCTGACCGTAGGTCGTCAGGAGGTGATTCACGAAGTAGAGCGCTCCCTCGCCTCCGAGGATCTCACCACCATGAATGTTGCCATCCAGGTAGAAGCCCGGCTTGTCCCCCGCCGGTCCCGTGACGGGGTTATTGATCTCCACGGCAAGGATCGGCCGGTTCGCCCGACTCCGCCCGATCTCGACCAGGCGGGCGAGGTCCGAATGCCGCGCCACGATGGACGCGAGCAACGCCTCGATCTCATCGACCCGGTGATAATGGTCGAAGGCGAGTGGTGGAGCCGCCCGCGGCGATGCCGCAGGCGGCGGAGTCGTGTGGGTGTACGGGCCCAGACCGAGGTTCGCCGACAGGGTGAGGGTTGCCTCCTGCCGGCGAACCCTCAGGTCCACGGTCCGCAAGGCGCCCCGGAGGTCCCGCCGGGTTCGCTCGGTGAGAGCCTTCACGCCGCCACCGGCAAAGAACGGCTCGCCGTTCACATCGAGAAGAACATCACCCACCTGAAGGCCTGCCCGGGCCACCTCCGCCCGGGGGTCCACATCGGTGACGCGCAGCGCCACGCCATCGAGGACCTCCTCCCCGGCGGGCCGGTCGACCTCGACGGCGTCGAACCCGATGCCGGGAAACCGCTCCCGAAGGGCGGCCGCGGCAAATGTCTCCCAGTACGAGAGGCGACCCGGAGCATGCGTTGGCGTCACCTCCCGGGCAAGGCGCCGCCCGGCCGCCAGGGAACCGCGGTTGACCGGAACCTCGACCGTGAGGCGGGCAGCGACCAGATGGGGGTCCCCCGTGCGGCGGAAGCCGGCGAGGGCCGTGGCGATCGAGCGCGGGATCATGCCGTCGTGCACCAGCTCCCCGTTGACGCGGACCGTGATCGGGCGGTCCAGATCCAGGAGATCGTCATCGAGAAGAAGTGTCAGCCTGGTGGCATGCCACGCGTCGATGGAGATCCCGGTCGGGCCCGTCACCCGGGCCCGCACCAGGCCCTGGCGCGTGTCGCTCTCGACCCAGTGAACACGACGCGCCACCGGCACGATGCCGTCATGCGGCACTCTCAGGACGGTTCTCGGATCCCGGCGGCGGGGATGCCTCGCGAGCCACCTCAGGACGTCGTCATAGTGCTCGGAGAATCCCTCGTGGGCGCGGCCCGCGAATTCCCGGTAGACGATCTCGCCGCCGAGATCCCGCAGGGTATCCCTCAGGGCACGCGGCCCCGTGATGGTGAGGATGTTGGCGTCCTCGGTGCCCTCGAGCAGGTAGATCGGAACACCGACAAGATCTCGGATCAGCCGCTCCCGCGACTCACCCTCGGTGGAGACCGGCACGATGGCGGCGAACAGGTCCGGCCGGGACGCCGCGAAGGCGATGGAGAAGTTGGAACCGAGCGAGATGCCGGTGGCCACGACCCGGTCGCGATCCACCGCGTAGCGGCGCGACAGTGCGCGGATGACCGCCTCGGCTTGCTCCGGATGAAAGATCTCGTACGGCAACCGGTCCTGGGTGAAGGCATCCACGCTCACCGTGGTGCGCATGACCGGAGCGGCCACCATCCAGCCCTGTCGGTCCGTGGACGGCGCCCAGACCTCCATCATGCGCCGCGCCCCCCGGCGAGCCTGCTCCTCGCTGCGCGGCGGACCACCGTGCAGCGCCAGCAGCAGCGGCCAGGATCGAGCCGTGGTGTAGTCGCCGGGAAGGCGAACGAGCACCGGTATCGTGCCGCCGGCCGTCGCCACCGCGATCTCCTCGAGCCGGACCCCGTCGGCAGGCGGCGCGACCGGTCCGCGAGCTGCGATCATCTCCTCGAGTTCGTCGAAGCGAGGGCGAGAGAGAGCCTCCCAGGCGGGGTCGGCCCGGAGTTCCTCCAGGGCCGTCTGCGCCGCGGCATCGGAGGTGGCGCCGAGAACACGGTCGACGGCAGTCTCCATCGAAATCGATGCCGTAAGCAGCGCCGGCGCCCCGATGACGACAGGCAGCAGCGCTGTAAGGAACAGGGCGTGGCGAACGGCACGAACTCTCATCGGTCTCCTCTGGTACCTCTTGATTCGAATTGCCCGAACCGGCGCGGTGGGCTGCCGGCCTCTTCCGGATCCCGCTCCGGACCGTTCAGCCGCCGCAGGTCCTCACCCCTCGATCCGGGTGCCCGCTTCTCCGGCCAGGATACGATCGATATCCGCCAGGGCCCCGATGACGGCGACGTTGCCGGTGTCACCGGCGAAGGCGCACGCCGCCTCCACCTTGGGTCCCATGCTGCCCTCGGCCAGCGTCAGTTCTCGCATCTCCTCGACCGCGGCCCGGTGAATCAGCTCCGCGCGGTCGGTGCCCCAGTCACGGTACACGCCCCCGACATCGGTGGCGAGGATCAGCATGTCGCAGGCCAGCTGGGTGGCCAGCAAGGCGCTGGCCCGGTCCTTGTCGATGACCGCCTCCGCCCCCCTCAGGTTCCCGTCCTCGCCGTACAGCGTCGGGATGCCGCCTCCTCCGGTGCAGATGACGATGGTTCCTTGCTCCAGCAGCCACTGGATCGGACGGATCTCGAAGATGCGCCGCGGCAACGGCGACGGCACGACCCGCCGCCATCGCTTGCCGTCCCGGGCAATGCTCCAGCCATACTCCTTCGCCAGACGCGTGGCGGTGGCGCGATCGTAGAGCGGGCCGATCGGTTTCGTGGGCTTGTCAAAGGCCGGATCGTGAGGGTCGACCTCCACCATGGTGAGCACCGTGGCGAACGGGCGGTCGACCGGCAGGAGGTTGCCCAGTTCCTGCTCGACGAGGTAACCGATCATCCCGTCGCTCTGTGCGCCCAGTACATCAAGAGGATAGGTGGCCGCCGCGTCATAACACACGGCCTGCAGCGCGAGCAGTCCGACCTGCGGCCCGTTCCCATGTGAGATGACGAGCTGATTATTCTCGGCGATCGGAGCGAGTGCCTGAGCGGCGATGCGAACATTGCTTCGCTGGTTCTCCGCGGTCAGCGGCTCACCGCGCCTGAGCAGGGCATTCCCTCCCAGCGCCACCAGGATTCGCATCGTGCCGACCTCGGACGCGGCCCCTGTAGGTTGCGGCGTCACCGGGAGAGAGTGGCGACCAGGACCGCCTTGATGGTGTGCAGCCGGTTCTCCGCCTGGTCGAACACGATGGATGCAGGCGACTCAAAAACCTCCTCGGTCACTTCCAGACCGTCGAGGCCGAACCGGCGAAACACATCCTCACCCACCGCGGTGTCGCGGTTATGAAAGGACGGCAGGCAGTGCATGAAACGGGCCTGCGGCCGGCCGGTGGCCTCCATCACGGCCCGGGTGACCTGATAGGTTCCGAGCAGGTCGATCCGCTCCTCCCACGCCTCCGGCGGTTCGCCCATGGAGACCCACACATCCGTGTGGACGAAGTCACAACCGGCCACGCCGGCCTCGATCTCCCCGGTGAGGGTGACCCGGGCTCCCGTTGTCACCGCGATCTCCCGCGCACGTTCAACGAATCCCTCCTCCGGCCAGAGAACCGGAGGGGCCACGAGGCGGACATCCATGCCGAGCTTCGCGCCCCCCACCAGGAGCGAGTTGCCCATGTTGTTGCGCGCGTCACCGATGTAGCAGTAGGCGATCTCGTCCAGCGTCTTGCCGGCATGTTCACGCATCGTCATCACGTCCGCCAGGACCTGTGTCGGATGGTGCTCGTCGGTCAGCCCGTTCCAGACCGGAACCCCCGCATGCGCGGCGAGTTCCTCCACCACGGTCTGGCCGAATCCCCGGTACTCGATACCGTCGAAGAAGCGCCCCAGGACACGGGCGGTGTCCTTCATCGATTCCTTGTGCCCGATCTGGGAACCCCCGGGCCCGAGGTAGGTCACGGATGCCCCCTGATCGTGGGCCGCCACCTCGAAGGCACACCGTGTTCGTGTCGAGGTCTTCTCGAAGATCAGGGCGATGTTGCGCCCGACGAGATGGCGTTCTTCCCGCTCCTCCTTCTTGGACTTTTTCAGGTGAACCGCCAGATCGAGCAGGGCGAGGATCTCATCTGGCTCGAAATCATCGAGCTTCAGGAAATGGCGATTGCGCAATCGAACGGTCATCTCGTGGCATCCCTCCCGGGCAAGGACCCCTGCCGGCCGGCGTGGGGGAAGATCCCGGCCCTGTCGAAGGCACCGGCATCCCGGTCCGGCCCGGACCTCGCGGCCCTCCTGTCTTGCCTCGTCCGGTTCAACCTCATGCAGGATCTCTGAGCAGCGGACAGGTCATGCAATGCCCGCCGCCGCGACCACGCCCCAGTTCCGACCCGTCGAAGGTGATCACCTCGATGCCGGCGGCCTCCAGCCGGGCATTCGTGTGTTCGTTGCGCGCGTACGCCATCACGACACCCGGTTCGATCGCCACGACATTGTTGCCGTCGTCCCACTGCTCCCGGGCGGCCTGCGGTTCATCGCCCCCGGTCGAGATGACCCGCAACGCGGCGACACCCAGGGCGTCCTGCACCGCGGCGAGAAAGCTCTTCTCTCGGGTGATCTCCAGTTTGTGGTTCCCGTCGGCCGGCCGCAAACTGTACGCCGGGGCGGAGTCCACGACCTTCGGGTAGACGGTCACGGCGTCGCGGTCGAGCATCGTGAAGACCGTGTCGAGGTGCATGTGGGCCCGATCCGGCGTCATCTGACAGACGATGACCCGCTCGATCACTCCGGCTCCGAACAGCGTGCTCGCCAGGCGTTCGATCATGGAGGCCGTGGTTCGCTGACTGAGGCCGATGAGAACCGTCTTGTTCCCGATGGGCATCACGTCGCCGCCCTCCAGGGACGCACGCCCGAAACCCTCGAGCGTGACACGACCCGGCCGTTCGTCCAGGGGTGACCAGAAATCAAAGTCCGCCTTCGCGAAGCGCGGATGGAAACGGTAGATCGCCGCGACGTTGATGACCTCGAGGGCACGGGCCCGGAAGTACATCGGGCTCAGGCTCACGCCACCACCGATCCAGCAGGACGAGTCGCGCGTGAAGAGCGAGTTGGGCAAGGGCGGCAGGATGAACCCGTGGGCCACTGCGGCGCACGCCGTGAGGGAATAGCCGGCCCAGTCGCCATGCTCCACCTCGGATTCCATCAGGCCGCCGATGAGGTGGCGCGCCAGATCCTGCGGCGGCATCTCATCGAGATAGGCCCTGACCTCGCCGGCAAGCGACAGCCCGACGGTCAGGTCGGAGACCACCCGGTCGAGCATCCAGGTCCGCGCCTCGCTCGATGCCGCCAGAGTCTCGGCCAGCAGATCTCCAAGGAACAGGACCTCGACCGCGCGGTCCCGCAGATGGGAGACGAATTCATCGTGCTGGCGCCTGGCCTTGCGAACCCACACCACATCATCGAACAGCAGGTCCCGACAGTTGGACGGCGTCAGCCGTTGAAGGCTGAGGTCGGGATGATGCACGAGGACCGTGCGGAGTTTGCCCACCTCCGAATCGACGCGGAAGTCAGGCACGGGGAATTCGCGCTGGAGAGAACATGGCCCCGGTACTGTATCCCATCCACCGGCCCTCTCCGCAGGCGGCGAGGTCACCGCCGGCGCGGCGTGTCCGGCAACCGGCCCCCTGCCTCACGCCATCCGGACCCATCGAATCAGGGTCGCCAGATTGGGTGGCTTGCCGAACATCAGCAGGCCGACACGAAACACCTTGGCGGCGAACCACAGTGCGCCGTAGACGCCGGCCACGCCGACGAGAATGGACAGCCACACCTGCCACATGGGTGGCGGTGCGGTCGAACTCATCCGCAGAAGAATGACGAACGAATTGATCGGAGGAATGAAGCTGCAGACGGTGGCGAACACCGAATTCGGATCGCGACTGATCGGCATCCAGAGAATCCAGGGAATCATCATCGTCATCATCACCGGCGCCATCAATCCCTGGGCTTCCGACATCTCGTTGACCGCGGATCCGATGGCCGCCATCAGGGATCCGAGGGTGAAGTACGCGATGACATAGAAGATCAACAGGTACACCAGCAACCACAGATCCACCAGACCCAGCAGGGCGAACGAGATGAGCGCCACGACGCCCATGCCGGCATAGAGAACGAGCATCACCATGCCGACGCAGAGCTGCCCGAGAATCTTGCCGGCCATGATCTGCATGGGAGACACGGCGCTCAGCAGGACCTCGATGACGCGGCTGGACTTCTCCTCGATGGTCGTCGTCAGGATCTGCTGCCCGCCGGTGAGCACGGCGATCAACAGGAGGATCATGAAACCCGCCGGCAGGATGGCGTTGAAGATCTCGTTCGTCTTCTGCTCGCCTTCGGCCGTGACGGTCGTGGAGATCACCCTCTTGACGTGGGTCAGCGCATCGATCTCGTCGCGATCGAGGCCGGCGTGGCCGACTCGTGCGGCGACGATCGACTCGCGCAGGGCCGCCTTGATCTCGTCCTCGATGCGATCATCGAGCTTCTCCCGGACGAACAGCGTGTAGCTGCCGAACTTCGCCTCTCCCGGTCTGCGCGTCACGGCGGCGGGGTCCACCACGACCAGGGCCAGCCGCCCGCCATCCTGCACCGAACCCACCAGCAGGGGCTTCTTCTCCTCCTCGACATCGGCGCCGGCATCGAGAGAATGCACGCTGATGTTCGGGATCTCGCCCAGCGCCGCCGTAAGCGCCGCATCCGCCGTCTCTTTCGCTCCGGAGGCGGCGGTCAGTCGCTTCACCGCATCGGGGGTTGCGGCATCGATCTTCTTCTTCAGGTCACCGCGGCGGCGGGCGATCTCGGCGGGTTGCAGAAAGTCGGCCACGCCGGTCGCCACCTCGCCGGTGGGATCGAGAATCGCCACCTCCCCGTCCACCTTGGGAGGAGCCTGATTCATCAGCATCGGCATCACCACGATCATCATACCGATGATTGTCGGGGTGATGAGCAGCCCGATGATGAACCCCTTGGTGGTCACCGTCGCGAGGAACTCGCGCCGGGCAATCCAGAGGATGCGGCTCACCCTTGTGCTCCCTGCGCCGCCGGGGCCGGTTCCGAGACCGACGCCCTCACCTGGGCGGCTCCGCGCCCCCCTGCGGCCGCCGAGGCGGTGACGATCTGCACGAAGACGTCCTCGAGGCTGGGACGATGCAGCTCCACTCGCGCCGGGGGCACGGCCGCCACGACGCCCCGGATGACCTCGGCGGGATCACTGGCCTGGGTCAGGGCCAGCTTCCAGATCGAGCCGTCCTGTTCGATCTCTCTCACGCCAGCGAGATCCCGCAGTGCACTCACGTCGGCCGTGGCCTCCATCGGTTCGAGGAGCACGGTGCGTGGGTCGT